>CBIHMP010000264.1:0-5528 GCA_966211015.1 uncultured Luteolibacter sp. | reverse complement strand
GTGCTGCAGCAGCAGGCGAGGCGGATCGTAGATGCCGCGCGGGACTTCAAGCACAGCGCGGACAACCTGCGCGGTTCCGTCTCCGGCGAGCTGGTGCTGGGCCTGAACAACCGCCCGGAGATCCTGCGCCTGGTGGAGATCTTGCGGTCGATCACTTCGGCACATTCCGAGCTCTCCTTCCAATTGGTCAACGGGAGCAGCGGGGTGATCCTGCAAGGGATCGAGGAAGGGAACATCTCCATCGGTTTCTTTGAGGGCCCCTGTGAATCGCCGAAGATTGTCAGCCACGAGCTGGACCGTATCGAGCTCTGCCTCGCGGCGCCCGCGGCGTGGGCGGAGGAGCTTTCGGTTCCAGACTGGAAGCTGCTGGAGGGCAAGCCGTGGATCTTCACCTCGCCCACATGTTCCTACTGCCGCTTCATCCAGCGTATCAGCGAGGAGCAGGGGCTGCATCTCTCCCGCCGGTTCCAAGTGAACGAAGACCTCACGGTCCTGAATCTCGTCGCGGAAGGCTTGGGAATGACCGTCACCGCGGTCGATCAAATCGCAGCGAACGGCTTCCAGGACAAGGTGGTGGCGCTGCCGCACTTCCGCGAGTCGGTGCCTTTGAGCATCGGCTATCTGGCCAGCAATGAATCCGATCCCTCCATCATGGCCGTCCGGGACCACGTGCTGGAGGTTTGGAGACAGCCGGCGAAATCCTCTCTGCCCAAGGGTCCGACTCCCCCGCGCACGTCCCGTCCGGCTTCACGTAAATCACGCTACCGCTCATGACCGCCCTGGCTCCAGTGATGAAAACAGGATCACAGACGCTCCCGCCGCGGCTCCGGGAGGCTTGCGAAGGCAAGCGGATCGGGAACCGGCAGATTTTTTCCCGCCGGCTTCCCGAGGGAGGAACGTGCCGCATCCGGGTTCTTAGCGGACACCTGTGGGTGACCTTTGAGGGCATGCAAGAGGATCACCACCTGACCGCCGGGACAGTCTTGCAGGTCCAAGGGCCGGGCCTGCTGGTGGCGGAGGGGATCGAGGGGGGCGCGGTATTCGCGATCACATGAGTCGCACCCTTCAGTACCGGCGTGCCATCAGCACCATCTTCGGGCTCAGGTAGAAGCCTCTCTTCTGGTAGAAGTCCTGCACAGGCGCGTCGCGCGCGGTGAGCGTGTAGATGCGTCAATTCCTTCCCCCCGGAGGCGCGAGTGAAGCTCCTCCAGCAGCGCGGTACCGATCCCTTCACCCTGGCGATCGGCGGCGGTGCAGAACTCCAGGAGATGGTAGTGCCGCTCGCCCTGATATTGTTGGGAATAGCCGAAGGCGAGGGCGACGATTTCAGCGCCGTCTTCGGCGATGAGGCCGAGGAAGCCGGGAGTCTGCATGCAGTCCGTAAGCCGCTGCAGCGAGGTCTCCGGCGTCCAGCGCTCGTTCCACGGGGCGGAGTTGAAAACGTCGCAGAAAAAGAGGGCGCAGTCGGTCAAATCCGCGGGGACCGCCGGGCGGACGGTGAAGGGTCGGGTTGGCATCATCACGCGGCGCCGGAAGCTGCGGCCTCCTGGTTCGCGATCTCCTGCACGGCGTCGGGGCCGGGGGCGGAACCCCCACCGGGGAAAGCGATGCTGGCGATCCCGTAGCCGCAGCCCGGCAGTTCGTTGGTCCATCGCAGTGTCCCATCGGACAGAGCGAGACAATGAAGCTGCCCCTTCGTGTGGGCAAAGACATGCTTGTCGTCGGCGAGCAGGGTGACAAAGCCCGAACTGAGACCGCCGGGGAGCTCCGTGATCCAGATCGTCCGTCCGTCCCGCTTGGAAATCGCCAGCACCCGTGCTTTCACCGCGAGCAGCAGTAATTCGTCCGAAGTCATACGGGGATTCTTGCACCACGCCGCGAGCAAGTCGATGACGCATCAGTGCTGCTCTTCCCGGGAAAGATACCGTTCCAAAGAGGCCAGGATCTTGGTCCAGCCTTCCTTCGTGCGAAGGGCAAACTCCGCCCATTCGCCCGGAATCCGGTGGCTCAGGCTGAGGTCGCATCCCTCCGCGGCGGGCAGGATCTCCAGCGTCACCCGGCTCTCCGGATCCTCGGACAAATCCTTGAGTCCCCAGGTGAACACCAGCCGCGAGGGCCGGTCGATCTCGAGATACTCGCCCACGTGATTGAATTCCTTCCCTTCTCGGTTCACGACGAAGGAAAACCGCCCGCCTATCTTTGCTTCCAAGCCCATCCGCACCACCTTTTCCTCCCGTAGCGGCGGACCGAACATCCACTTGCCCACCTTTCCCGGATCCAGCCATGCATCGAAGACCCGGCCGGGGGTGTGGGGGAAATTGCGGGTGACCGAGATGGTAACGGGTTCCGGCATTGCCGGACCATATCCATGAGCGGCAATTCCTCAAGACGCGCCAACTGGAAAATCGTGGCGGGTTTTCCAATTGAGGCGAACTTGCGTGGACCGTTCCCTAAGGTTTCATGCTTGCTGTAACGACCGCGTCGATTCCCGTCTCCTGGTGGGTTCTGTTCAATGCCTTTGTGATATTCATGCTGGCCCTCGATCTCGGGGTTTTCAACCGGAAGGCGCACGTGGTGAAGGTGAAGGAGGCGTTGGGATGGACGGCCGTGTGGATCGCGCTGGCCATGTGCTTCAATGTCTGGATCGGCTGGAAACTCGGCGCACCGGCTGCGAAGGAATTCCTGGCAGGATACATCCTCGAAAAGTCCCTCTCCGTGGACAACGTCTTCGTCTTCGCGGTCATCTTCTCCTTTTTCAAGGTTCCGCGCGAGTATCAGCACAAGGTGCTTTTCTGGGGGATCTTCGGCGCGCTTGCCCTGCGCGCCGGGATGATTGCGGGGGGAGCGGCTCTCCTGAATCATTTCTCCTGGGTGATTTATGTCTTCGCCGCGCTGCTGGTCTATACCGGCATCAAGATGTTCTTTCACGACGAGGACTCGGTTGATCCCGGCAGGAGCATCGCCGTGCGCCTGTTGCGGAGGACCATGCCGATGACAGACGGCTACCGCGGCGGTCGCTTTCTGATCGTGGAGGATGGGAAACGGATGGCCACGCCCTTGCTTGCCGTGCTGCTCTGCGTGGAAGTCACCGATGTCATCTTCGCGGTGGACTCCATCCCCGCCATCTTCGCGATCACCACCGACACCTTCATCGTCTATACCTCGAATGTCTTCGCGATTCTCGGCCTGCGGGCGCTGTACTTCGCCATCGCGGGTATCCTGCCCTACTTCCATTTCCTGAAGTATGGCTTGGGGACCATTCTCATCTTCGTGGGGGTCAAGATGTCCCTGGCCCATAGCGAATGGAAAATCGATACCAACGTTTCCCTCGGCATCATCGGCGGAGTTCTGGCAATCTCCACGATCGCTTCCGTGATCCACCGTAAGTTGCATCCCTTGCCGGAGTCGCCGCTCGAAGAGGTCCTGGAGGAGACCCCGGACGAGGTGCTGGAAGAGAAGAAATGACGGTCTCCCTGCGAAAGGGCCGAAGCGCAGGTCCAGCCCGCGGCCCCTACTCCAGCTTGAAATTCGGCGATTGGCTGAGAAACCGCTTCGGGTTCTCGAAAAGCACCCGTTCGATCTGTTCCGGCGTGTGTTTCCGCCGCTTCATCTCGAACCCGCATTTCACCACCGCCAGGGGATCGGAAACGCCCCAGTCGCAGGCGGAGTTCAGCCACAGGCGCTCGCTGTCGGTGGTTTCGAGCATGTCGATGGCGCGATTCGGGGTGCATTTGCTCTCGGGATAGAGCGTCATGCCGGCCCAATAGCCTTCGCCGAGTACGAGGTTCACCGTATGTTCCTCCACGTGGTCGATGATCACCTTGCCGCGATCCAGCTTCGAGAAGGAGGCCAGCGCGTCCAGGATCAGGCGGGTGCCCTTGAGCTTGTCCTCCAGATGCGGGGTATGGATGAGGATCGGGAGGTCGCGGTCGAGCGCCATCTGGACGTGCTCCTCGAAGATCGCCAGCTCGCTCTTCGTGTTCTTGTTCAGCCCGATCTCGCCGATTCCCAGCACCGTCGGCTTATCGAGGAACTCCGGGATGATCGACATCACCTCGCGCGCGAAACCTGCATCCTCCGCCTCCTTGGGATTGATGCAGAGCCAGCAGAAGTGGGGAATGCCATACTTCGCCGCGCGTTTCGGCTCGTACTCGGTGAGCTGGCGGTAATAGTCATGAAAACCAGCCGGCGAGGAGCGGTCGAAGCCGGCCCAAAAGGCCGGTTCGCAGATCGCGGCACATCCGGCGAGGGCGAGCTTTTCATAGTCGTCCGTCGTCCGGCTGACCATGTGGGCGTGGGGCTCGATGTATTTCATTTTCTGGAAACGAGAGGCAGGCCAAAGAACCACGGATCAGGCTTGGGGAGCCCCGTAGGCGAATTGGATGGTGGCTTTTTCCGCGGGCAGGGTGGAGTGGTCGGACAATGCTTCCAAGACGGCCTTTGCGCGTCCCGGTTCCTCGGCCAGCAAGATCGGCAGCGCCTTTTTCAGCCCCTCCAGGCGGAAATCCGCTTCGCCCGGGTGGCGTTCCACGCGATCGAGAAAGGCCGCGAGATCGATCAGCTTGTACCGCGCGTCCATGAAGTGGAGGTCGAGGATGTCCTTCTTGCTAGGCATGGGAAAAATGTAAGCAGGGTTCGCGGGATTCCCAGCGGGAAAGCGGGGGATAGAACCGCCCGCGCAGGCCCGGTCTTTCTCCGGTGCCTGGCATCCTTGCGCCCCCGGCGCTGGACGGAGCTGTTTCAAGGAGCGGCTCCAGGTTCCCCGGACGCCGGGATTCCGTGGTGGCGAACTTGCGCAACCGTGAAAGATTTCTCGCGGCGATCCCGTCCCGCCCTTTAACCGATGCGATTGCCGTTCGTCATGCTGGTCCTGATCTCCGGCGCTCCTGCAGAGGAGAAGCACTGGGCCTACGTGCCGCCCGTGAGGGCGGAACTTCCCGCCGCCGTCCATCCCGTGGACGCCTTGTTGGCGGTGGCTTGGGAGAAGGCGGGGGTCAGGCCCGCGGCTCAGGCCGCCCCGCGCATTTGGTTGGAACGCGCGGCCTACACCCTCACCGGCCTGCCCCCCTCCGAGGAACAACTGCGTCGCATCGAGGCGACGCCCGACGAGCCCACGTGGAAAGCCTTGATCGACGAGTTGCTCGCCAGCCCTGCTTATGGCGAACGCTGGGCGCGCCATTGGATGGATGTCGCGCGCTACGCCGATACCCGCGGGTATAATTTCGATCAGGATAACCGCTATCCCTTCGCGTATACCTATCGGGACTGGTTGATCCAGGCTTTCAACCGTGACCTGCCGTATGACCGCTTCGTGAAGCTTCAGATCGCGGCGGATCACCTGGTGGACCGGCCGGACCATCCCGATTTGGCCGCGCTCGGCTTCCTGACGGTGGGCCTCCGCAACGGGCCGGTGGAAACCATCGACGACCGGGTGGACGTCGTGACCCGCGGGTTTCTCTCCAGCACCGTGGCGTGTGCCCGCTGCCACGATCACAAAACGGATCCGATCACGATGCGGGATTACTACT
>CBIHMP010000263.1:0-5529 GCA_966211015.1 uncultured Luteolibacter sp. | reverse complement strand
CTGTACGGCTTAGTCTATAATATGACCTCCCACAAGGAGGACACCCACGACCTGCTCCAGGACATTTTTGCGAAGGCCTATCATTCCCTTCCCCGGTTCCGCGGCCAAGCCAGTTTTTACACCTGGATCTACCAGATCGCGGTCAATATGACCTTGAACTTCCTGAAGAAAAGGAAGCGCCGTAGCGGAATGAGTCTCAACGAATTGGATTCATCGATCCAACTCGATCCGGCGCTGGTGGATACCAGTCATCTCGCGAATCCCGAGAAACAGAGCAAGCTTCACGAGCTTCAAAAAAGATTGAACGAAGCGATGCTCTCCCTGTCAGAAGCGCATAGAACGGTGGTGACGATGTTCGACATCCAAGGCCTGCCGCATGCTGAAATTGCACGCATCCTCAAGACCTCCGAGGGGACCGTGCGGTCCCGCCTGCATTATGCCCATCTCCACCTCCAGTCGAAGTTGCAGGATTATTGGGAGTGAGGCTTTTTTAAAAAAATCCTTGCAGAGCGCCCTAAAGTTTTAGATACGTTAACCATCAATCGCCGTGAAACCGAGTGTTGAAGAGATCGGAGCCCTGCTTGCCCTCAAGCGCCATGAGCGCCCTGAGGAAGGGTATTTCGACGATTTTCTCCGCGAGTTTCACCACCGCCGCCGGGAAGAGGAGGTGCTGAAGAGCGGACCCTCCGGGTGGCTCCGCCGCGCCTCGGCATGGTTTTCCAATCTGGGAGCTTCCAGGTGGGCTTACGGGGTGGGTCTGGCCTACGCCACGGTCACGGCATTGTTTCTCCTGGCACCGGATGCTCCACGCGAGCAGCCCGCGGCTCCTGTTCCGGTACACTACAAGGTGGCCCCTGCCGAACCCGCCGCGGTGGAGCAGTTGAAAGCCTTGGATCTGCATCCTTCTTCGCAGGGAAGCACCGGGGAACAGGAGTTTTGATCCATTCCGGATGACTCCTTTTTTTTGTCGGTGCTTGCTGGCATTGGGCGGCATGTGCATCTGGTCCGTATCCGCCGCTCCGGCCGAACTTTCATGGGAGGCGGTCTTCCGCGGGCCGGAGAGCGAGCCTGATTCGGTGGCGTTCCCCGTGGGAGACGGGCGGTACTTTGTGGCCGTGGCCCTGTCGGGCGTACAGATCGCGGATGTCCGGCTCCGGTCGGCCGGCCGCATCCTTCCTGCCGAGGTTTTCGTGGATCCCGTTTCACGGGTCGTCATTTTCCGAATTTCCGGCCCTGCGGAGAAAGCGCTACCGCTGGCGTCCTCGCGCTCCGCTGCGGCGGGTGCGGAATGGGCCGTGAAGGGCGGCGGCAAGGCTGAGGCGGAAGGCTGGATCAAGCAGATCAATGGCAAGATGCTCCCCCTGTCCCTCCTGAAAATGGACTACTCGGCCACGGTTCCCCGTGCGGGGACGCCGCTGACGGACGCCTCGGGCGCGGTGGTCGCGATCGCGCATCAGGCCTCAGACGGCCGCCGCGGCTATGCCCTGCCCGTGGAAGTGGTGAAGCGGGTCCTGGAAGACGTGCAGGGTCACGGGAAGGTCTCCCGCGGTTGGATCGGCCTGAAGCTGCGTCCGGAGGCGAAGGTCCCGCAGGTGACGAAGGTGCAGGAAGGTTCGCCCTCCGCCCTCGCGGGAGTCCGGGAAGGCGACGTGCTGCTCCAGATCGGCCAACTCCGGACGCCGGAATATGCCGATGCCGTGAATGCCTTCTTTTTCCTGCGTCCCGGCGTTTCGGCTCCGCTGCGGTTGAGACGTGGAAATCAGGAGCTCTCGCTGTCCGTCACGCCGGTCCGGAAAGAGGGCAATTGACACCCCGGGCGCTCTTGCCGCGATCGCCTGGAGCATCTTTAGTTTCCGGCATGCCGACCGAAATCCGCCGGGTCACAGGGACGGGGGTAGTGGACTACCTGCAGGATGCCGCGAGGCTCCGCATCTCCGTCTTCCGCGAGTTCCCTTACCTCTACGCCGGCGACGAAGAAGCGGAAAGGGAGTATCTCGCCGGTTACGGCGGGTGCCCTGGGAGCGTCTTCGTGATTGCCTTGGGCGACGGAAAGGTGGTCGGGGTGTCCACCGGACTTCCCTTGGCCGATGCGGCCGAAGCGTTTCAAGCTCCTTTCAAAACGGCCGGCCTTTCGCCCGGGGAATGGTTCTATTGCGGCGAATCCGTCCTCGATCCGGCGTGGCGCGGACGCGGCATCGGGCACCGGTTCTTCGATGAACGGGAAGCACACGCGCGGGAACTCGGCCTCCGCCGGACCTGTTTCTGTGCCGTGGAACGACCGGCCGATCACCCGCTGCGCCCACCCGGCTACCGGCCGAACGACCTCTTCTGGGGAAAGCGCGGATACGTGAAACGCCCCGACCTGCGGGCACGCCTCTCGTGGAAGCAGGTGGATACCACCGGCACGGAGGTGGCGAACGAACTCGTCTTCTGGCTCCGCGAACCGCAGGTTCAGATGTAAAACATCGGCGCTTCGCTTTTCTCCGCCAATTGCGGCAGGGTCACCCGCTCCAGGTGGTCGCGCAGCTCCCGCGCCACCGTTTCCCATGCCGCCCGCACGGATATACCGCTTTCCCCCTCGGTATGGGTAGAGAAGGAAAGCAGCGATGGCTCCACCGCTTCGACGATTTCCCTGAGGTGGATCGTATCGGGCTTGCGCGCCAGCATGTAGCCGCCGCTCTTTCCCCTGCGGCTTTCCACCAAGCCGGCACGACGCAAGTCGTTGAGGATCTGCACAAGGAAGTTTGCCGACACGGCTTCGCGTTGCGCCAGTTCGTCCAGCCGTGTAATGGTTCGCCCGTCGTGACGCTTGGCCAGTTGGGCCATCGCGCGGCACGCGTAGTCGAGCTTTTGGGAAATGCGCATGGAGGCAAAGCATCACACGGGCGAGGGTGGCGGAAGCGCGAAGGTTGTTCGCCTCTGTCAGTCGGCGGGAAATGACGTCGCTGGCGTATGGGATTGGATCCGTGAAGACGCCGCGCAGGTGGCCCTCCGCGAGCCCCAGTTACTCCCTCTTTTGAGGGAGGTGGTGCTGGATCAGCCCTGCTTGGGTGCTTCGCTGGGCGTGCGCCTCGCCCGCAAGCTGGCGCGTGAGGATATGAGCCGCGAAGAGCTCGCGCCCCTGCTGGCCGGGATTTTGCAAGGAGACGAGGAGCTGGTCGCCGCGGTCGCACGGGACCTGCGGGCAATCGTGGATCGCGATCCGGCCTGCGACTCGCCGCTTCATCCCTTGCTCTTTTACAAGGGCTTCATGGCGATTTCCACCTACCGCGTGTCCCACCATCTGTGGAGACACGGCAGGCGGGAGCTCGCGCTCTATTTCCAGAGTCTCGCCAGCGAGGTCTTCGCGGTGGATATCCACCCGGCGGCGCGGATCGGCTGCGGCATCTTGCTGGACCACGCCACCAGCTTCGTGGTGGGGGAGACCGCCATCATCGAGGACAACGTCTCGATTCTGCATGAGGTCACGCTCGGCGGCACCGGCAAGGAAACCGGAGACCGCCACCCGATCGTGCGCTCCGGCGTGCTTCTCGGGGCCGGAGCGAAGATCCTCGGGCGCGTTGAAATCGGGGAGGGGGCGAAAGTCGGTGCAGGCAGCGTGGTCTTGAATGACGTGATGCCGCATACCACCGTGGCGGGTGTGCCGGCGCAGGTCGTGGGCGTCAGCCGCGAGGATGCGCCCGCGCTTGAGATGGACCAGCGTCTGGGTTGCCGCGGAGGCGAGCATCTGACCTTCAGCATTTGAATGCGCGGGGGCTTACGCGATCACGTGACCCTTTCCGGGGCGGATGCCCGCACCTTGTTGTCGCCATCCCGGAATCCTCATGTTATCTGATCATCATGAATCGCTTACGAAGCGCTGCGGCGACCCTCCTTCTGGCGGGGTTGACGTATGGATCGGCGTCGTGCGACAAGGCCAAGGAGGCGGTGGTCGCCGCTCGCGAAAAGTTCCGCGGCGCGGATCCTTCCGCACCGGTAGCCCCCGGAGGCGATGTCTTGCCGGAGCTGGCACCGCAGGTTGACTCGGCGGCGGAAGGCGTGCGCTTCCGCAGGGATTTGCCCTTCCCTACGGAGGTCTCGGTGCGGACCACCGAAAGACTTGAATTCAAAGACGCCCGCATCGTCAGCACCTCTGCCTTGGGCGTGGAGAAGGTGCCGCTCACCGGCAAGCACGAAACCATCGGGACCCTCCAGCGCAAGGGTTCGCAACTTAGCGTCGGCATCGAGGAATCAGGCCGGGTGGTCGAGAAAGAGGAATCCGGAGAGGCGAAACAACCGCTGCCGGTGCCCGAGGCGGGCGGCGGGATGGACGGTGCAAAGCGCCTCGAAGGAGCCTCGGTGGAATTCCGGCAGACGACCGGTGGTTGGAAAATGCCCGAGGGCAAGGGCGCAGTCGATTTTACCCGGATGATCTGGGGCAAAC
Source organism: uncultured Luteolibacter sp. (assembly GCA_966211015.1). Taxonomy (GTDB): domain Bacteria; phylum Verrucomicrobiota; class Verrucomicrobiia; order Verrucomicrobiales; family Akkermansiaceae; genus Haloferula. The sequence goes on along the minus strand of CBIHMP010000263.1, from coordinate 1,106 downwards.
AACTGCAGGGGGCGCTTCCCGCGGTGTTATCCACCGAGGGGATCCTGCCGCGGACGCAATGGTTTTCTTCATCCCGCCGCTGGAGCGCGGGGGACAAGCTCGAGCTCACGGGCGATGCGATGGCGCTGCTCTTTCCTGGCAAAAGCAGCGGAAAGATCACCCTGACCTACGAGATGTCCGAAGCTCTCGATGGCCACCCCTGCGGGCGCTTCACGGTGGTGGGGGACGTTTCGGTCAAGGGCTCGGTTGGGCTTGAGGGGGAAGTCAGCGACCGCGAGATCAGCCTCCGTTCCGGAAACGTGTGGTGCTCCCTGCTTCATCCGATCGTGTTGCGGGAGGAGTTCGACACCGTGCAAACGATTTCCAGCGGGGCCGAGGGAGCCAAGAAGAGGATTCAGGGCGGCGTGCACGTCGTCCGGACGAGGCAGTGGAAGCAGTAGGCGGGGATTTTCACCTGACCCGTTCCCGCAGGATTCGCAATTCCCGCTCCGCCGAGTCCAGTCGCTCCATCAGTTCCACGACAAAGCGGATCGACCGCAGGCTCATGCTCCGTTCGTGACGGAGCGTCTCGATCAGCCTCAGGCGGTGGATGCCGCGATTGTCGAATTGGAGAAGGTCGCCCCGGCGATGCAGCGCCACGATATGGGCGCGGCAGAATTCGAGGATCATCTCGGGGTGCATGCCGCTCAATTCGGCCGCGGCTTCGAGATCGAAGAGCTCGTCTCCCGCCGAAACGGGGATGGAAAGCGATTCGTTCCTGGCAGTCATGGCTCAGCGGGGATTGAACTTTGAAACATCCGCCAAGGCCCTCCAGTGGCGGGTCTCCTCCTCGGTGGCCGTGGCCGGGGTCACGACCTCCGCGACCGCGAAAAGGTCCCCGTGGCCGCCGTCCTTGCCTTTCGGCAGGCCTTTTCCCGTCAGGCGGAATTCCGTCCCGGATTCGGTGCCCGGCGGAACTTTGATGCGCGTGGTGCCATGCGGCGTCTGTACCGGCACCGTGGCACCCAGCACCGCTTCCCAAGGGGCCAGCCGCAGATCGTAATAAAGATCGTGACCCTCCGCGCGGAAATCCGGGTGCCGCTCCAGATGGACCCGCAGGAAGAGAT
>CBIHMP010000262.1:0-5533 GCA_966211015.1 uncultured Luteolibacter sp. | reverse complement strand
GCGACGTGTTGTCCTCTGACAGCCCGCCCGTGGCCTGGCCCGAGCTGCGCCAGGAACCGGAGGTGTAGGTCCAATCGGCTTCCGCGGAAACCGGGGCACCGACCGAAAAGCCGCCGCCGTTGCTGTTGAAATCGACCGTTCCGTTCACCGGCGCGGATGCCAAGGCGACCGTCGGCTGGAGGTTGAGTCCGGCTTGGGTCAGCACGAGCGAGTTGGAGGCAATTCCCAGCGTATATCCCGCCGGCACCCCGGAGGCTGCAGGCAGAGCGCCGGTCAAGGTACCGGTCCAGGTGCAAAGAGTGTACGCCGGCGCGGTGACCCCGCCACCCAGCACGCTGATGGCAATCTGTGCCCCGGGCTGGATCGTCAGATCTCCCGTCACTTCGAGGGTATCCACCGCCGCGCCATCGATCTGGCAATCAAGGGTGCCGCCGAGCACCGTGGAACCGGCCCCGAAGGTGCCGACCGGATCTCCCGGCCGGAGGGTTGCGCCGCTATCGAGGGCCAAAGGCCCGGCAAGCGATCCCGTGGCCTCCAGTGTTCCCTGCGACACTTGAAGGGTGCCGATATAGCTGTGGTCGATATCGCCCGCGAGACGCAGCGTCCCGGCTCCTGATTTCACTACGGAACTCAGGAGGATATCGGCCGTGGCGGAGTCGGAGTTTTCCAGTTCCGCGGCGATAATCAGGTCCGCGGTGGCGCCCGCCGCCACATCGGGCACGTTCAATGTATGCACGACGGGCGTAGTCGCCGCCCGGATGGCCACTCCCGCATTCCCCGCGTTCGCCCCGCTGCCGAAGCCGATGGTGGAAGACGTCGTGCCGGCCACGGTGATATCGCCGTTGAGCTGGAAGCTCTCGCCGTTGTAGGCTCCGCCTCCGCCGGAGTAGTTGAGGTTCACGAGGCTCGCGTTCAGGAGGAGATTGCGCAGATGGGCGTGGCTCGTGCCGCCGGGTATCGCGGTGCTTTCGCCGGAGACCACGTTGAGGGTACCGGAGGAGAGGCTGACATCCACGGAATCCAGTGCGGTGGGAAAGGGATTCACCCCCCGCACCTCCATCGTCGCGCCCGGGTCCACCGTCACGAGCTTGTTGACCGGCAGGCGGTTCGCTTCTTGTGCGCCGTCGAAGGCGACAATCCCGGATGCAACCGTGACACTCCCCCCGATCCCGTTGTTGGCGGCGACCACCACGGTGCCGTCGCGATCGAATATCTGATCGCCGGCTCCGAGGATCTGCCCGCTGATGGTGAGATCGCCGGTCCCGACCACCGAAAGCGAGGTTCCGGCACCGACGTTCGTCAAAAGGGTGTCGTAGTCCGCTCCGGGTGCCTGATTGATCTGGAGCTCGCCGCCCTCTACCTGGACGGTCGTGATGGCCGACAGGGCCCCGTTCGCGCCATTCCCGACCCGCAGGATGCCTTCCTTCACCACGACGTTCTCCACCACCACGAAATCGGTGGCCAGTTCGACGGTGCCGGCACCTTCCTTGCTCAAGACGGCCGCCGGGGGACCCGCGATGATTCCCGCACCGGTCAAGCTGTAGTTCTTGTCAACGTTTTTGAAGAGAATCGTCTGAGGGGTGACATCGAAGGGTACGGTGACCGCCGTGGACGTGGCGGAGTCGTCGAAACGGACCCCGAACTCATCCCCGTAAAGACTGGGCGCGCCGCCGGTGAAGGTCTCCCAGTTCTCCTCCGAGGTGTCCCAGACGGTCGGGCTGTCGGGATCCGTTCCCGTCCACTTGAGGACGGGAGTGACCGGTACTTCCGTGGTGTCGCTTAGCACGGAACCGGGAGCGTTGTTCGACACCAGCACGGAGTAACCGAGAGTGCCGCCGGCGACGGCGGAAGCTACCGTGTACGTCGGCGAGTTGGCACCGGGAATGTCCGCCCCGTTCAACTTCCACTGGTACGTGAAGGGAGGGGTGCCGGTGGGATCGATGGAGAGCGTGTAGGACTCGCCCTCCGCGATCGAGCCGCTCGGGGTGACCGCGGGAAAGGTGTCCACCAGCCCGGGGCCCACATTACCCAGCGCCGTATCGTAGAGCTGTTTGATGCGCCCCGGAGTCACGGCGTGATCGAAAATCGCCACCTCGTCGATTTCACCGAGGAAGTAGTCGCCGGTGTTGTTGAAGATTCCGCCGCCGCCGATGTTGAAGTTGAACAAAGAGCTGCCGTAGCTGGCCACCGTGGAATCCACGGATTTGGTTTCCACGCCGTTGATGAAAAGCCGGACCTTGGTCCCGTCGGCCGTGTAGGCGATGAACCCCCACTCCCCGTCCGCGAATGGATAGGGTGCATCCGTCAGTAGCTGCCCCGAAGCGGAGCTCCAGGCCTCGATCAGGGTGCCGCCGCCGGCATCGCCGAATTCAAGCAGATCGTTCTGGCCGAAATAGCCGCCGCGGGAGGAATGGGTGGCTCCCCGTTTGACCCACCCCATCACGGTGAAGGAGCTGCGGTTGTTCAGGAGCGCTTGGTTGCTCGTGATGTTGCCGTTGGCGGTCTCCAGGGAAACGCAGGAATTATTCGCCCCGAAGCCATCGAACCCCGAGGAAGGGGCGGGACCGGTCGGGACGTTCTTGGACCCGCCGACGTAGCTGCCGTCGGCGGAATTTCCCAGCGTGCCGAGGTTGTCGGCGACCGGGGAAGCGCGGGGAACGAAGGCGGGCTCGTCCAGACGCCAGTAGCCGACGGGCGCGTCCGCAAGCACGTGCGCGGAGTAGCCGGCGGGGTTGTTGGTCCGCTCGTTGAAGCGGGCTTGGATCCGCGCCGGGGACAGCAGGGAGGGAAAGAAGGCCACCTCATCGACCGAGCCGTCGAAGGTGCGGCTGGGAGCGGACGTGGCTCCGATCACGAAGGGCGCGTTATCGTTGGCCTCATAGCCATTGGTCACCGCGCTGGAAACGGCCTGCACTCCATTCACGTAGAGGGTCATCGTGCCGTTCGTCCCGCCCGAATAGGTGAGCGCGAGGTGTTGCCACTGGCCTGGCGTCACGGTTCCTCCGGTGACGGCGGTGACGTTGTCGGCAGCGGCCTTGTTGCCCATCCGCATTTCCCAGGTCGCCGCGTTCTGATAGATGAGGTAGCCCGCGCGGCCGGTCGTGAAACTCATCGAGTTGATCGGGCTGAGGAGGGTGGCGGTATCCCGGCTCGGCAGAACCCAGCATTCCACGGTGAATGGGTTGGTCCCTGTATGGGAGGGGTTCAGCCCGGCGGTGTTATAAATGCTGACGCTGCCGGTGAAGGCCGCCGTATCGACCGCGGCATTGTTGACGAAGGCAACCGCGCTGTTGCCCGCGATGGCTCCGGCCACACCCCGGGTGAAGTTGGCCTGGTACGCGCCGTTGGCCGCCGTCCCCGCGCTCCCGGTATTGATGGCCACCGGCGAGTCGTCGGTCGCGACGCTGTCGTTGAAGCGGTAATAGACAAGCGGGTTTTCACTCGTCACTTCCGCCTGATAATCGGCGCGGGCCGGAAGCAGGAGGGACGCCAAGGTGGCGGCGAGCATCGCCCGGCGGGCGTCCCGCGGGGAGGGGTAGGGGTATCGAAGTTTCATCGGGGATTTGTTTTCTGTCCATCGGTACGTCCCGGGAATGAGTCCGGGTGAATTGGCGGGATGTGCAAACTTCAGTAGCGGTAAAACCTTGTTTTCCGCCATGAAATGGCCTTCCGAAAACCATGTTCACCTTTCACCATGCTCATCATCATTTTTCATGACAAGACCTGAGTTTACGGTCCTGTATGACAACCATGTCTTGAACCGCGGCGATTGCCGGGTTCAAGAGGAGAAAAAGTATTTCTCCCGAGCGCAGGAAAGCGCCTCAGGGGCGGCGCGGGACCGAGCCCAATTGCCGCCTGATCTCCTCTACCATGAGCCGTAGCTCCTCCAGCAAGGCGGGGCTTTTCTCGCCGGGATCGAACCTCAAGCGTTGGTGGATCCGGAGGGCATCGGCCAAGGCCGCCGGGTGCTGCATGGACGGGGAAAGCTGTAGCAGCCAAGCGCCGAAGGGCAGCCCGGGGGGTCTCTCACCGAGAATCCTCCGCGCCGGTTTTTCCAGAGCCGTGAGCGGCGTTTCCGCATGAACGAGCGGGCCCCGCAGCCTCTTTTTATCGGCCGCGACCTGCTGGCGCGAGCGCCAGAGATTTCTCCCGACGAATGCCATGCCTACAATGATGGGGGCGAGCAAGACGGCGGTGATGATGGCCATGTGGCCCGGCTGATCGCGCCATACAAGCAGATCCTCCCGCCACCTCTGGATCCGGTCTTGCAAGTCCTGGAAGCGGGACATCTGGGGCGTCTCCATGCCTGTCCAATCCGGCGGGGTGAGATCCACATCGATCCACTTTCCCGCTCCAGCGTCCCAGGCCCTGCACCAGGCATGCGCGTGGATGCCGCGGATCAGGGCCTCGCGGGTTTTCGGATCCCTTTCCACCACCGCAAAGCCGGACACGTAGCGGGTGGGGACGCCGGTCTCCCGCAGCAACAGCGCGGCGGAGGTGGCGAAGTACTCGCAATGCCCGGCTTTGGATAACTGCAGGAAGGCCGCGAGCACGCTTCGGTTCCCCTTTGCCAGCCAAGCGGTTCTCTCCGCATTCCCGCTGGCCCAGCGGGTGAGATCCTTCGGGACCGCATTGTAGCGGGTGTAGCGGAAGCTCAGGAAATGCTCGCGCAGGCGTTCGATCTTCTCCGGCACCGTGCCTTCCCTCAGACCTATCTCATCCACGACTTCCTTGAGAATCACCGATTCGTTCGAAGGGATCAGAAGATCCGCACGTACGGACTTCCGGCGGTTCTTTCCATCTGCCTCGATGGATTCCCAAGGCGAGGCTTCCGTCTCGAAATCCTTCCCCCAAAGCACTAGAGCATCGCTGACCGGCTGGGACGGTTTCAGCATGAAAGTGCCGAATGAATTCCGCTCCAGTTCCTCGAACGCGAAGCGGTGCAAGCTCGCGGCATCCGCCGGGAGGGGAAGCAGCCCGCCGCGATCCGAAATGACCCCGCGCAGGCGGAAGCGGGGCAAGGCGGGATCGATGGCGGCGCTCTGATCAGGGAGCTCGGGCGGACAAATCTGGAATTTGTCTTCTGGATCGGCGGGATTGGCAGGATTGCCGAGTTCCGACAGAGCTTCAAAGTCCTTGGCGCTGTTGTTACGATCCCGGGGGATGAGGGTCCGCCAGGCCGTGTTGATGTAGGTGTTGTAAGAGGCTACCCGCAGAAGCCTCGGCAGGGGACCTTTCTCCGGGATCAAGCGCCAGACGATTTCCGGCGATTGCTTCAGCTTCCCGAGGTCACCGATGGAAGTTTCCCTCTCCCGTGCATGATTCAGCTGGGGATCGGTCTCCTGGGAGAAATGTCCCATGGTGACGTACCGGTAGAGCGCCGTGAGAGCCTTTTGGCCGCCGTAGCCGCCGACGGCTGCGAGCGCCAGCGCAAGCGCCGTGGCCATGCCGATCCCTCCGCCGGCGGCGCTACCCCCCCCTGCCCGGCCGATGGAACTGATCCCCCACCCAACCACCACCATCCGGCCCCCGG
>CBIHMP010000261.1:0-5544 GCA_966211015.1 uncultured Luteolibacter sp. | reverse complement strand
CCTGATCACCGTCACGCGTTCGCTGTTGTTTCCCGTGATGGCATCGGCTCTCGCGAGCTCGTTGTCATTCGCGCTTGGAACGCGCTGGGGCATTTTCCAGGCGTCCGATGCTGTGAAGAGATTGTGGCCGGTCCTGGTAATCTGCTTCCTGGCCGCGCTCGGCTTGGGCATTGCGGCCGTCGCGGAGCCGCTCCTGATCGAGCGCTGGAACGAACGGCTCTTCCACCACGCCTCGGATCGGAATACCACGGAGGACATCTCCTACCTGACCCGCCGCGCCGAGGCCGACGGGATCTTCGAGATCTTGAACCGGGATCCCGTGCACTACCTGCACGGAAAAGGCATCGGAGCGTCCTATTACTGGCACCCCTCGTACATGCCGGCCATCCATCTCGTCTATCCGCCGGACGAGGAAATCGGCAGCGACGTCTGGTTCGCCGGGCACTCCACCTGGACCTATTCCTTGTTCTCCGGCGGGCTTATCGGCCTGTTGGCGCATCTGGCGCTGATCGGCGGGGTGATGGCCGCTTCCCTGGCCGCCGCGCGGGCGAATGCGAGCGATCCGGGGCCGGACCAATGGCTGGCTTTCCTGCCCTTCGTGGCGGCCTGTTGCCTGCTTAGCGAAACGCTCACCTCGAATCCTTTCGATGAACGTCTGGCGGCCATGATTTTCGGCGTGATGGCCGGCCTGTCCCAATCTTTCCTTGTCCGCGCTTCGTGGATTCATGCCGGGCCAAGGTATCCCGGGTATCAACGGAGGCCGGATGGGCAGCCGATCCATTGAAGACTCGTGCTCGTATTCCGCTAACAGAATGGCAGCATTCCCGCCGGTGAAGACCGTTGCCCTCGTCGATCCTCTTTGGGTCGGCCACCACCCGATGTATTTCTCCCAATTCACCGCGGCCTTCATGCGGCTGGGTGCCTATGTGATCGGGCTCTGCCCGGAGCCGGGGGAGGCCCTCGCCGCGGCCCGCACGGTGGCGGCCGGGCAGTTCGCCGATTTCGACCGGCGTGTCTCCACTCACAAGCTGCCCGGTGGCAAGCGGAGCTGGTTCCGCGGGCGCTTCGAGGGCGACCCCTTGCGCACCTACCAGCGCTGGAAGCGCTGCGCCGATACCCTCTACGAGGCGGAGCAGCGGACCGGCCGCCGCGCGGATCTGGTGTTTTTCCCCTACCTGGACAGCTACCTGCGCTTCTTGCCCTTCCCGGGGGTGCCGGGTCTCACCATCAACCGTCCCTGGAGCGGGCTCTATCTGCGGAACCACCACTTCGGCGAAGCGCCTTCGCCGCGGCGGAAGCTCCGCCTGCTGGCGAAGGGAGACGCGCTCATGCGCAGCCGGCTGTGCCGCGGCATCGGGGTGCTGGACGAACGTTTCGCCGGCCCCATGACCCGCTACCTCGGCAAGGAGGTCCATGCTTTTCCCGATGTGACGGACGCCACCCTGCCGGACGAGCCCTACGCGCTGGCGGAGGAAATCCGGCGGAAGGCGGCGGGGCGGAAAGTGATCGGGCTGATCGGCATGGAGCGGCGGAAGGGCCTGCTGAACCTTCTGCGGGTGGCGGAGAAGGCCCGCGAACTGCGGCTGCCCTGGTACTTCGCGTGCGCAGGCCGCTACGAATGGCCGGAATACAGTACGGAGGAGCAAGCAATGATCGCCCGCACCGCCGCCCGGATCAAATCCGGGGAGATCGACAATCTTCACTTCGATCCGGAGGCCGGACGCATCCCGGAAGAAGCGGATTTCAACTCGATTTTCGCCACCTTCGACGTGGCTTGGGCGGCCTACGAAGGCTTCCAAGGCAGCAGCGGCGCGTTGGGGAAGGCGGCCTCCTACGACATTCCCTGTCTGGCAACCGCGGGCGAGTGCATCGGTCACCGCGTGGAAAGCTACCGCACCGGCCTGACAATTCCGGAAGGGGATTCCGACAAGGCGCTGGAGGCGATCCGCCACATTCTGGAAGGGACGGATTGGGACGGGCGGCCGCTGCTTCCCGATCATGGGGGCTATCGCGAATCCCACGGCCTCGCCCGGCTGGACGCTCTGCTCGCAGGAATCCTGGCGGGTGCATAACGGAACCTGTTACATTTTTCCCTCCACCTGGCGCGCGATCCGCGTAAGCTGATGAAAGTGAAGAAAAGGCCCCCGCCAGACTTCGCGCTTTCCCCCGCGACTTACCCGAGGCTTCCCGCCGGCAAATGGCCCCATGTCATGCCGAGGCCGGAGGTCCGCATCGTCATCGCCTATCTGGTGCTCGCCAGTGCCTGGGTGATTGCTTCCGATCATTGCCTCCACTACGTGCTTCCGGACAGCTCGGCCTTCGTGCAATCGCTGAAGGGCCTCAATTTCGTCGTCACCACTTCGATCCTGCTCTTCTTCGTGTTGCGGCGGGCTTACCGGGGCTGGCGCCATGCGGAGCAGGAGCAGATGGCGCTCCTTTCGCAAGTCAGCGAGGCCTTCCGCCACCTGTCCACCCGCGTGGAGAGCCTCCGGGAAGCTGATCGGACCCGTATTTCCCGGGAACTGCACGATCAGCTCGGCCAGGCGCTTACCGGCCTGAAGCTGGATTTGCGCTGGGTGGAGAACCGCATCGAAGTCCGCGAGGACCGCAGTCTCAACGAGGTGACGGACCGGCTGGTGGATGCCCAGGAGCAGGTGGACGAGCTGATCGGCACGGTCCAGAGGATCTCCACCGACTTGAGACCCGGCACGCTGGACAATCTGGGCCTGCCGGAGGCGCTGGTGGAGGAGGCGGAACGCTTCCTGCTCCGGACCGGCGTGCCCTGCGAGGTAGAGGTGGACCAGCTTTCCGAAGAGATCCCGCCGGAGACGGCCACGGCGGCTTTCCGCATCTTCCAGGAGGCTCTGACAAACGTGGCGCGCCATGCCCATGCCACACGGGTGGCGGTCGCATGCTCGGCCGCCGGCGGCGTGCTGGGCCTCTCCATTACGGACGACGGCAGAGGCATCGATCCGGCCGCGGTGAAGGATCCGGAGTCGCTAGGCCTGTTAGGCATGCGCGAGCGAGCCCTGCTCTCGGGCGGCAGCCTAACGGTAAGGCCCGGTAAAAACGGAGGCACCACGGTGGAAGCGAGCTTACCCTTCGATCAGGAGCCACCATGAGAATCCTCATCGCCGACGATCACGAACTGATCCGCCACGGGCTGCGCGGGCTCTTGCGGGATCATTTCCCGGAGGTGCGGATCACGGAGGCCTCGACGGCGAAGGAAGCCGCCGCCGCGGCCCTGAGGGGGAACTGGGATCTGGCACTGGTGGACATCAACATGCCGGGCCGCAGCGGGCTGGAGCTGATCCGGGACCTGCGGCAGATGCATCCCGCGCTGCCCCTGCTGGCGGTCAGCGCCCATACGGAGGAGGATTTCGCCCTGCGTGCGCTCAAGCTGGGCGCGGCGGGCTATGTTTCGAAGCAAAGCGCCGCCGATGTCCTGGTGGCCGCGGTGAAAAAAGTCCTCTCGGGCGGGCGCTACGTCAGTCCGGCCGTGGCGGAGAAGCTGGCGCAGGCCGCGGCGGAAGGCTGGTCCGGCACGCCGCACGAGAATCTCTCCCACCGCGAAATGCAGGTGCTGCAGATGATCGCCACCGGCAAGACCATCAAGGAGATCGCCGGGGAGCTGGCCCTCAGCGAAAAGACGATCGCCACCTACCGCAGCCGCATTTCCGAAAAACTGGGCCTCTCCACGAATGTGGAACTGACGCGATACGCCCTCCAGCACAGCTTGGTGGAGTGAAGCGGGAAATCACGCGGGACCCTCGGGAGTTGCCTCCGCCCTGTGGAAACCCCACTTTCAGCGTGTGCAAAAAACACGTAAATGGCTGCCTACCGCTTGCGTAGGCTGTCTGATGGATTCTCGCAATCCATTGAATTGGAACGCTGGAAATGACGATGTCGGGAAAATTACCGACAATCCTTTTCCGCGGCAGCCGACGGGGGTTTCAGCCATCTGCCCCCTGACGAAAATTCCCTTTTCGGTCAAAGTGTAAACATGCGTTTGGAAACCCTGACTCTCTCGCTCGCCCGCCGATACGCGCTGGCTCTTGCCGCTCTTTCACCGGTGCTTCTTGTTTGTGCGGCTGAAGCTGCCGATGTCCCTGCCGCACCGGTGAATCTCACCTGGAATCCGAATCCGGAGACCGACATCGCCGGCTATAAGGTCCATTTCGGGACCAGCAGCGGGAACTATTCCCAAGTGATCGACGTGCCCGGCGGGAACAGCGCGGCCCTGCCGCAGTTGATCCTGGGGAATACCTATTACCTCGCCGTGAGCGCTTACAACACCGCGGGACTGGAAGGCCCGCGCTCGGTGGAACTGAGACTTTCCGCTGCGCCGCCCGCGCCCGCGGAAAGCACTTCCTTCACGATGTCCGCCCCGGGCAGCGGGAAGCTGGCATGGAAACACCCGAAGACCGGCGGCACTTCCGCCGCCGCGGGCACGCCGGAAGGCTTCGCCATCTATGGCAGCGAGGATCTCGTGAACTGGGCGCTCGTGGAAAACGTGGCGCCGGAGGACGCGACGAGTTCCGACGCGGAGTTCCTCTACTTCGAGTGGCCCTACCTCGCCACCAAGGAAAAGATGTTCTTCAAGGTCGGCGCCGGCAACGCCTTCGGCGAGACCAAGTAAACGATTCGATTTTGTAGGGAGGAGAAACCCGCCCGGGTACGCGGATCATGGCCGCGCATCCGGGCGGTGTTTTTGTGGGGGAGAGCGACCGGTGGGGCGATTCCCCTCCGGAGCGGGGAACCGGCTCCGGCGGCCTAGAAGGTCCCGTTGAGCTTCCGCCCGATCCAGAAGACGGATAGCAGGAAGACGACCAGCGCCACGCTCGCCCAGTGGGACCACAGCGGCACGCGGTTCTCGATCGGGCGCGGTTCCGGCAGTGCTTCGATCTCCTTGATCAAGGCGGGCAACTGATCGGGAGAGATCATCCGCCCGCGGGCGATGCGCGCCATTTCATCCAGCACCTCCGGACGGGCCGGTTGGCCGGTCTGCTCGAGTTCCACGCCCTGGGCCAGCAGCTTCGTTTCCACGGCCTCCGCGCCGGCCTCGTCGATGGAGGCGCGGAGTTTCCATTCACCCGGCAGGCCGATGCGCAGGCGACCGGAGAAGGCACCCCAGGCGGTGTCGTTTTTCACCAACTGGACCCGCTCCATGGTACCATCGGGCGCGGTCGCGTCCACATTGACCACGCCTTCCTGGAGGGGCGCGCCGTTCTTATCGAAGGCGTTCGCATTGAAGGTCACCGTGTCCCCCGGTACCGGGCGCTCCGGGGTGAAGTACAGCCGCACGCGCTCGCCGGACGCCATGTTCCGCTGGTAGGACATCCAACGCGCCACCTGGCCCCAGAAGCGGTAGTGATACTTGTCCTCCACGCCGCGGCGCCAGCGCCACGCGGAGTCGATGCCCATGAAGAGGACTTTCCCGTTGCCCGCCAGCTTCGTCACGATGATGGGCACCAGCCCGAATCTGCCGCGGCGGTTCGCATGCACCGCAAGGACCTCGGTCCCGCCCTTGGACTTGATCACGGG
>CBIHMP010000260.1:0-5602 GCA_966211015.1 uncultured Luteolibacter sp. | reverse complement strand
GATGACGGGGATCTCAGGTAGCGCCCCGCCGAGATCGTAGACATAGGAGATGCCCGAATCCTCGTCGCCACTGTCGTCACGCCACGCCCCCGCCACCACCCTCGTCCCGGAGATGGAGACGGCGTTTCCGAAATAATCATCCGCATCCCACGCCGGCTTGGACAGCACGACCGCCGGCACTCCGGGAGATGAGGCGGCCAGATCGAAGATATAACATGCTCCGGCATTCTCGGCCACGGTGTCGTTCCGGTAGGCTCCCACCGCCACGGTGTTTCCGGAGATCGACACACAGGTCCCGAAGTACCCCTGCGCCTGTGGAACCGGGTTGGAAAGCACGTGTGCCGGTTGGCCCGGCGTTCCGGAATCAAGATCGAAAACATACGCGTTGCCGGAATTGAGGGCATCGGCGTCGCCCAACTCCGCCCCTACCACCACCAGCGACCCGGCCATCGCCAGGGCGTTGCCGAAGCAGTCGTTCGCGCTCCCGCCGGGCTTGCCCAGCGTGGTCTGGGGCGCCGCCGGCACCGGGCTCTCCAGATCGTAAATGTACACCCGGCCCGTGCGCTGATTGCCGGTATTGTCGTGATAGGCGGCCACGGCGACCCGGGAAGAGGATACCGCGACGGAAACCCCGAAGCAGTCGCTCTCCGCCGGACTGGGATTGTCCAGCGCGAGCACCGGATCCGGCGGGGAAGGACTGCCGAGGTCATAGACATACGCTCTTCCGGAATCGGTCGCTCCGGCATCATCCAGCCACGCCCCCACCACCACGATGTCTCCCTCGATCGCCACCGAATGCCCGAATTGGTCGTGCTCCGAAGGGTCGGGATTTTCCAAGGTCAGGACCGGAACCGCCGGAGTCGGCGAATCGAAGTCATAGACGTACACCCGTCCCGCGTAGGCATTCCCGCCTACCGCTTCGCCCGAACCGACGACCACCTTCGATCCCGAAATCGCCACACATTGGCCGAAGTAGCCGAAGGGCGTCCCGGTGGGGCTGGAGAGCCGGTGGAGAAGATTCCCGTTGCCCGCGTCATAGACCTTCACCACCCCGCAATCGAGCCCGGTGACGTCGTCCTCATCGTAGAGCGGGGAACCCACCACCGCGATCTCTCCGGAGGCCGCCACGGCGAAGCCCTGCTGCTCGAACCGCTGCGGAAGCGTTTTCGGCGCGAAGAACGAATACCGCAAGGTGTCGGGTACCTGGGCGTGCAAAAGCGATCCACCCCCGGTCATCCATATAAGGAGACCGGCGACTCCGGAAAGCGCGCGGGGGGGAAGGGGGGACATGCGGATTCGGACCGGGGCCGGAAGAATGGACCTTCAAGCCGTACTCAAGCAGCACCTTTCAGGCCAGAAAGGTGCCGCCACGGAACGCGAAATGCTTTGAGCAGGGAGCTCGGGGGGTAGGGGGTCGGACATGGGAGGCGTTGCTTCTTGAGCGCCGCGTGGCATCTTCCCCCGAAGATGTTCACGAGGATTCGCGGACGTCGTTTAAAAAAATCCCGATGTCCCGGCTAGTTTTTTTTCCCGGGGACCTCACCTCTCCTGTCCGCATTCCGAAGAGGATCATTGCATTCCGGAGTTCCGGAGGTTGAGAATAAAGTCGATATTTTCCACAACTTCACTACGGAATGCCGTATCTTCAATTCCCGTGCTTAAGCACGGGAGAGAGTTCCAGTCCGCGGGACGAGAGACGTCGTAGTTCCGCGGTCCTGATTCCGGCATAGGATTTGCCTTGCTTCAGCCGTCTCTCTTATCCAACTTCGGCGCGTTCCCCCCCTCCACCCTAGGCGAAAGAGCCGCGTTGCGATCTTCTTTCGTTCTAAAAACACTCATTGCTCGTGCATCCCCCCAGATTGCTACGCCCGAGATACCTGTGCCTGTACGGTTGCATCCTGCTGGCTGTTTCCCGCCTCGCATCAGGCTCCTCCCCATCCGGCCTCGATTCCCCCGAGCCCGTCGGTCCGTTCTTCAACGGCACCTTCCCGAATACTCCCCCGGGCGACCCTTCCGGTTGGGCGGTTGAAAACGCGTTCCCCGCCCTGACCTTCACCGACCCCCTGATGATGGCGGAGATCCCGGGGAGGAACGAATTCCTCGTCGTCGGCAAAATCGGCAAGATGTGGCGGTTCCCGAAGAATCCTGCCGCAACCTTGGCGCAGCGGATCGAAGTGCTCGACCACACCTCGAAAACCGAGACCTCCGAGGACCAGGGCTTCTATAGCCTGGCCTTCCACCCCCGGTTCGCCATCGGCGGGGCGGTAGGAGAAAACCAGGTCTTCGTCTGCTACAGCCGCCGCGCTTTCGCGGGGGTGGACGATAATGACCGCACCTACTGGACGGTCTCCCGCTTCACCTGGCTTCCCGCTTCCGGCACCCTCGATCCGGACAGCGAGGAGATCCTGATCTCCCAATACGACCCGCACCGCTATCACAACGGCGGCGCCACTTTCTTCGGGGACGACGGCTTCCTCTACATCACCGCCGGCGACGGTGGCCTGGGCGGCGATGCCCTGGACAACAGCCAGCGGATCAACGTCGGCTTTTTCGGCGGGGTCCTGCGGATCGACGTGGACAACGACCCCGCGAAATCCCACCCGATCCGGCGCCAGCCTTCGGAGGATCCGGGCTGGGAGGTTAATGTAAAACCGGCGGAATGGCCCGGGAGCTTTTCGCAAGGGTACGGCATCCCGAATACCAACCCTTGGCAAGATGCCGGGGGCAGCGTGCTGGAAGAATTCTACGCGATCGGTCTCCGCAGCCCGCACTCGGCGCACTTCGACCGGGAAACCGACGAGATCTGGGTGGGCGATGTCGGGGAAGCGAACCGCGAGGAACTGACCCGCATCGCCAACGGTAGCAACTGCCAGTGGGCCTATCGGGAGGGGACCCGGAGCACCTCGAAGAACAAGCCGATTCCCCTGATCGGCACCGAAATGGTGCCTGTGTACGACTACACCCATACCGAAGGTGCCAGCATCATCGGCGGCATGCGATACCGCGGAACGAAGTGGAGCAACTTCCTCGCCGACAAGGTGATCTTCGGCGACCACATCACCGGACGGATCTGGAGCCTGGAATTGACCGCCGGTGCCCCGATCGTCAGCGAAATGCTATCTTCCTTCGACACCGGCTACAAGAAGGGCCTGTGCGGCTTCGCCACCGACAGCGAGGGAGAGATCTACATGATGAATCTCGGCGGGGCGAACAGCCCGAACGGGAAGATCATGAAGCTGGCAATCCCGGCGCTTTCGGCGGAGCCGCCCCAGCTCCTTTCGCAGACGGGCGTGTTTACCGATCTCGCGACCCTGGCCACGGCTCCCGGCGTCATCCCTTACGGTCTCCCGAACCCGCTGTGGTCCGACGCCGCGGCCAAACAACGCTGGGTAATCCTGCCGAACGACGGGACCTTCGATTCAACGGCGGAAGACATTGTCTTCAGCGAGGACGAGAGCTGGAAGTTCCCCGCAGGAACCATCTTCGTGAAGCATTTCGAGGTGAACACGGACGCGAACGATCCCGCGGCGATCCGCCGCCTCGAAACCCGCTTCCTGATTTGCACGGCCGCCGGCGGGAAATACGGCGTCACCTACAAATGGAACGAACAAGGCACCGACGCGGAGCTGATGGAGCAGGGCCTCGACGAAGCCTACAGCTACTCCATGGGCGACGGCAGCGTGGAGCAGCGTCTCTGGACCTTTCCCTCCCGGGGTGACTGCATGCTGTGCCACAACGATGCGGCGGGCCAGGCGCTGGGCTTCAAGACGGCACACCTGAACTCCAGCTTCCACTATCCCTCCACGGGGAAGACGGCCAATCAGCTCGCCACCCTCAATGCGCTCGGGGCATTCAATGTATCCCTCACCGCCACCCAGCTCGGGAATTACATCGAGGCGCGCGCGCTGGAAGATGAAACCGCACCTCTGGAGCATCGCGTCCGCTCGTACCTCGATACGAACTGTTCGCACTGCCATCTCCCGGAAGGGCCCGGGGCAGGCTTCGACGCCCGTCTCGGCACGCCGCTTGATTTCCAGAACCTGATCAACGGCATCCCCCAGCGCTACGAGGCGCTGGGCCCGGACGGCCGCTATATCGCGCCCGGAAACAACTCCCTGTCCGCGGTGAACGTCCGCGCCAGCGCCGTCAACAACGGCGACGCCATGCCCCCCCTCGCGAAAAACATGGCCCATGCCAACGGGGTGGCCGCGCTGCAAGCATACATCTCCGGACTCTCTCCCGCGCAGTTCGTCCCGCCGCTCGGGCCGGGGCCGCAGGCACGTTATGTCCGCCTGACCTCGCTCACGGGGCGCAGCCGTTTTGCAACCGTGGCGGAGTTTTCCATCCTGAACCCCGACGGCTATCCCATTCCCCACCAGGAGATCACTGCCACCTACACACGCAACGGCATTCCGGCGACTTCCATGCCGGGCTCCCTGCCTTCCGAGACCACCGATGGTAACCTGGGCTCCTCCACCAACTTCTGGCAAAGCTTCAAGGGTCCAACAAACGCGGAGACGCCGAATCATCCCCACGAGCTGACCTTTGATCTGGGCATCACCCGGGAAATCACCGGCTTCACCTACTACCCGCGCACGAACGCGGACGACGGCCGCATCTTCCAATACAAGGTGGAATACAGCACCGACGGTACGTCCTGGACGCTCTTTAACGCCGGGACCTGGCCGAATGACGCCACGCCACGCACCTTCGCTCCCGGCTATAACAAGCGGCCGGTGCGGGCCCAGATCGCCGGACCGGCCGAGACATCAGCGCGCGATTTCGATGTCACCGTGGTCTTCGACATGGACGTGACCAATTTCACGCCGTCCGACCTCCAGGTGGCAGGCGGAAGCGTCTCGGCGCTGCGGGGATCGGGTTACTACTACGTCGCCAGCATCTCGGCGGATCCCGGTGCCACCTTGGTCACCGTCTCTGTCCCGGCGGATGTTGTCAGTCCCTTGGGGCCGCATGGCGAAGGAAGCTTCGCATCCTCCGCCCTGCCGGTGACCATCTCCCCCGATGTGACCGCTCCCGAATCACCGCCGGGCCTCGTTGCCGCACCGGCGCTGCAATGGGTCGATCTCACCTGGGGAGAGGCGAATGACGACGTGGCCGTCACGGGATACGAAGTGAGGCGCGGCACCACCCTGCTCGCTACCATCACCGGAACGAGCTACAGGGACAGCGGCCTCGAGCCCGATACCGCCTACGATTACTCGGTCACCGCCTTGGACGCCGCGGGCAATTCCTCGATACCCGCGACGGTTTCCACGGCCACCCTGCCGGATGAAGACGCGCCGAGTACACCGGAAGACCTCGCTGCAACTCCCTATCCCGACTCCGTGGATCTGACCTGGTCCGCCTCGACCGACGAGGTTGGCGTGGACGGCTACCAGATCACCCGCGGCAACACCGTGATCGCCACGGTGCAGGGCACCAGCTATACCGACACCGGTCTCCAGAGCGGCACCCCGTACCAATACAAGGTGGCTGCCTTCGACGAAGCGGGAAACCTCTCCGGTCCTGCGACGGTCTCGACGGCCACCCTGGGAGATAGCATCCCGCCCGACCCGCCGCCAGCCCTCGCCGCCACGCCGTT
>CBIHMP010000259.1:0-5607 GCA_966211015.1 uncultured Luteolibacter sp. | reverse complement strand
ACCTTGCAGCGTGCCCTGATGCCGAACAACACGACCCACCGTGCGGCCACCATCCAGCGCATCCGGATCGGTGCCTCGAAGGATGGGAAAATCACCGCCATCGGCCACGAATGCTGGTCGGGGGACCTGCCGGGTGGCGCGCCCGAGGCCGGAGCAATGCAGACGCGCGCGCTGTACGCCGGGGAGCACCGCATGACCTCGAACCTGCTGGCGGTGCTGGACTTGCCGGAAGCGAACGCGATGCGGGCACCTGGCGAAGCGCCGGGACTGGCGGCGCTGGAAATCGCCATCGACGAGATGGCGGAGAAGCTCGGCATGGACCCCGTCGAATTCCGGATCGCCAACGACACCCAGGTTCTTCCCGACAGTCCCGCCAAGCCGGCGGGGAACGATCCGCAGGCCAAAAAGGACGAGGGGAAGCCGAATCCGCATCCGCCGTTCTCGAAACGCCAATTGATCGAATGCTTGCGGGACGGCGCCCAACGCTTCGGCTGGGAAAAGCGCCAGGCCAAGCCCGGCCAAGTGCGCGACGGCAAGTGGCTGGTCGGCATGGGCGTCGCCGCCGCCTTCCGGAACAATCTTCTCACCAAATCGGCCGCGCGGGTGCGCCTGGACGGGAAGGGAGTGGTAACGGTCGAGACCGACATGACCGACATCGGGACCGGCAGCTACACGATCATCGCCCAGACCGCCGCCGAAATGATGGGCGTGCCGCTGGAGAACGTCGTGGTGCGCCTCGGGGATTCCACCTTCCCGGTGTCCTGCGGCTCCGGCGGCCAGTGGGGCGGGAATAACTCCACCGCCGGCGTCTATGCCGCCTGCATGAAGCTGCGCGAAGCCGTGGCGAAGAAAGCGGGCATCGACGCCACCCACGCCGACGTCGTCTTCGCCGATGGCAAGGTGACTTCCGGAGACCGCAGCATGTCTCTGGGCGAGGCCGCCGGCGCCGAAGGCCTCGTCGCCGAGGACCTGATCGAATACGGCGATCTCGATAAGAAGTTCCAGCAATCCACCTTCGGTGCGCATTTCGTGGAAGTCGGCGTGGATGCCGCCACCGGCGAGACTCGCGTGCGGAGGATGCTCGCCGTTTGCGCCGCCGGCCGCATCCTCAATCCCAAGACCGCGCGCAGTCAGGTGATCGGCGCGATGACCATGGGCGTCGGAGCCGCCTTGATGGAAGAGCTCGCCGTGGACAAGCGGCACGGCTTCTTCGTGAATCACGACCTCGCCGGCTATGAGGTGCCGGTGCATGCCGACATCCCGCACCAGGAAGTCGTCTTCCTGGACGAGACCGATCCGATCTCCTCGCCGATGAAAGCGAAGGGCGTCGGAGAGCTAGGCATCTGCGGGGTCGCTGCCGCCGTCGCGAACGCCATCTACAACGCCACCGGCGTGCGCGTCCGGGATTACCCCGTCACGCTCGACAAGCTCATCGACGGGCTCCCCGAGCTCGCCTGAGGACTGCGGGAGCAGCTCCGCCGGGAGCCGGTTCTCCCGCTCCTTCCGGATAACTGCGGCGTGGAGCCCGGAGGGCCCGCAAAGCCGGCTTCGCCGCTCTCGTTAAATATCATTTAACAAGGGTAATCCTGCTTGTACGGGACGCGGCGACATTCTAGCAGAATAACTTTGACCGATTCGAGCGGGTTTCGTAGCCAAAGCCGTCATTTTCATAAAAACGTCATCTATTGACACCTATGCAGCATAAAACCATGTTTTCATTCCCACCCCCCTGCCGGACCATAAGGCGCGGTCATCCCGCCGCGACCTTCGCCCGGATCTGTTGTTTCGCCGCTCTTGGCCTCGCCGGAAAGGTCCATGCGCAGGCGGGGTTGACGAAAGTCGATATCAACAACCCCGTCGTCGGCACCGTTACCGCGAACCCCGACTCATCGACCACGGTGACCGCCGGAGGCGGCGACACCTATGGCACCGCGGACTCCTTCACCTACCTATACGAACAGAGAACCGGCGATTTCGACGTGAGGGTGAGGGTGGTCGATGTGGACGCCGACGATGCCGCGAACCAGCAGCGGTCCTCCAAGGGCTCCCTCCAGGTCCGGGCGAACCTGACGGCCGGCAGCCCCAATATCCAGGTGAGCGGAACGCCTGCCGCAGGGGAAAACTACGAGGAGACCATCGCGCGTCCGGCCCAGGACGGGGAGACGAACGACCCGCCGCTCTCCGCGCCGGAGTTCCGCTACTTCGGCGGCCCCTATCCCGGAACCTTCCGGCCGGCCGCCGGTGACCTTTATCCCGTGTGGCTGCGCGTGAAGCGGACGGACAACCTCTTCCAGACCATGGCCAGCAAGGACAACGTCCGCTGGACCGTGCTGGCGGAGTACAGCATGGATCCCGCATCCTTCCCGGCCACCCTGTATGTCGGCCTGGGCGCTGTCGCCCACATCGATGGCGGTGAGAACCAGGCGAACCGGGTGCGCAGCACCTTCAGCGACTACGGCAATGTGCCGCTGCCCACCGGGAACATCGACGGTACGCCCGTGGCGGCCGCGAACGCTCCCGGAACCTATCCTTCGGGCAGCGTGACCTCGGTGAATTGGCAGATCTCGCTCCCGGCGGATGGCATCGGGAAATCGGCCGACAATACCCAGACCGGCCCCATCGTCTGGAATACCGACGGCTTCGCCAGTATCTCCCGGGACTTCCTCCTGAGCATCGACGGCCAGCAGGGGCCGATCCCCTTCTCCATCGGCCGCTACGGTACCGGAGCTCTCGATTTCGGCATCAGCCCCCGCGATCCCGTGGCGGCGCAGTCGAACCTGGGACCCTATAGCAATCCCACCCGCGACCGCGACACCCCTGCCGTGACGGATCCCGCCTCCCAGGCCTGGTTCCCTTCCCCCAGCCACGGCATCCTGATCCCGACCGTGCGCGTGAACGGTGCCATCCAGTGGAACGACGGCGCCGCGCCTTTCTTCCCCCATGCCTATGAGGCCGTGGATTTCTCCAGCGCCCAGTATTTCAGCATGGCGGACGGCACCTTCGGCAACGGGTTGGTTTACACCCGCATGGCCAAGCGCGGCGACACTGCCACCCACCCCAACCCGAACGTCAACCCGGAGGGGGGCTTCCAACGCGCGGCTTTCAACGTCTCCACCGCATGGTTCCCCTATGCCGACGGCTGGATGAGCGGCTACTTCAGCCGCTCGGAAGCCGATGGCAAGGCCTTCTGGCGTTCTCCCGGAACGCATAGCGCCGCCGCCACCCAAGGTACGATCTCGCTCGATCCGAACTCCGCCGATGCAGTCCTTTCCTGGACCGATCAGGACGGGACGGGCACCCCCTTCTACGGCGGGCTCGCAACGCTGTCCCTGCCCGGCATCGACTCTCGCGACGACGGAATGCTCTTCCTGGTGCCTAACGACGACACCACCACCCGCGGCCCGCAGGCGAACTGCTCCGTGAAGGAGGATGGCAGCGGCTGGAATGTCGCCATCCGCAGCGTGGAGGAAGTTTTCATCCCCGAACTCTACATACCGTCCGGCAACGACGAGTTTTCCTTCCTTCACGTGCCCTACACGGCGCTCAACCTGATCGGAGGACGGATCGCGGGGGCCACCGGCACCAAGGTCAATTCCGCCGGGGAATTCACGGTGACTCGCGCGGCGGCCGGCCGCTACCAGATCTCCATCCCCGGAGAAACCGGGGCCACGGGGATGCTGATCCTGCAAGCGGTGGGTACCCACCCGGACTTCCCCGGGGTCGTGGACAATGTCAGCCTGAGCTACGATTACGAAGGCGGGGCTTTTGTCGTGGAATCCCGCGGATTGGAGCCCACCGGCGGGCCCGACGGATTCGCCGCCGCACCCCTGCGCGATGCCGACTTCTACTTCGCTTGGGTCGATTTCGACGAGCCCCTGGCCCTCACAAGCGGTGCCGCGGTGCTCCCGGTCCTGAGCATCGAGCGCAACGGCAGCACGGTGACGCTGTCCTGGCCTGCCGATGTCACGGGCTACACCCTGGAGACCTCCAACAACCTGGAGAACCCTTGGACGGATGTGCCCGGAGTGACCAACAACAGCGTCACCCTGCCGCTCACCCCGGCCCTGCTGAAACAGTTCTTCCGCCTGCGGTCCACGCCGTAAGCGGGGATTAAACCCTGATCCGAGGAAGCGGTCCGGCGGGAAACCTGCCGGGCCGCTTTGCGTACCGGTGCCACAACCCCGGCAGACGAAGCCCGCGCTTGCCCGGGCCCCCGGGGAAGATTACAGCCCCCGCCATGAACGCGTTTCCGCCGCCCGGCGACAAGAAGCAGCTCGAAGAAGGCCTCGTCTTCACGCCGAAGTTCGATGCCGACGGACTGGTCCCGGCGATGGCGATCGATGCCGGGACGAAGGAGCCGCTGATGCTGGCGTACATGAACGCGCAATCGCTGGCGTTGACCCTGGAACTCGGCGAGGCGGTCTATTGGTCCCGCAGCCGCAAGGAACTGTGGCACAAGGGGAAGACCTCCGGCCAGGTCCAGAAGGTCGTGGAGATCCGCACGGACTGCGATCAGGACGCGCTGGTGATCTACGTCGAGCAACTCGGCGGCGGCTGCTGCCACACCGGACGGAACGATTGCTTTTACCGGAAAGTCGCCGCCCGCTCGGAGGAAGGCGGGGTATTGCTGGCATTCAAGAACGCTCCGGAAACCTGAGTGCCTGAAATCCGTTGAATTTCGGTATAATTGGGCGAATTTCGCGGTTGCAATCGTCATCGCGATCCCCTAGTTCTCCCGCCCCTCGCGCCGCCGGTGCGAATTTCAGACATTTTCCAGAATCAAGGAGGACGCCATGGACATCATCAAGAAGATCGAGCAAGAGCAGCTGAAGTCGGATATCGCGGAGTTCCGCGTGGGTGATTCCGTGAAGGTCCACACCCGGGTCGTCGAAGGCGGCAAGGAGCGCGTGCAGATTTTCGCCGGCATCGTGATCGCCCGCCGCGGCACCAGCGTGAACGCTTCCTTCACCGTCCGGAAGATCTCCTACGGCGAAGGCGTCGAGCGTGTTTTCCCGCTTCACACCCCGCGTATTTCCAAGATCGAAGTCGTCAGCCGTGGCAAGGTCCGCCGTGCCAAGCTGCACTACCTGCGCGGCCGCGTCGGCAAGAAGGCCATGCTCGTCAAGGCCGCCGCCAAGTAACGCGGTTTCCCCGATTTTCCAAGCGCGCCCCGGCACCCGCCGCGGGCGCGTTTTTCTTTTCCCGCCGCCAGGTCGGGATCCCCGCGAACCATCGTCAATTGCCTCTTGGCGAGCGGCGCGGGATGCCGGATGTTCGCGCGCGTGAAGCCCGTACCCATCCCGATCGTGATCCTGCTCTCCCTGGCGGCGATCCTGATCCCGTGGTGGGCCGGCACGCGCGACAAGGATTTCCTCACCCCGCCGACCGAGGCGGAACTCGTCCGCATACGGGAGCAGACCGCGGCCTCGGTCGCCGGGAAAGCCCAGCTCTTCCCGCGCGGGCCCGAGCGCAGCCGCAGCTCAGCGAGCGTCATGGAAGAGGCGGTGCGCATAAGCGCCGGGGGAATTGCCGACATCACCCTGCTGGGACAGACTGTGAACAGCTACCGCGATCCGTCGCCGGCGGGATGGTCGTTCGCACAGGTGC
>CBIHMP010000258.1:0-5612 GCA_966211015.1 uncultured Luteolibacter sp. | reverse complement strand
GCTCGACGACGGTGAACCCGCCGAGGGCGGTGCCGGCCGCCAGGATTGCGAGCGGGGCGACGAGTTTGCAGGGCATGTGAACGGCTGGAATGGGTTCGGGCGTTGGGTCTCCCGCACCGGAGGTGCGGATGGCTTCAGGCTCTCTTCGCCAGCAGGGAATCCAGCACCTGCCCGCCGTCCACGATCTCGATCGGGCGTCCGCCGGGTGCCATGAGTTCCTTGTCGCTGGTGATGCCGATCTGGTTGTAGATCGTGGTGGAGAGGTCCTCCACGGTCACGCCGTCCGTATCCACGCCGCCGCCGAGGGCGTCGGAGGAGCCGTGAACGTAGCCTTGCTTGAAGCCGCCGCCCGCCATCATCACGGAGAAGACGCTCGGCCAGTGATCGCGCCCGCCGGTGGGGTTGATCTTCGGCGTGCGGCCGAATTCGGAAGTCACCATGACGAGGGTGGACTCCAGCATTCCGCGGCGTTCGAGGTCGCGGATCAACGTGGCGATCGCCTTGTCCACCGGCGGCAGTTCGCGCTCGATGGCACCCTTGATGTTGTCGTGGTGATCCCAGCCGCCGACCGTGAGCGAGACGAAACGCGTGCCGGCCTCGATCAGGCGCCGCGCCAGCAGCATGCGCTGGCCGGCGGGATTGCGGCCGTACTCGTCCTTCAGCGCGTCCGGCTCGGCTTTCATGTTGAAGGCCTCGCGCGCTTTCTCCGAGGAGATCAGCTTGTAGGCATGCTGGTAGAAGGCATCCATTGCGTCGATCGCGTCGGACTTTTCCAGCGCGCGGAAATGGGAATCCACCGTCTCCAGCAGGGAGCGGCGGCGCGAGAAGCGGAATTCGTCGCAGCCGTTCGGCAGGTTCAGGTCGCGCACCTGGAAGTTTCCCTGGGCCGGGTCGGAGCCCAGCGCGAAAGGCCCGTAGGCGGAGGAGAGATAGCCGGAGCCGGCGAATTCATTCGGCACGGAGGGCACGCACACGTAAGGCGGCAGATTGTTCTTCGATCCCATCTCGTGGGAGATCACGGAACCGTAGGAAGGATACTCCAGCGCAGGGGAGGGGCGGTAGCCGGTGAACATGTTATGGGTGCCGCGCTCGTGGGCGGCTTCGCCATGGGACATGGAGCGGATGATCGTGAGCTTGTCGGCCAGACCCGCCAGATCCTTCAATTTCTCGCCGAACTGAACGCCGGGGATCTTCGTGTCGATCGCGCCGAAAGGGCCGCGGTATTCCGCCGGCGCATAGGGCTTCGGATCGAAGGATTCCTGGTGGGCGATCCCGCCGGGCAGGAAGATGTGGATGATCCCTTGGGCCACGCCCTCGCGCGTCGCGTAGAACTTCTGCGCGCCGCGGGCCCTCTGCGCCAGGAACTGCGGGAGCGTCAGCCCCAGCCCGCCCAACAGGCCGACGTGGAGGAATTCGCGGCGGGACGTGTAGCGATCGAGCGGATTTCCGGGGCAGATCGGTTTCATGGGCGGAAGGAAGATATCAAGCGGGCAATACGCCGGAATGCTTGAGCTTTATTTCACCGCCGCGAAACGAATTGAGAATAAAAATGGGGGGTTGGCGAAGCCGGGGCATTGTAGCAGCCTGCTGGCATGCAGCCCCCCGATGTCCGTGAACTGGAGGTTTCCGGCCTCATAGGCACCGGCGCTTGCGGGAAGGTATACCGTGCCCGCGACGCCGCCGGGCGCGACGTGGCCGTGAAGGTTTTCGACCCCGCCGCGGTCAATCGCGCGCTGCTGGAAGAGGCGTCCGCGCGGTTGGAGGAAAGCACCTGGCCGACCGAAGCGGTGACGGAATACTCGGCCGATTACAGCGGGAAGCAGCTCGTCCGCGTCTCCGCGCTCCATGCGGACGAGTCCGGCGGCGTCTGGACGCCCCGCTCGCTCCAGCACCGCCTCGACCGTTTTCCGGGGGAGCAATCCTGGCCGGTGGTGCTGGAAATCCTCACCGCGCTGGCGAGCCTTCACGACCGCCGGGTCGCGCACGGGAACTTGAAGCCCGGCAATGTGTTTTTCGACGAGGACGGGCGCGTCCGGCTGACCGATTGGGCCCTGGGGAACATGCCGGGCGTCGCGACGCTCGAATACACGGATGCGGTGCTGTACCAACCGCCGGGCCAGCTCCGGGAGCCGGAAGGATTCCTCCGGGAAAAGGGCTACCGTTGGGATGTCTTTGCCTTCGGCGTGCTGGCCTTCCGCCTTCTCACGGGGGCCTTCCCGCGCTGCACCGCCACCTTCGATCAAGTAGCGCCGGAGCCGGGCAAAACCCGCCGCGAGGGCATCGCGGCGAACCTGAAGCGGATCGCGAAATCGGTGGAGTCGGAGCCCGCCGTGTCGTGGCCCGATTCCCCTGCGACCCCGCTGGAAAGGGCCTACCGCGGCATCCTCGACCGCTGCCTTTCGCTCGATCACGCCGCACGCCCGGCCAATGCCGGGGAGGCCCTGCAGCTCTTTCACGCCGCGGACAAGGAGCTGGCCCACGAACAGCAGCGCGACTCGATTCTCGACCAGCAGCGCCACGCCCGCCGTAGCGCCTGGCGCGCGAACGTGGCGGCGGGAGTACTGGCAGGCGGGGTCGTCATCCTCTCCGTCCTGTGGCAGACGAAGAAGACGGCGGTGGTCTCCGAAGAGACCGGCCGGAAGACGGAGGTGGATCAATTGCAGGCAGCTCTGGACAGCTCGCGGGCCGAGCGCACGGCTCTCATGGCCAAGATCGAGGAGGAGCGGAAGACCCTCCAGTACGACAAGGACATGTGGCTCGCCCGCCTGGAGACCTCGCGGTCGATCGGCGATCACCTTTTCGCCTGGGCCATGGAAAAGGGCAACCGCCGCCTGCCGCCGCTCGATGGCCGCGAACGGCGCCTGGAGCGGCTGGAGCGCTATTTCCAGGACTTCATCACCCGCACGGAAATGGTCGCCGCGCTGAAGGAGGAGCGGGCCCGCGCGCGGCTGCAGCTTGCCGAGATCACGCTGGCCAAGGGCGATCCGAAAGCCGCCGCCCGGTGCCTGGAGGAAGCGCTGGTCTCCGCGGCGGATCTTCCCTCCGGGCCTGACCTGGAGCTGCGGCTGGCGACGGACCGGCTGCTGATGGCGCTGCTACTCCAGGAGCGCAACGACCCCGGTGCGGCCGCGGCCTTCGAGACCGCCCGCGAGGCGCTGGAAGCCGTGCCCCAGGCCGATGTGGACGGCGACCGCCTGCAGGAGCTTCTGGCCGTGCTGGGCTACCACGAATCCCGCCTGCTCGCGGCCCAAGGCAAGGACACCGAAGCTTTTGAAAAACTGCAGCAGTCCACCGAGGTGCTGAACCGCCTGGTCATCCAGCGGCCGGACGCCGCGGTGCTGCGCTCGGAGCTGGCCGAATGCTATCTTTCTTCCGCCACCATCCTCGACGGGATCGGCGAAATGGGTAGCGCCCGCGAGGCCCGCTCGCAGGCTTCGGAGGAATTGCTGGAGCTGATCAAGAAAGAGCCGTCCAACCTCGAGCTCCGCCTCGACCTCGCCGGCTGCTACGGCGCGATGGCGGAGTCCGCGGCGCTCTCCGGCGATGTCGCCTCCATCGAATCGATGTCGAAGGCCGCCGGGAAGCTGCTGGAGGAGTACATCGGCCAGCGCCCGGATAGCGCGGAGGCGCGCTCCCGCCTGGCGGCCGTCCGCAGCCTGATGTCCGGCGTGATGCGGGATCGCGGGGAGGCGGCGGAAGCCCTGCGCTTGATCGATGAAGCGATTCTTCTCGTGGAAGGCGTCGCCGTGGGGGAATCCGCCGATCCCGTGGCGAAGTACCGCCTCGCCCTGCTCCTGTGGGAGAAGGGCCGGCTCATGAGCATCGACCGGAAAATAGCCGAGGAAATCGAGTTGGAGACCCGCTCCGCGGACATGCTCCGCCGGCTGCTCAATAGCGATTATGCACTCGTGCGCGGCGAGCAGGTGCGGCGCTCCCTCGGCTGCGTCCTCGCGGACATGGGCCATGCCGCCCAGAGGATGGAGAACCCGGATCTGGCCCGCTCCGCCTTCGGCGAGGCTGTGGAAGTCTGGTCCGCCCTCAACCGCGAGCGCCCCCACAACGAGGAGTATGAAGAAACCCTGGCCTGGTGCCAGAAGCGGCTGAAGGAGCTGTGAGGCTGCCGGCGGCGCAGCCGTCCTTGGACCGCGGCAGCCTACCGCCGCTTTCGGCGAGGCCAGCCCGCTGGCCGGGAAGGGCGGGAGCTGCTCCTGTAAACTCTCGATCCACCGCGGAGTCACGGAGATCGCGGAGGAACACAAGGAGGCCCTTACCGAGCAAAACTCTGTGGCCCTCCGCGTCCTCCGCGCCTTTGCGGTTCCAGCAGGGGGGGGCGAGTCATAACCCTTGCCCCCCGCGGCAGGCTGCGGGGAAGAAAAGCGGCAGCAGGCTGCCGCGGTCCAAGGACGGCTGCGCCGCTCGCCGGCCGGATGTGGACGCGAAAAAGCCGGACCCCTGGCGGAGTCCGGCTTTTTTGTAGAACTGGGAGCGCGTCGGCTCAGCGCGTCTTGAAGTGGAGGGTGCTGCGGAGCTTGCCGCCTTCCATGCGCTCGAAGGCGGTGACGCTATCGAATTCCTCGAAGGCCGCGAGGCCCTTCTGGATGCGGGGGATCTGCGTCTTGAATTCCTGGAACTTCTCAGGTCCGCCGACCATGGCCTCGCCGTGCTGTTCCAGCAGGGCGACCCACTCGCCGGTGAACTTCCGCAAGGTGTCGAAATCGAATTCCATCCACGCTCCCTTGCGGTCGCCGGCCGCACTGTCCGCGGAGGTCACCAGATCGAGGGCCTGGAGCTTCGAGGTCGAAGCGGCGAACCACTTGTCGCTGAGGGTGACGGAGGGGATGAAATCGTCATTCGTGAAAGGCAGGGCGAAGAACCAGGTGGTGAAACCGTCCTTTTCGGAGGACATCGGCTTCTGCATCGGGATTTCCTCTCCGGCGAGCTCGCTCACGGATTTGAAGATGTTCTTCAGGGAGCCGTCGAGTTTGGTCCAGGCTTCGCCCGCCTTCGCGCGGTCGGTCACCGGCGAGACAAGCGAGGCGCGGAAGAATTTCCCCTTGTCCGCCACTTCCTGGGGCACGCCCGGGAACTGGGGCATGGCACCCTTCAAATCGACGACGAATGCCGTTTCCATGCCGAGGCTTTCACCTGCCGTGCCGAGCGCGTCGAAGACGCCGATGGTGTCCGCGCGGAACTTCTCGTTGAAGAGGGCGAAGCCCTGCTTGAACTTCGTAAACTCGTCCGACTCGATCTCGAGCCCGGCGACCTTTTCCGCCATGGCGTAGGCGGTTTCCACGATCACCTCGCCGTATTCGCCGGCGCGCTTGGAGTATTCCTTGTCAGCCACCCAGTTCGCGAAAATCAGGGTGTCTTCCTTGCTGCCGAGATTCGCCAACTGATGGGCGGAGGCATGATCGATCGCACCGTAATCGTTGCCGCCGAAGGTCTCGAACTTCACGCCTTCTTCCAGCACGGCCAGACCGCCCAGCGTGTCCGACTTCGTCAGCGCCATCACGGCGTCTTCCTTCTCGGCGACCATGTCGAGCAGGGCGACCAGCTCCCGCGTGTCGCCGAAAACGTCCGTCCCCGACAGGCCGTCCCGCACGCCCTGTGCC
>CBIHMP010000257.1:0-5612 GCA_966211015.1 uncultured Luteolibacter sp. | reverse complement strand
ATCGTGATATCGAGGAAGCGCATGCGCTCGAAATCGACTTCGAGAATGGTGACATCCGCGCCGATGCCGGTGGCCACGCGCGCGGCATTCACGCCCGCGGTACCGCCGCCGATGACGACCACGCGGCCGGGTGCCACGCCGGGCACGCCGCCGAGCAGGGTGCCGCGGCCGCCGTTGTGCTTGGCCAAATGGTAGGATCCCACGATGGAAGCCATGCGCCCGGCGATCTCGCTCATCGGTTCCAGCAGCGGCAGGCGGTGGTTCACCTCCAGCGTTTCGTAGGCGAGCGCGGTGCAGCCGCTGGCGACCAGCGTTTCGGTGAGAGCCTTCCCCGCAGCCAGGTGGAGGTAGGTGAAAAGCAAGTGGTGAGGCTGCAGGCGGGCGATTTCCTCCGGCTGCGGTTCCTTCACCTTCACGATCATTTCCGCCGCGGAAAAGACGGCATCGGCATCCGGCAGGATCTCGGCACCCGCGGCGAGATACTGCTCGTCGCTATAGCTGGAGCCGGTGCCGGCACCCGCCTGCACGAAGACGCGATGGCCGCGCTTCACGAGCTCCCCCGCGGAGGTGGGGATCATGGCGACGCGGTGTTCCTGTGCTTTGATTTCCTTCGGGATGCCGATGTTCATGGTGATTCCTGATCGAGGTAAGGAAGGACCATAGGCAGCGGGGGGATTCCTGTCTTTGCGGAAATCCCCGGAATGGAGGGAGGAACGGGTATATTCGGGGCGGCAAGCAGGGGGGACACCCTTACAAGACCTTCAACATCTCGATCGCTTCGTGCATCTTTTCCTTCGGCTTCTCCGAGGCCAGCCGCGGAAAACGCCTGCCCTCCAGCATGATGTAGTCCCCGCCGCGGTGCAGCATCAGCCGCTGGCCCTTGATCTCGACGGAGGACACGCCTTTACCCGCGGCGATCAAGCGCAGGCGACCCACGGCAACGAGGTTCTCCGCCGGCTCCGGCAGGCGGCCGAAGCGGTCCTTCCAGCGGGCCTCCACGGCATCCAGATCCTTCAAAATCATGCACTCCGCCAGCTCGCGATAGGCGCTCACGCGGAGCTGTGTTTCCCCCAGCCACGCATTCGGCAGGTAGGCGGGCAGCAGCGGGCCATCGCCGGAACCGCGGGCGAACTCCATCTCGGAGAAGGCCACGAAGTCGCTGCGGAAGGTCGCCTCCACCCGGGCCTTCGGCGTTTTCCCCTGCAGGCGGTCCACCGATTGCCGGAGAAGCTGGCAGTAGAGATCGAAGCCGACCGCCGCGATATGGCCGCTCTGCTTGGTGCCTAACAGATTGCCCGCACCGCGGATCTCCAGGTCCCGCATGGCAATCTTGAACCCGGAGCCGAGGGCCGTGTACTGCTTGATCGCGTGGATGCGTTTCCGCGCGTCGCCCGCGGTCACGAAGTCCCGCGGCAGCAGCAGGATCGCATAGGCCTTTTCCCCCGCACGGCCCACGCGCCCGCGGAGCTGATAGAGATCGGCGAGACCGAAGCGGTCTGCACGGTCGATCAGAATGGTATTCGCATTCGGGATATCGATCCCCGTTTCGATGATCGTCGTGGCCAGCAGGATATCCGCCTCGCCGTGGACGAAATTCCGCATCACCACCTCCAGCTCGTCCTTCTCCATCTGGCCGTGGCCGACGAGGATGCGCGCCTCCGGCACCAACTCGGCCAGCTTCTTGCGCATCATCTCGATGCTCTTCACGCGGTTGTGCAGAAAGAAGACCTGCCCGCCGCGCTTCATTTCGCGGCGGATCGCATCGCGGATGATCCGCTCGTCATAGGACACGACGCTGGTGTGGACCGGCACGCGGTTCGGCGGCGGCGTGTCGATCGTGGACATGTCCCGTGCGCCCATCAGTGCCATGTAGAGCGTGCGGGGGATGGGCGTCGCGGAGAGCGTCATCACGTCGATACGGCTGAAGAGCTCCTTGAACTTCTCCTTGTGCTTCACGCCGAAGCGCTGCTCCTCATCCACGACCGCGAGGCCGAGATTCTTGAAATGCACGTCCCCGGAGATCAGGCGGTGCGTGCCGATGACGATGTCCACCGAGCCGTCGGCCAAGCCGCGGATGGTCTCGCGCACCTCGGAGGGAGTGCGGAAGCGGTTGAGCAGGTCGATGCGGATCGGGTAATCACTCATCCGCTCGCGGAAGGTGCGCCAGTGCTGCTCCGCGAGCACCGTGGTAGGAACCAGCACGGCCACCTGCATGCCGCCCGTGGCCGCCTTGAAGGCCGCACGGATCGCCACCTCGGTCTTGCCGAAGCCGACATCGCCGCAGATCAGGCGGTCCATCGGCTTGGTGGACTCCATGTCCTTTTTCGATTGCTCGATCGCGCGGCGCTGGTCGGGCGTCTCGGTGTAGTGGAAGGAGTTCTCGAACTCCCACATCCAGCGCGAGTCCGGCGGATGGGGGATACCGGGCTCCGCCTGGCGTTCGGCCTGCACGCGCAGGAGCTGCGCCGCGTAGTCCAGGATCGATTTCTCGGCGGACTTCCGGATGTTTTTCCACGCCGCGCCGCCCAGCTTATTGAGTTCCGGCGTCTTCCCGCCGAGGCCGACGTATTTGGCAACGAGATGCGCTTGGTCGATCGGTACGGCGAGCAGGCCGCCGTCCTTGTATTCGATGCTGATTTCCTCGCCCGTCTCGCCTTCGGCGATGCCCCGGAAGCGGCCGATGCCATACTCGTAGTGCACCACCAGATCGCCCTCCGCGATGTCGTCCAGGGAGGCCCGGGCGGTGAGGACGCGGTGGCCGTCCTGCCGGCTGCGCTTCAGCGTGCCGGGCGTCCGGTAGCGGCCGAAAAGTTCACTGGAGGAAAGCACCGCCATGCGCGCCGCCGGGACCGTAAAGCCCTGCACCAACTCCCCGCGCAGGCGCACCACGTCGGCGATCGCTTCCTGTCCCGCCAGTTCGATGAAGCGCTCCTCCTCGCCTTTGTTCGAGAAGACCATGCCGATCTTCCAATCCTGCGCGCGCCATTCGTCGAGCTGGGCGAAGAAGCGCTGGCGGCGGGATTGCTCGAGGACGAAGTCCCCGGCCTCGAAACTGCCGAGCGGGCTGCCGAAGCACGCGGTGCTGAAATCTTCCTCGCCCTCGCCATCCGGAGCACCGGAAAGGATACGGACCTCGGCTTCGATCTCGGGATTTTCGAAGGCGATGCGAAAATCGCCTTTCCTCACATAATCGGCCACCGTGGCCTCGAGCTCCGGCTCGGCAAGCAACAGCTCGGCCTGATCCAGCTTCGCGACCGACGACTGGGTATCGACGTCGAACTCGCGCAGCGAATCGACCTCTGTATCGAAGAACTCGATCCGCAGGGGCCGCCCGCCTTGCCAGGGGAAAACGTCGAGGATGCCGCCGCGCACGGCGAATTGCCCGCGGCCCTGCACGGTGGTCACGCGATCATAGCCGTGGGCGGAAAGTTTCGCGGCCAGGTCATGGGGATCGGCTTCCGCGCCCTGGCGGACGGTGATGCGGCTGCCCGCAAGTTCCGCGGGGGAGGGGGCGGCTTGGGAAAAGGCATCCGGCCCGCAGAGGATGATGCAGGCGTCTTTCTGTGCAGCGGCATCCAGCACCTCCAGCCGGGCCGCGGCGGCCTCCGGATCGGCGAGCTGGCCGCTCTCCAGTTCCACCGGCATCTCGGGCAGGTCGGCGGCGGCGATGCCCCAGAGCTCGAGTTCCGCGGCGAGGCGTTCGCGCTGCCGCGGGCCCTCGCAAACCAGCCACAGGCGCTGCTTTCCTGCCTGGGTTAGATAGTGGCAGACAACGGCGGCGAGCCATGCGTGGGCAGCCTCCTCGGCATGATCGAACACGACACCCCCTGCACCTTTGGCCGCGAGGGCCAGGCGCCGAGTAAAATCCGGCTGTTCGATCGCCCGCCACAGCCAGTCGTTATCCTGGGCTTCCGCCTTGCGGGGCACGCGGGAGAGGTAGGCGATGCGCGACAAGGGAGCAATCAATGAATCGACCTGAACGCGGGACGAAGCGGGGTTTGCGATGTCTTGAATCCATTTTCCGAAAGTGCTTTCGGAGGAGGTAAACGAAAAACGGCCTCATTCTCCCTCCGGCACTGGAGCAGCGAACGGCTCTCTCGCGATGACACTGCCGCGCATCCGGAGAAGGCTGGGTAAAGCTGCTCTCGCCTCCCCCTCAGCCGTATATCTGGGCATGGGTATCCGTGAAGTCGGGCGCTTTGCCGTGCACGATCACCCAATGGTGCCAAAACATCCCGCCGTCGTAATAGGCGAATTGAAGAGACGTTTTGCCGAGTACCGAAAAGGAATTGGGAACGAGCTCGGCCATGAATTCCTCCTCGGTGAGTTCCGGCATCTCTACGTCCTCATAGGTTCCGTCTTCGAGCTGTTCGGAGAAAAAGCGCCAGCTCCGGTTATAGTTCTCTAGCAGTTCCTTTGCGGCCGCCGCCCGGGCTTTTTGATCGTATTCCGGGATCCGCGGGAACGCTGCTTCGAAGGCATTGATCACCTCAGCATGACTGCTTCCGTCCCAATTGGTATTGACGTCGATGTCGATCTCGCCGTCGCCACAAGGAATCACACAAGTAAGCTGGTTGGGATTTTTGGGGTCCGGAACAAGTTGGGGGATCATGATTCTGTGGAGTGGGGGTCTGGGTTATATCTCATATGTTACCACGCCAAGCCGAAACGCAGCGGGAGGGTCGGGGCTACGTAGCTTCCATCGACCTTTTCGACCGCGCTGACTACCGGCCGATGCACCCCTTCGAATTGAAGACCATCGAAAAGCAGGTGGAGAAGCTGGAGAGACATCTGGACCCACTGCCAAAATAGCTCCCGGTGGTAAGCCACATCCCGCGCTTCACTCCCGCGACCGTCCCGCCACACTGCGTGCATGCGAGTGCTGCTGGCGTGCGACAAGTTCAAGGGATCGATGGGCGCGGCGGAAGCCTGCGGGGCAATCCGGGCCGGGCTCGCGGAGAGCTGGACCGCGGACATTTGCCCCATCGCCGACGGGGGCGAAGGGTTCACCGAAACAATGCTCGCGGGGAACGGCGGGACGAGCGTGAGTGCCCTCTGCCGCGACGCGCTCGGGCGGCCGGTGGAGGCGGCCTACGGCATCTATCGTAGCGGCAGCGAAACGGTGGCCGTCATGGAAATGTCCGCCGCCAGCGGAATCTGGCGCATCGCCGCCCACGAGCGGAACCCGCGCCGCGCGACCACTTACGGCACGGGCGAGCTGATGCGCCATGCCATCGAAGTCTCCGGGGCCACCCGGCTGCTTGTCGGTATCGGCGGCAGCGCGACGAATGACGGCGGGACAGGCATGGCTGCCGCCTTGGGCACGCGCTTTCTGGATGCACAGGGCAGGGCACTGGAGCCGGTGCCGGAGGCGCTCGCCGCCTTGCATGCCGTGGATGAATCCGCGCGCATCTCCCTGCCGGAAATCATCGTGGCCTGCGATGTGGACAATCCGCTCACCGGTCCGCGCGGGGCCTCCGCGGTATTCGGGCCGCAGAAAGGGGCTGCGCCGGAGGATGTCGCTTTTCTGGACGCGCTGCTGGAGCGGATCGCCGCGATTTCGGGGGGGAAGGAGGCGGCAGATACGCCCGGGGCCGGTGCTGCGGGGGGAC
>CBIHMP010000256.1:0-5615 GCA_966211015.1 uncultured Luteolibacter sp. | reverse complement strand
GACATGGAGGGCGCGGAGTGGAATATTTCCGCCGACAGCCCGGCGAAACGAAAGCTCGCCTTGAACCTGCTCGGCAGGTTGAAGCAGGTCTTCGCTCCGGGCGGCCTGCTTCACTATGGCGAGGGGAAGTGGTATCCCGGCGAGGTCTTGCCCCGCTGGGCCTACACGGTCCTCTGGCGGAAGGACGGCCAGCCCTTGTGGAAAGACGAACGCCTTCTCGCCGAACCCAGCTCGGACCTCGGCCACGGCGTCGAGGACGCGCGGCGCTTCGCTACCCAGGTCGTGAACCAGTTGTCCTGCGATCAGGGTCATCTTGTTGCGGGCTTTGAGGATGCCTTCTACTACGCCTGGCGGGAGAGCACGCTGCCTCCCAACGTCGATCCCTACGCCGCCGATCTCGACGATCCCCTCGAGCGCCGCTATCTCGCCGCCCTGCTCGACCGGGGCCTTTCAAAGCCCACCGGCTTTGCGCTGCCCATCGAATGGGATGCGGAGCGGGAGATCTGGAGAAGCGACCTGTGGACCTTCCGCCGCGGGCGGATGTCGCTGGTTCCCGGCGGCTCGCCGATGGGCTTCCGCTTGCCGCTCGATTCGCTGCCGAAGGCCCCCGAGGATGCGGATCAGGAGGAAGCTCTCTTGGAATGCTCGCCGATGGAACCGGTGGCCGAGCTGCCCGCGCATGGAACCCTGCTCCCCGCCGGCCGGACGCTCCAGACTTCCGTCGGGATCTCGCCCGCACCACCGCGCGCCGCGGATGCGAAAAAGAAAGGCGTCACCCAGACCGCGATCTGCTTCGAGCCCCGGCACGGGAAACTCCACATCTTCTTCCCGCCGGTCACGCACCTGGAGCACTACCTGAGCCTCTTGGAAGCGGTGGAGAACGTCGCTTCCAGCCTGAAGCTGCCGGTGGTCGTCGAGGGCTACGAAATGCCGTGGGACCGCCGCGTGGAGCGGATCAAGGTGACGCCCGATCCCGGCGTGATCGAAGTCAATGTCCACCCGGTGACGAACTGGCGGGATCTGGTGGAGAATACGACGACGCTTTACGAAGCGGCCCGCCTCTCCCGCCTCGGCACGGAGAAATTCATGCTCGATGGCCGGCATACCGGCACCGGCGGGGGAAACCACGTCACCCTCGGGGGTGCGACCCCCGACCGCAGCCCTTTTCTCCGTCGGCCCGGCTTGCTGCGCAGCCTCGTCACCTATTGGCAGCATCATCCCGGCCTCTCCTACCTGTTCTCCGGCCTTTTCCTCGGGCCCACCAGCCAGGCACCGCGCGTGGACGAAGGGCGGGACGACCGTCTCTTCGAGCTGGAGATCGCCTTCAGCCAGCTCCCGGAAACCGGAGATCCGCCGTGGATCGTGGATCGAATCCTGCGGAACATGCTGACGGACCTGACAGGGAATACCCACCGCGCGGAATTCTGCATCGACAAGCTCTACGCTCCCGGAGCGGCGAGCGGCCGGCTGGGAATCCTCGAGCTCCGGGCCTTCGAGATGCCGCCGCACGCGCGCATGAGCCTCGTGCAGATGCTGCTTGTGCGGGCGCTCGTCGCAAAGTTTTGGGAGCAGCCCTATCACGGGAAGCTCGTCCGCTGGGGCACCGAATTGCACGACCGCTTCATGCTCCCGCATTTCGTGCGGGAGGACCTGAAAGACGTCGCGCTGGACTTGAAGAACTCCGGCATTCCCTTCGAGGCATCCTGGCTGGAGCCCTTCCACGAGTTCCGCTTTCCCGTTTACGGTCGCGTCTGCCACGATGGGGTGGAACTGGAAATCCGTGCCGCGCTGGAGCCGTGGCACGTGCTCGGCGAGGAAAGCTCCTCGGCCGGTACGGCCCGCTATGTCGATTCCTCGGTGGAGCGGGTGCAGGTGAAGGTCCGCGGCATGGTGGAAGGACGCCACGTGCTGGTCTGCAATGGCCGCCGCATTCCCATCCAGGCCACCGGCCGACGGGGCGAGCATGTCGCGGGGGTACGTTACAAGGCATGGGATCCCTGGTCCGCCATGCATCCGACCATCGGGGTGCACACGCCGCTGACCTTCGATGTGGTCGATACCTGGAACAGGCGCTCCCTCGGCGGCTGCGTCTATCATGTCGTCCATCCGGGCGGCCGGAGTTATGAGACCCTCCCGGTGAATGCCTACGAAGCCGAGTCGCGGCGCGTCAGCCGTTTCTGGCAGCACGGCCACACACCGGGAGTCATGGAGCCTGCTTCCACCGGTGGCTTCGGATATCATCGCGTGGAAGAGCGCGCGGGCGGTCCTGCCGTCACCTACACGGAAATTCCGGCATCCGACCCCTCGATGGAATTCCCGGTGACGCTCGATCTGCGGCATTGAGGATCGGCTTTCCCCGTGTCAGGACGGTCCCTTGGGCGAAACCTTGCCCTCGGGACCTCCGTAATGCTCGCCTGTGAAGCCTCTTTTCCTGCTGCTCGCCTGCACGCTGCTCGCTCACGCCGGTCCCCATCCGCGGCTGCTCTTTCCACCTGCGGCGGAGGCAGCCGTGAAGGGACGCATCGCGAATGACCCCTTGGCCGCACGGCTCCAACAGCACGTGCTCCAGCGCGCGGAGAAAATCCTCTCCGAGCGCACCTGCGAGTACCGGATCCCGGATGGGAAGCGCCTGCTTTCGGAGTCCCGCCTGGCCTTGAACCACGTGCTCCACTGCGGCTGGGCATGGCGCAGCACCGGGGATAGCCGTTTCCGGGACCGCGTGATCCGGGAGCTGGATGCGGCCTGCGCATTGCAGGACTGGAATCCCTCCCATTTCCTCGACACCGCCGAAATGGCGGCCGCCGTGGCGATCGGCTACGATTGGCTGCATCCCGCGCTCACGGCGGAGCAACGGGCCCGCTATGAGGACGCCCTGCTGGAAAAGGCGCTGCGCATCGTGGGCAAACAACACGCCCAATCCGGGTGGTGGAAGGGGCCGTCCAACAATTGGTCGCAGGTCTGCGGCACCGGCATGGCTCTCGCTGCAGAAGCCGTCCGGGAACGTGATCCGGAGCTTTGCCAGCCACTGATCGACCACGGCCGGAAGCTCATCGAGAACTGCCGCGTCTTTTACGAGCCGGATGGTGCTTATCCGGAAGGGCCCTCCTATTGGCACTACGGCACCAACTACGAGGTGCTGCTCCTGGCGGCCCGCCGGTCGCTCGGCCAGCCGGTCGAGGTCACACCTCTGCTCGGTGCCAGCGGCGACTTCATGATGCATGTCACCGGCCCCTCGC
This sequence comes from uncultured Luteolibacter sp., assembly GCA_966211015.1. Taxonomy (GTDB): domain Bacteria; phylum Verrucomicrobiota; class Verrucomicrobiia; order Verrucomicrobiales; family Akkermansiaceae; genus Haloferula. The sequence continues at coordinate 2,379 of CBIHMP010000256.1, read as the reverse complement.
GGCTCGCCTTCAATTTCGCCGATGGCAATGCTTATACCGAAATCCCGTCACCGGCGCAGAGCTGGATCGCCGCACATTTCAAATCCCCCGGTCAGGCCCGGCATGTCCGCTCGCTGTTGGAGCGAGGCCTGAAAGATGCAGCGAAAGGGGGAGCCACCGGGGACCTGCGCTTCTTCCCGCTGCACCTCCTCTGGCTGCCGCCCGCGCCCGAGGGGGAAGGGGACACGCCGCTCGCCGCCCGCTTCGCGGGGGAGCAATCCTTTGCCTTCTTCCGCACGGCGTGGACGCCGGAGGCGGCCTGGCTTGCCATCAAGGGCGGCACGGGAGCCGCCAGCCACGGCCATCTCGATGCCGGGGCTTTTGTTTATGAAGCAGGCGGCGTCCGCTGGTTCCATGATCTGGGCAAGGAGAACTACAACCTGCCGGGATACTTCGGCAAAAACCGCTGGGACTATTTCCGCCTCACCAATCTGTCGCACAATACCCTCGTCATCGGCGGCGGGCTCCAGTCCACCCCGGAAGAAGGCTGCCCGCTTCTCCCGGCCTCAGCCGCCGACTTGCAGACGGAGGCTACCATCGACCTGAGCTCTGCCTATGCGGGCCAAGCCGACAAGGTCATCCGCAAGGTCGTCTTTTCTCCCCAGAACGGCTCGGTCACTCTCACGGATAGCTTGAGCAGGCCTTCCGGTCCGGTCCGCTGGGCCATCGTGACGAAGGCGGTGCCGAGAATCGAAGGGCCGGTTCTTATCCTCGAGCAATCGGGCAAGCGATTGGTTTTGACTCGCAAGGACGAGTCGGGCGGCGCTTGGGAAGAATATCCCCTCAAGCCTGCCACGGAGCGTGAGCATCAGAACAAGGAGTTTCGCATCGTCGGATTCACCACGGGACCTGTGCGGCAGGCGACGCTTCAGGTCGATTGGAGGATTGATTGACCTCAATCGGATTTCGGGTGCTGCCGGCGAAGTAACAAGGGTAGCGGTCCGCACTAAGACTGCCCCAACGGCCTCTTGAACGAGATCCCGATCCCGCCGCCTGGGTACCAGTGGTCCTTAGGTCGTTCTTGGAAAAAAATGAAATCTCTTTGCGCAGCCAGCGAAAATTCAAAGAGTTTGTCCGTGCAATGCGAATTATCTCCCAAAATGACCGCGCGCTCCGATAGTTTATCTTTGATTGTTTCGTACTCTTTCGCCTCGTATGTCGCCGAGTGATCGCTGTCGTTGATGAATAGGTCGATGGGTCCGTCGAACTTCTTCAAGGACTCGATTGAATCGCCGTATAAAATCTTGCCGTAGTCGGCATAGTCTCCCGAAAGCAAGTACCCGGCGTCGGGATTGATGTCGGTGCCATAGTAATACCCTTCGTGGCCTTCATGGCGATTTTTCTTCAGTGCTGCCGCGAGCACGCATGAGCCCAGTCCCTTGTCCACGCCGGTTTCGATGATGACTTTTGGCTTTAGCGCCCTCGCTATCGCATACCACCCGGCTCTCTTCCCGAATCGCATCTCTTGATCCGCCGTCGAAGCAAAATCGCTTTTGCTTATTGCTTGGGAAATATGCGTACGAAGTTCGAGATCCGATTCAATCTCGTTGATGTAAAGCATCGCCTCCTCAAAGCCGATTCCCGTCGCTCGTGAAACGAGTGATGCAAGATATCGCTTGTTTCCCTCCTCCAGATCATAGGTGAAATTGGTAGTTTCTTTCGATTTGAACAGCCATTTGGCGAGATGGAACGAAGGCCTCCTAAAGTAGTTGAGCCCAATTCTTGCTCTATGAAGGAGAAGGATCGAGCGGCCGAGAACCGGAATTTTGATGATGGATTTCGCAATTTCCCTCATTTGGATGCAGGCTTTTAATATAGTCCAAGACGCTAAATAGCTGTGCCAGAGATGATGATTGTCAGGTTGCTCGCTATCGCGATTCCGAAGATCTTGAAAGGCAATTTTCCCGTGAATGATCTTCGGACGGCCCTGCTCCTCGTCCTGAAACCATCTGAGTTTCCCACAAAAAGAGCGATCCCCGCCGCGACGGCCAGCAAAGCCGCTTGACAACGAAAGCGGGAAAGTGTTCAAAAGAACACATGAAGATTCTCACCCGTGTTTTGACCGGTTGGCTTGGACGCAGGACTACCTCGAGCAGCTACGATGTCGCCCTCCGTCCTCTTCCGCAAGAGCTTTGCTGGCACTCCTCCCCCTGGGGCCGCTCGAAAGTGCTCCTCTGTTCGGGGGCGCGTTCGACCGCTGCCGACGGCGCTTGATTCTACGGGTGGACGAAATCCGATCACTCGCCCGCCGGATCTGCCGGTACCGTCTCCGGCTCGCTTTCGGGAGCTCGGAACCTTTCGCTAAAGGGAAGGCGAATCTCTTCAGTGGTTTCCTGGAGC
>CBIHMP010000255.1:0-5616 GCA_966211015.1 uncultured Luteolibacter sp. | reverse complement strand
GTTGTAGCCGAAATCGTAGTTCGTATTCAGGGAGCCGTTCCACACGAAGGGAGCGGGCCGGATCACCTCGGTCTGCAAGGATACTCCCGGCAGCGGGAAGATCTGCGTGTGCTGGAGGCGGAGCGTCGGCGTCGGGTAGGAGAAGGCCGTCACGTTGTCGATCAGCGTCCACTCGATGCCGTCGCCGCTGCCTTCGAGGATCCACTTCACCGGATCGCGCTGCTGGGCATCGTTCGCGGTGGTGAAACGGTAGGAGTCGATGGCGGTGGCTTGCTCGAACTCGAAGACGACTGGCTGGACCCTGCCGTCGAGCAGCTTGGTATCGGTCAGGCCGTCCGTCAGCAAGGGGGCATTGGCAGGCTGGGTGCCGCCCGGATTGGTCACGATGACGTTGACGAGGTCGTCGTTCGTGCCGTTGCTGCCGGTCAAGGGCGGGAACGCGGCGTTGGTCGCGAAGAGATTCAACTCCGTGCCGTTGTGGAAGAAGGAGAACTCCGAGAGCTGATGGGCATCCGCCCCGGGGCGTAGCGCGATCGGCGTGAAACGGTAGAAGCGGTGGTTCGCGCTGCCGCCGGTCACCGAGCGGATCATCAGGGTCTTGCTCGTCGAGCGCGTGCCATAGGTGGAGGTAAGCGTGTAAACGGTATCCGCATTGGCGGGCGGCGTGACGTCCCGTGCCCCCGACAAGGCCGGTGCCGGCTCGCCACCCGAGGGAGTGAGACTCAGCGTCTGGGGATCATTCAAAAGCTCGAAATCATAGGCATCCCACTCGATGCTTACCGGGGTGCCATCAAGGACGATGGGGTAGCTCTCGAAGGAATAGTCGAAATACGCGATCTCCGGAGCGATCTCCCCGGTGACGGGGAAATCCTGCTGGAAGGTCTGGTTTGCGGGATTGGTCGGATGTCCGGTGATGCGGTCGATCAATACCCATTCTTCGACGTCCGAATTGCGCCCCCACATCTTCCAGTCGATCGGGTTGCGGTTCGGGTAGGTGGCGGTATCGCCGCCGGTGGCGAAGCTGTAGGAATCGATGGTGACCGGAGCCGTGAAGTCGAAATGGAGGAATCTGGCGGTTCCACCGTTGTCGTTGAGACCCGTGAGCCATTTGGTCCCGGTGGCTCCGTCGATGATCTTGAGGGCGCCTTCACCGTCCGTGATCGCGCGGGAGCCGCCGGTCACTGTCACGGGTACCATGTCCACCGCCGTGCCATCCTGCCCGACTACGGGTGCCGGAACGGCCTCCGGATTGTTTGCCACGAGGTTCAGGCGCGAGCCGTTGCTCGAGAAGACGAATTCGGACAGTTGGATCGTCCCGCCGTTTGCATAGAGGCGGGTAGGCTCGAAGCGGTAATGTTGGTAGGTCACCTGGGCCGAAGCGGATGCGGCCAGAAACGCATTCAGTGCGAGGAGCGGGGGTAGGGTTCTGCGATGCATGTTCATGGTTTGGAGTGGTGCGCCGCAGGGCTTTCCCCGGGAGCGGCGGAACATGCACATCCGGGGATGGAAGAAGGTTTACCAACGGTATTGTCATGCGTTTGGACTTGACCGGGGTGAGGGTGCTGCGGTGCACCTCCAACTCTTTCATCGATAGCGTCATGGATCGGTTTTGAATCCGGCTTTCGCTCCTTCGCATCTCACCTCCGGCCGCATCCCCGGGGGAATAAAAAGCCACCCTTTGCAGTCCCGGACCCGCCTCGTGATTGGGTCTTGGCAAGGGATGCCGTCTTCGGGCATGTTCGCAGGACATGACCCCGCTCTTGAGGCAGCTCGACGGTTTGACGGTCCGGGTGGACGACGTCATCTACATGCCCAGCCTGGATGCTCCGGACGAGCGTCCGCATCCCTTCGTGTACTTCATTTCGATCAAGAACGAGTCGGGGGAGAAGGTGACGATCCGCGGCCGCAAATGGGTGGTCCGCGAGGACGACGGCGAGGTCACCGTCGTGGAAGGGGACGGCGTCGTGGGCCAGAGCCCGGTCCTGGGGCCCGGCGAAAATTTCTCCTACAACAGCTATCACGTCACCCGCGGGGACGGAACGGCCGAAGGTGCGTTTTTCGGCGAGACCGAGGACGGGGAGTGGGTTTTCACCCGGATCCCGGAGTTCCAGTTGAAGGTGCCGGACTGGGTGTGAGACCTGCGGTGCGGCTCATGCCGTACCTTGGACTGCGGCAGCCATGCTGCCGCTTTGGGCGAGGCCAGCCTGCTGGCCGGGAAGGACAGGAGCCGCCTTGGTAAACTCTCGATCTACCGCGGAGTCACGGAGATCGCGGAGTCACGCAAAGAAGCCATTACCGAGCAAGACTCTGCGACCCTCCGCGTCCTCCGCGCCTTTGCGGTTCCAGCAGGGGTGGCGAGTCACCGCCCGAGGCCCCGCAGCAGGCTGCGGGGAAGAAAAGCGGCAGCAGGCTACCGCAGTCCAAGGCGGCTGCGCCGCTCATGGCATCGCAGCCCTCAAAAAGAACCTCACCGCTCCACCCACAAGCTCTTCAAATACGGCTCCCCGGTGAAATCCGCCGGCATCGGAGCGTGCTTCAGTTTCACCGGTTGCCGGGAGGCCCCGCGCACCTGCGCTTCGAAGGCGCGGGGCGGCAGGGTCCGGCAGTTCGTGGAGGCCAGCAGGAATCCCCCGGGTGCCAGGCAGTCGAAGGCGAGCCGGGCCAGCAGCCCGTAATCCTTCTCCACCCGGAAGACCTTGCCGTCCTTGTCGCGGGAGAAGGTCGGCGGATCGAGCACGATGCCGTCGAACTTCCGGCCCTGTTTCGCGAAGCGGGCCAACCAGTGGAAGGTATCGCCCTTGCAGAAGAAGTGCTCCGCGGGATCCAGCCCGTTGAGGGAGAAGTTCCGCTTCGCCCAGTCCAAGTACGGCTGCGCCAGGTCCAGGGTGGTCGCGGTGGCCCCGGCGGCGGCGGCGCAGACGGAGAAGGCCCCGGTATAGGCAAAGGTGTTCAGCAGCGTCATCCCGGGGGCCAGCCGGGCGCGGAGCGCGGAGCGATTGTCCCGCTGATCGAGGAAGATTCCCTGCGAGTATCCGGCCTGGAAAGAGATCTCGAAGGCCAGGCCGCCTTCCCGGATCGTGAAGGGCTCCTCCTGCTCCGGGCCGCACAGGTGCGCGGGGGATTCCTTCTGCTGCTGGTCCAGCCGCTTCCAATAGACCGGCCGCTTCTTTTCCCGCAGCCACTCCACCAGCTCCCGCGGCGGCTGGCGGTCGCGGGTGGAGAGCAGCCAGCGGCCCGCGAAGTCCTCCAGCTCCAGCCCCGGCAGGCCGTCGCCCTCGCCATCGATCAGGCGCAAGGCATCGGTCCCGGGCTGCCGCAGCGGGGCGCGGCGGGCGAGGGCGGCTTCGAGCAGATGTCGCATGGGCGGCATTGCCATGAGGGATCGGGCCGTTACCATCCAGCGCGAAATGAGCGACCTCGCCTCCGTACTCGACGATGCCCTTTCCGCCGGTCACATCCTCCCCAGCACCCGCAGGAACATCGACCTGCTCCTGAGCGGGGCCGCCACTCCCGTGGCGGAAGCCGCCGTGCAGGAATTGGCCGCCGCCCGGCAGTGGGAGGAACTGGACGACCGCTTCTTCAAGACCCTCGCCTTCGGCACCGGCGGCCTGCGCGGCCGCACCCTCGGGAAAGTGGTCACGCAGGCGGAGCAGGGCCGGGGCGGCCCGAACGGCCGGCCGGAACACCCGTGCTTCGGCACCGCCACCATGAATTTCTTCAATGTCTCCCGCGCCGTCCGCGGGCTGATCGCCTACGCAAAGGCCCACGTGGGCACGGAGCGGAAGCCGAAGCTGGTCTTCGCCCACGACACCCGGCATTTCTCGCGGAATTTTGCGGAGTTCTGCGCGCGCGCCGCGGCGGAACTCGGTTGCGATGCCTTCCTCTTCGAGTCCGGCCGCTCCACTCCGGAGCTTTCCTTCGCGATCCGCGAGCTTCGCGCCGATGCCGGCGTGGTGCTGACCGCGAGCCACAACCCGGCCCACGCCAACGGCTTCAAGGCCTACTTCAACGACGGCGCGCAGATCGTGGAGCCGCACGCCACGGCGATCATCGCGGAGGTCAATTCCATCCATAGCGAGATCTACCAGCCGCTGCCGGAGGCGGAGCAGGGCCAGGTCACCGAGATCGGCCTGGAGATCGACCGCCTCTACATGGACCGCCTGAAGTCCCTGCTGATGCGCCCCGAGCTGCTGGAGGGGGCGAAGACGCGCGTCGTTTACACGAATCTCCACGGCGTCGGCGGCGTGATCATCGTGCCGATGCTCCGGGAGCTCGGCTTCGAGGTCATCACCGTGCCGGAGCAGGACGTGCAAGACGGCCGTTTTCCGACCGTGGACTCGCCGAATCCCGAGAACGCCCCCGCCTTGAAAATGGCAATCGATCTGGCGGAGAAGGAAGGCGCGGAGATTGTGATCGGCACCGATCCGGACAATGACCGCATGGGCGTGGCCGTGCGCGATGCGGAAGGCCGGATGCGCCTGCTGACGGGGAACCAGATCGGCTCGCTGATGGCCTGGTACCGCGCGAAGACCGCCTTCGAGATCGGCTGGCTGAACCAGGTCACCCGTGCCCGCGCACTCTTCGTGAAGACCTACGTCACCACCGAGCTCCAGCGCGCGATCGCGGACCACTACGGCATCGGCGTGGTGGATACGCTCACCGGTTTCAAATACATCGCGGAAAAGCTGCGGAAGTACGAGGACGCCATCCCGGCCGACAAGAAAGGCGTGGATTACCGCTCGCTCGACGAGGCCACTACCCGCGCGCTGCGCCTGGAGTACTCGCGCTACTTCCTCTTCGGCGGGGAGGAAAGCTACGGCTATCTGGGCTGCGACTTCGTGCGCGACAAGGACGGCAACGGCGCCGCGGTGATGTTCGCCGAAGTGGCCGCCTATGCGAAGTCGGTCGGCAAGACGCTGGCCGAGGTGCTGGACGATATCTACCGCGAATTCGGCTACCACGAGGAGCGCGGGAAATCGATGGTCATGGAGGGGGCGGACGGTGCCGCGAAGATCCTGGCGCTGGCCACTTCCTACTCCACGCATCCGCCGGAAGAGGTGGATGGCTCGGCGGTCTCCCGCGTGCGGGACTTCGCCACGCAGGATCTTTTCGATGCGGAGGGCGATGCCCTGCCGAAGGAGAAGATGCTCTTCGTCGATCTTGAGGACGGGCGCTCCTTCGCGGTGCGGCCTTCCGGCACGGAGCCGAAGATCAAGTACTACCTTTATGGTAAGTCCGCCCCCAGCGGCGACCTGGCCGACGCGCGCACGCAGGTCGGCGGCTCGCTCGACAGCCTCTGGGCGTGGATCGAGGCGGATGCGAAGCTGCGCTTGCTGTGAGGCCGTGCAGCGCCGCCCCGTGACCGCCCGCGATTCCCGATGATGTCCTTCGCTCCTATCCTTCGTCTCCTCGCCGCGATCCTCAGCGGGCTGGGCATGGCCGCGCTCTTCCCGCCGTACTCGGTGGGGAAGCTGGTGTGGGTCACCTTCATCCCGCTGCTGGCGGCGCTGTGGACGCTGGGCGACCGGCGGCGGAAGTGGAAGGCCTTCGGGCTCGGCTTCCTGGCGGGCATCTGCTATTTCCTGCCGAATCTCGCCTGGCTGCGCAGCGTCACGG
>CBIHMP010000254.1:0-5646 GCA_966211015.1 uncultured Luteolibacter sp. | reverse complement strand
TGCGGGAGTAGGATTTGAACCTACGACCTTCAGGTTATGAGCCTGACGAGCTACCTGGCTGCTCCATCCCGCGATTTTGTTTGGCGCACCTTTCGGAGCGGGCCGCGAGACTACCGGTGAAACTCATTCGCGCAAGGGATTTTTTGACTCAATTCCGGGATAATTTCCCAATCCGTCTTCAGAGGATCGCCGGAGGCTGCCGGGCAGGGACCCGTCCAGTGGCCGCTTGCTTAAGTTCTCCGGCTCCAAAGTCCCGGTATCTGGCCAAGAGCCCTTCCTGCGGGCGATTCTCCCCGCTTGCCCCTCCCCCGGCAGCGGGTCATGATCCGGCCGCGCCGCCCCATGAAAGTCAGCCCTTACAAGCGCTTGGAGAAAGCCTTCAAGCGCGCCTACCTGAAGCCCCTCACGCTCATCCGCTACGGAACCCTCCACCCGGAGCGGGCAAAGCTCTGCGGCAGCGACCACTGGATCTACATCGATGCCGCCGATCCCTGCGCCTTGAAAAAGGTGGTGGAGGAGCCACTCCGCGGAAAGGTCTCCGACAACCTGATCTTCTGGCGCGATTTCAACCGCCACCTGCAGCCGGACCTGGTGGTGGACGTGGGACTGAACTACGGCGAATGCCTTTTCGGCACCGATTACCCGGAGGCCTCCCTGCTCTACGGTTTCGAGGCGAATCCGCGGCTGATCCCCCACCTGGAGAAGAGCAAGGCCGTACATCCCGCCGGTCTGCGCATGACGATCACGAACTGCTTGGTCTCCGATCAAGCGGCCGATGACATCCCCTTCTTCGTGAACCCGGATTGGAGCGGCAGTTCCTCCGCCGTCCGGGAGATGAACAAGCGCCCGCAAACACTGGAATTCAAGCTCCCGGCCCGCACCCTCGACTCCGTGGTGCCGCTGGAAGAAGCGCGCGGAAAGACGCTGCTTTTCAAGATGGATATCGAGGGCTACGAGAGCAAGGCCCTGAAGGGCTTCGTGGAGACGCTGGCCTCGGTCGGCCGCTCGGTCGGTTTCATCGAGTTCGACGCGCAGTACATCCGCTGGGCCGGGCAATCGCCGGAGGAGTATCTGGGCTGGCTGCAGCAGCGCTTCCACACTTTCCGCGTGGGCGGGATCAAGGCGAAGACCCTGCGCCGGGTGAATTCCTTCGAGGAGCTGCCGAAGCTGCACGGGAATGCGGAGCGGGTGCATACCGATCTCGTCCTGGTGGGAAAACAAACACCGGACGGCTGGCTCGCCCCGGAATGGACCATCGCGCAATAAAGCCCTGTTTCCCGAAGCGTGATCGCCGAACTCCCCGAGTCCACGTTCGCCGAGGTGGCATCCCTGGCCGACGACCTCGACGCCCTCATCACCCGCAAGCCGCGCACCACCGTCACGCCCTACGAGGAGCGGCGCTACGGCTTGCTCTCCGCCCACCTCGGCCGCGAGGTGAAAGGGCCGCTGGAACCGCTACCCTGCATCGGGGATAGCAATACGATGTTCTTCGCGGGAGCGGAGCGGCTCCGCTTCATCCGCTACCGCCGCAGCGCCTTCTGGAAGCCTTTCTGGATCAATCGCGGGCTGGACCTTCTCCCCTGCTTCCGGGTCTTCCACGTGGGTCCTGCCACGGCTTGGAAGGCCGGCGACTACGGATCCTCCACCCGCTCGCGGGAGAAGATCGAAAAATTGCTGGCGAAAGATCTCCGGCCCGGTTCGAAGCTGCTGCTCTCCTTCGGCGAGATCGATTGCCGCATCCACATGGCGAAGGCGGTGCTGGCCGGGGGGAAGATCAAGGACGTGGTGGAAAAGACCGCGGCGAAGTTCGTGAAGCTCCCGGAAGCCATCGCCGCGCGGGGATTCAGGCCGGTCGTTTGGGGCCCGCCGCAGATCATCCCGAAGGACGAGAAGCTCTCCAGTCCCACCTTCCCCTTCATCGGTTCCTGGGAGCTGCGGCGGGACATCACCTACGCCTATATCGAGCGCCTGCGCGAGCACTGCGGGCGGCTGGGTATCCCCTTCCTCGCCTTGGCTGGCAAATATCATCCGCCGATGGAAAAGGCGGAGCGTTTCTTGTTCCATGACGGCACCCACCTTTCGCAGCGCCTGATGCCGTTGGCGCTGGAGGAATTGCAGAAGGCTGGGGTCCTGAAACTGTAATGCTCTTCAACTCCTACACCTTCCTGCTGGTCTTCCTGCCGGTCGCGCTGCTCGGGCACCTCGCCTTGAAGCGGGCACCCTACCGGCTGGGGCTCGGGTGGCTGGTGCTGGTGTCGCTGGTGTATTACGGGGTGTGGAATCCGAATCCCGAGGAACCCTGGAGCCCGAAGTATCTGGTGCTCATCCTGGGCTCCTGTGGCGCGAACTACTTGCTGGGGCGTTCCCTTTCCCGGTTGAAGCACACCTCCCGCGGGAAGACCCTGTTAGGGATTTCGATCGCGGCGAATCTCCTGCTGCTGGGCTATTACAAGTATGCCGGTTTCCTCGCAGGCATTGCCACCGATCTCACCGGCTGGCCCGGTGACGTCGCCCGGATCACCTTACCCTTGGCGATCTCCTTCTTCACCTTCCTCCAGATCGCTTACCTCGTGGATGCGTGGAAAGGCCTTACCGAGGAATACCATTTCACGGACTACCTGCTCTTCGTCACCTTTTTCCCGCACCTCATCGCCGGGCCCCTGATCCATCACCGGGAGATGATGCCGCAGTTCCGGAAGAAGAACCACGGCTGGCATCGCGATTTCCCCCCCGGGTTGGGGATCTTCCTTGTGGGGATGTTCAAGAAAGTGGTGATCGCGGACAACATGGCCCCTATCGCGAATCCCATCTTCGCGCTCGCGGCAGGCGAGGGCCGGGATCCCACGATGGCGGAAGCCTGGATCGGCGCGGTGGCTTATGCCTTGCAGCTCTACTTCGATTTCTCGGGCTACTCGGACATGGCGATCGGTTCGGCGCGGATGTTCGGGATCCGCTTCCCGCTCAATTTCCACTCGCCCTACAAGGCGACCTCGGTGATCGACTTCTGGCGGCGCTGGCACATGACGCTTTCCCGCTTCCTGCGCGAGTATCTCTACATTCCGCTCGGCGGGAACCGGAAAGGCCCCTCGCGCCGCTATGTGAATCTTTTCCTGACCATGCTCCTCGGCGGCCTGTGGCACGGCGCGGGCTGGACCTTCATCGTCTGGGGCGCGCTCCACGGAGCCTACCTTTGCGTGAACCACGCGTGGTTCGCCTGGAGAAAGAAACTCGGCTGGAGCGCACTGCCGAAACCGGCTGCCGTACTGCTCACCTTCCTCGCCGTGCTGATCGCATGGGTCTTCTTCCGCGCCCACGATTTCCCCAGCGCGGGCCGGATGCTGGCCGCCATGGCAGGTGCGGAGGGCTTCACCGGCCTGCCGGACAAGGCCTCGCGGGCGATTGCCAGCGCGGAGCCGCTGAAGCTCCTGCCGATCCTGCTGGCCTGCTGGCTGCTGCCGAATACGCAGGAGATCTTCGCCCGCTACAAGCCGGCGCTGCGCGTGGCCGGTGCGCCTTTCCCGGAACGCGCGCCCCGCCGCTGGTGGCAGTGGCGGCCCACGCCTCTCTTCGCCGCGCTGACCGTGGGCCTGATGGTCATCACCGGCCTCCAGTTCGACAAGGTGAGCGAGTTCATCTACTTCCAGTTCTAACGAGTGCGAAAACTCCGACGCTACCAGAACTTCCTCCTCCTGCTGATTCCCGGCACGGTGGCGCTCGGTCTTGCGCTGAATACCCTGGTAAATCCCTGGCGGGTCGCACCCGCGCCGTGGAGCGCCGCGAAACTGGAGCCCTACCGGGAAATCGACAACACCTGGAACCGCACCGCAAAGGCCGGCCTGGTGCGTTCAGGCACTTGGGACGCCGGGCTTTTCGGCTCGTCCCGCGTGGATATCGGGCTTGATCCCTCACACCCGGCTTTCAGCGGGATGAAGTGCGGGAATTTCGGGCTCAACGCCGGGCTCATCGCGGAGAACTACCATATGTTCCGCTATTTCATGGAGCGGGAGAATCCGCGGCTGGTCGTGGTGGCGCTCGATGCGAGCGACTTGACGACGCCGCCGCCCCGGAACAACCCCACCGATTTCGCGCTCTCCCCGCTGGATCCCGCGGCCAATGCCTTTGAGCGCGAGCTGCGCTACCGTGCCGGGATTTCCACCCTCACCGCTTCCACGGCCACACTGGCGCGGTCCGTCCGGCGACAGACCGCGGAGCATTCGCCGCAGGGTTTCCGGACACACACGCCCTTCCCGGAGAATCAGCGACAGCTCATCGCCTCGCTCTACCTCTCCACCACCGCCCGGATGGCCCGAAACCACACCGTCAATGGCGGCCTCTCGGCCCGGAAGATGGCGATGATGGAGGAGATCGTGAAACGCTGCCGAGAGAAGAACGCCCGCCTGGTGATCTTCTTCACGCCGAACCACGCCCTCTTCCAGCTCGCGTTCCCGGAGCTGGGGGATCCGGATCCTTACTTCGCCACCGACCGCCGCGCCTTGGCGGAGCTCGCCGCCCGCGCGAATGCCGCGGCTCCCTCCGCTCCACCGGTGGAAGTGTGGGATTTCCTCGATGGCCATCCGCTGAATTCCCCCGCCCTGCCGCCTGAGGATGACAAAACCGGCAAGCTGGATGGCTGGATCGATCTTTTTCACGCGACGCCTGCCATCGGGAATGAAATGCTGGCGCGCCTGCAAGGCCCCGGCAGCTACGGCGAGCTGCTGACACCCGAAAACATCGACGCACGCGTGGAGAAAGTCCGGACTCAACTGGAGGAATACGCGGCGCGGAATCCCGAAGACATTGCCTTCCTGCGCAAGTCGCTCGCCAAATTCAAATCCCCCCCGAAAAAGTGAAGCGTATCGCCGTCGCCATGATCAAAGGCGGGCTGGGCAACCAGCTCTTCGCGTACGCGGCCGCCCGCGCCTACGCGATCCGAACCCGGCGGGACCTGCTGCTCGACGATGTGTCCGGCTTCTCGCGGGACGGCTACGGCCGCGCCTACAAGCTGGCAGATTTCCCCGTGGCGGGAGCGCTGGCCCCGCCGCGCTGGCGGCTGGGCGATCCGAAAGGTTTCCACCACAAGGCGATCCGCTCCCTCAACAAGCTGCTGCCCAATCCCCTGCGCTCCTACCTCGCCGAGGATCAGGAGAAGGATGAAACCCAGCTCACCGGCTTCATCACCAACCGCCAGGTGGTGCGCCTCAACGGCTACTGGCAGAGCGAGAAATATTTCATCGAGCGGGCCTCCACCATCCGCGCCGAATTGCAGCCGCCGCCCTTCGGGGAAGGTCCGGATGCGGAATTGGAGGCCCTGCTGGCCTCCACGCCCTCCGTCTTCCTCCACATCCGGCGGGACCGCTACAGCCCGCGGCTCGGCTCCGGTTACTACGACTCCAGTATCATCTCGGCGCTCTCCACCTTGGGCAATTGCAGCTTTTACGTCTTCGGCGACGATCCGGAATGGGCCCGGCAATACCTCGATTTCCACGGTGCGCCGGTGCATTACATGCCGAACGACAGCAGCGACGAATTGCGCGACTTCCGGCTCATGGCCGCCTGCCGTCACGCCATCGTGGCGAACAGCTCGTACAGCTGGTGGGCCGCCTGGCTGCGCCGCCACGCCGATAAACGCGTCTGGACCCCCTCCAC
>CBIHMP010000253.1:0-5747 GCA_966211015.1 uncultured Luteolibacter sp. | reverse complement strand
AAGCAGGGCATGCCCTGGCCGGGCCGGCGCAGGCGATCCTGGAGCGCGTCAACGAGGAGGTGGCGACTGAACTCGGGGCCGGTGCGGGTGACCTCTGGAGGGCATTGCGCCTGCTTGGTCGCGTGGATGCATCTCCGGCTCCACTCGGCGCCGGCTCAGGCCCGACCCTGAAGCCGTGAAGGTTCATCTGGTTCATGCTCATCCCGAGCCTCGTTCCTTTACAGCAGCGATGCGGGACGTGATCGTCGATGATCGGGCCGGGCGCGGGTCCGATCTTCATTTCGGAGGCCTGGGCTGCCGCTTCCACCGCGGTGGCGAAAGCAGGAGAGGTTTCCGGATTGAAATGGAAGGGGTGGCGGGAATCCCCCACCAGATCGAGCACGATCCCGAGCGCAGGCCAGGTGACCCGCTTGGAAATGTCCTGCGCATAGTACTTGCTGCCGTAGAGCCCGTCGGACGCGGTGATCGAGGAAAGAATCGCCTCTTCTCCATCGAAGAGCACCAATTCCACTTTTGCTGCAGAGACGGGGTCGGTGGACAGCACCCGCGCCAGCTCCAGGATCACTCCGGTGGAGGAGCCGCCGTCATTTGCGCCCACGAAACGAAAGCTCTCGATTCCCTTGCTATCGAGGTGCCCGCCGATCACCGCCGGGACCGATTGGGACCAATCGCCCGGTGCGGATGAGTGGCGTGCCAGGAGATTCGTAAAGGGCATTGGCCCCTTGGGGGTTGCCCGCGTGAAAGATTGCCGGCGGGTGATCCACCCCATCTCCGAAAACCGCGCCTCCAGATGCTTGAGCGCCTTTTCGTAACCCTCGCTGGCCGGGGGGCGGGGGCCGAGTTCCACGAGCGCCTTCACCTGCGCAAGGGCCCTTTCCCCGGAAAATTCGCCGGCCAAGGCGGCCGGCAGTTTCTCAAACGCGACCCGGACCCCGGTTTCCGGGTCCGCCGGTTTTTTGAAATAGAACCACGCTCCGGCGGCAGCGGCCAGGAGCAGTATCAGGAAAAGGGATGCGCGTTTCACGAGCGGTCGGGAATGTACTTCCGGCTCCGGCTCGCGGAACCGGATGCACTAAAGATCCCCGATGCCCAGGAGATCAAGCAGGCGCTGCAAATCATCGTCGCCGTAGTACTCCAGCTCGATGCGTCCCTTCTTCGATCCGTGATGAATCATCACGTGCGTGGCGAAACGGTCGCGCAGCTTGTTTTGGATCGCGCGCATGTGGGCGTCCGGCGCGGCGGGAGTGGAGGCGGCCGCTTTCGGCTTGCTCTCGTCCCCCGGGGCGCCCGCGTCGAAGGTCTGGGCGAATTTTTCCGCCAGGCGGACATTCATGCCCTTCTTCAGGATCTGATCGGAGGCAAGCAATTGGGCGTCCGTGTCCTTGATCGAAAGGATCGCCTTGCCGTGGCCCACGCTCAGGCGGCCTTGGGCGACCAGGAGCTGGACGTCCGGGTGGAGCTCCAGCAGGCGCATGGCATTGGCCACGCTGGCGCGGGATTTGCCGACCCGCGCGGCGATCTCCTCCTGCTTCATCGAGAATTCCTTCGCCAGGCGCACGTACCCCGCGGCCTCTTCGATCGCGTTGAGATCCTCGCGCTGGAGGTTCTCGATCAGGGCCATCTCCAGCACGTCGCGGTCGGAGGCCTCGCGCTCGATCACCGGCACGGTCGCCAGGCCGAGCTTCTTGGAGGCCCGCCAACGGCGCTCCCCGGCGATCAGTTCGTAGTTCCCGTTCACCGGCCGCACGATCAGCGGCTGGATGATGCCGTGCTGCCGGATCGACTCCACCAATTCGTCCAGCGGCGTCTCGATGAAATGGGTGCGCGGCTGCAGCGGGCTGGGCACCACCTTGTCGATATCCACCTCACGGGCGCGGCCATGGCCATCCACACCTTGGGAGGCGGCGTCTTGCGGGGAGGGGGTGCCGGGTTGTTTGCGGATGAGGGCGCCGAGCCCTTTTCCGAGTGCCTGTTTGGACATGGGGCGCGGAGCGTGCCAAAGGGCGGGGGGGAAGCAAAGCTGATTCACCCCCGGGGCGCATGTTTCTAAAAATTTTTCCCCTGCCGCTTGGAAAAGGCGGATCTTTTGGTCGCCGCCGGACCGCCTACGCGGAATCCGCGTGCCGCCGCGGCATCGGCTTCTTCTGGAGCGCTTGACGCGGGGGGGCGCGCCGGGCATCCATGCACCGTGATGCGTGCGATCCTTTCAGGGCTTTTGATCTGCCTCGGTTCCGGCCGTCTCGCCGCGCAAGTGGCCGCCCCCCCCGAAGTGACCGCGTCCGCCGTCGCGGCGGTGCAGGATCTCGGAAAGCAAGTCGTCTTGGGCCGCCATCAGGTCGCCATCGATAAAATGTATCCCCACTGGAAGGAGGCATTGGCGAAGCAGGACGGCGGCATGGAAAAGCTCGATGCCAAGCTCGCCGAGATCTCCCGCATGATGGCGGACCAGGGGATCCAGGTGATCTCCTTCCGCCCCGACCCCGGCGGCAAGCCTACCGCCTACGAAGTTTGGCCCGGCAAGGAAGTCGTGGAGGAAAACGGGAGAAAGGTGGAGAAGATGATCTTTAAAAAATGGCTCCTCATCATTCCGACCATCACGGAGTACCGCGTCACGCGGCCCGCGGAGCGGGGTGCGGCACCCCGCATCGAGGTGATCACCACCAAGGGCTTTCAAGTCGCGATTTCCGACAAGGATAAGAACGACTGGACCTTCATCGACGGTTCGGGAGCCCGCGTTTCGGATCTCCGCCGCCTCTTCATCACGCTGCCGGAAAACATGGTCCTGCCTCAGATCGAGCGGACGGCGGGAAAGCACAAGTGATGAAAGGCTCGCCGAATACCACCATGGGCAAGAAATCGAAGAAGCTCTCCGAGGAGGCGGCCTTGTTCAAGAAGCTGAAGCAACTGTGGGAGCGCGGTCAGAGCGAGCTCTGCGAGGTCCGCGGATCAGAGATCCACGGCCGCGGCGTTTACGCCACGCAGGACATTCCCGCCGGGACGAAGATCATCGAGTACGTCGGCGAACTCATCGATAAGGAAGAGAGCGAGCGCCGTGCTTGGGCGCAGCACGCGAAATCCCAGGAGAGCGGGGATGCCGCGGTCTACATCTTCACGCTCACGAGCAAGCTGGACATCGATGGCAACGTGCCCTGGAACACCGCCCGCCTCATCAATCACTCCTGCGAGCCGAATTGCGAGGCGTGGATCGAGGGAAAGCGGATCTTCATCCACTCCCTCACCGCCATCAAAGCAGGCGAGGAACTCACCTTCGATTACGCTTTCGACGTGGACTGCTACGAGGATCACCCCTGCCTCTGCGGCAGGAAGAGCTGCGTGGGCTTTATCGTCAGCCGCGAGCAATGGCCCGAGCTGAAGAAGAAGCTCGCGGCGAAGGCCACGAACTCCTGAGCGGGCGCGGGGATTCGCTCACCACACTTCTTTTCTCACCGCGAGGAAGCCGTAAAGACCTTCGTCGAGATCCCCTAACACGTTCTCGTTGAGGCCCAAGCCGCTGGGGGTGCGCAGGTCGATCTCATTGGCGAAGGTGAAGCCCGCGCCGCCTTCCACCCACCAACTATCCACGATGCGGCGGTGGGCGTGCAAGCCCGCGCGGAAGGAGGTGAAGTCCAGGGTGCGGGATTGGTTGTTGTCGTCGATATTCCACACGCCGCCGGCGGAACGGACATCGACGCCGAATTTCCAGTCCTCCGTAGCCTCCCAGTCGGCGGTGAAGGTCGCGCCGATCAGGCGGACGGCGATTTCGTCGGTCGGCATCCAGATGAAGCCGACACCCGGAATGAAAGACTCGTTCCCGAAGAGATCGAAGCCAGCCGCTCCCGCGCCGACATAGAGCCGCTCGCTGAACTTGTAACCGACGCCCAGCGCGAGATCCACGAAGATGTCGTCGCTGTCGATATGATCGAAGTCGGTCGAAAGGGAGGGTTTGAGCCACGCTCCGAAAATCCACGGCGAATTCCGGGTCGTATGGATCAGATAGAGCGGCAGCTCCACCGAGTGCAGATCCTCGTCGCCCACCGGGAAAAGAGCGGGTGTCCCGTCGTAGCGGAGGAAAGTGCCTTCATAGCGGAAGGTCGGCAGCAGCGAAAGATTGCCGAAGCTCAGCGGCCGGCTGAGGAAGCTCTGCAGTTCCACTTGATAGGCGTCGAGCTCGCCCGGGCTACCCTCGAATTCCATCCCGAAGTTCCCGTAGGCGCTCGCCCGGAAAACATCCAGGAAGCTCAGCGGATTCACCTCCACCCCCGGAACGGCAGGGGAAGGGACGGGCTGATAACTTCCAGCGTGGGCGGCGAGGACGGATGCAGCGAGAACCGGCAAGCTCTTCTTCATGATATCCTCTCGTTAGCCCAGCCTCGGGGAAATGGCTAGAAAGGAATGGAGGCGGAAAAGCGGTTGGAGCGCTCTGGACCGGTGCCGTGTCAGGCAACGAACAGCTTGATCACCCAGGAAAGCAGGCTCGCCGTCGCCGCTAGCAATAGCACTAGCAGCGCCAGGCTCTTGCCCTGCGTCCGGCGTTCGTTGCGGATCTGGGTGCGGCTCGCCTTTTCCTCGAACTCCCGCAAGCGGCGGCGGTCGGCGAGGTCGTCCGGCGGCGGCAGCGTCGCAGCCTGTTCCTGGGCTTCGCGCAGGATCTTCTCCGGCTGGGCGCTCGCGCTTTGGATCTGTTCTTCCAGTGCGCGTTTCCGCTCCTCGAGGGCCTTCAGCTCGTCGAGATCCGCGTGCCCCTGGTCGGCATGGCTTCGGGAAAGGCGCATCGGGAGATTCACTTCAACAGATACACGATCATTCCGATCCCTCCCAGCACGATGATCGGGAGGTTGAACGCGAGACCGTTCCGGAATTGCCGGGCGAAATCACCCGAAACCACGCGCCGGGCCTTGGCACCGTTGAAAATGTTGCCGCAGCGGGGGGAGCGTGAGAAATGCTCCGCGGCTTGCGAAAATTCGTCGTCCGCGTGCTCGGCGACGGCCATCGCCCGTTCGATCGAGTTCGAGAGATTCTCCCGGCTCCAGCCGTCCGGATTGATCTTCTCGAGCTTCGTCAGATGCCCGGCGAAACAGGTGCGGCATTGCTCCAGATCGTCGATCTCCTGGCGCATCTCGAAGACCTCGCGGTCGATCCGGGTAAGCGTGCCGCTCAAGCGCTCGGCCAGCTCCGCCTGGAGATTGATGAACTCCCGCTTGCGGATGTTGAGGGCCTCGACCTCGCGCTTCTGGCGTTCCAGTTCCTCGCGCTGGTGCTGGAGTTGCTCCAGTTGCTCCTGCGCGGCGCGGAGTTTCCCTTCCACATCCTCACCCTGCCGGGCACCGGCCACCGGGGCCGGGGTCATTTCAAGCTGGGTGTTGCGGATTTTAATGTGATGCGTGTGCTCGGGTGCGGGTGGCATTGCCGTGAAGGCGGGGATGCGGGACAGCACCGCTTTTCTACCCGCAGTTGTGCGGGAATTCCAGAAAAATCATCAAGATCCCTTAAGCATTCCGGACAATCGGGGAAAAGAACGGCTGCCTAACAATTTTCGGGAATCCTTTCCGCCGAGGACCTTGCTTTACACTTCGGCTGATCCATGTAGCCTCGCTCCGTTCACCCACCCCCCGACCACCCCCGAAGATGCCGGATGATCCCCTCCAGCCGGATCCGGACGAAGACCTTGTGACGCGTGCCCAAAACGGGGACACGCGCGCATTCGACGCCCTGATTCTCAAGTACGGCGAGAAGCTGTACGGCTTAGT
>CBIHMP010000252.1:0-5758 GCA_966211015.1 uncultured Luteolibacter sp. | reverse complement strand
GGATGGCAGGATCGGCGGAAGCGGCAAGCCGCGGCTTGAAAAGTTGTCTGACAAATATGGCTGCCCCCGGTGAGGCGCGTTCAGGGCTTTTCAAAGACCAGGAAATGCTGCCAGGGCAGCGCCTTCCGGTTCTCCAGGAACCTGAAGCCCGCGCCTTCGAATTCCCGGCGCGCCTGGGCCTCCGTCATCTTGTGGAGCGGCTTGATCGGCACGCGCGGGTCCTCCCCGCGGAATTCCAGCAGGAAGATCCGCCCGCCCGGTTTCAGCGCGCCGTGCAGGGAGGCGAGCATCTCCGCCGGGTGCGAGAACTCATGATAGGCATCCACCATCAGCGCGGCATCCAGCGTCGCCGGGGGCAGCTTCAGGTCGTCGATCGCGCCGAGGTGGGGCTCCACGTTCGTCACGGAAAGCTCCTCCGCCTTGCCGCGCAGGAAATCGAGCATCTCCGGCTGGATATCCACGGCCACCACCTTGCCCAGCGGCACCTTTTCCGAAATACGGAAGCTATAGTAGCCGGAGCCCGCGCCGATATCCGCGATCACGGCGGCCGGGGGCAGGTCCAGCGCGGCGATCGCGCGGCTGGGGGCTTCCTCCTGCTCCCGTTCGTCCCGCTCCAGCCAGCCGAGCGCCTGATGCCCCATCACCTGCGCGATCTCCCGGCCGTGGAAGAATTTGCCGGTGCCGTCCGGCGTCGCGGGACCGGTGGTGTAGGCGTCCTGCACCGGAGCGGCGGCGGGTGCCGTTCCCGCCGCCCTTTCCGCGCGGCGCTCGGCCCCGAACCAGTAGGCGGCGATCCCGGCGAAGCACGCCAGCACCAGGAGAAAAGCGAAACGCGGCATTGCCGCCATTCTTCTTTGCGACCCGGCCGATGGCCACCCCGAAGTAGCCGAAAGTGGGATTGCCGCGCCGGGGCGGACGGGCGTTAGATGCGCTTCTTATGGAACTTACCCCCGACCGCATCCTCCAAACCGGCGTCTCCTTCTGGTCTTCCCGCACCTTGCTCGCCGCCGTGGAGCTGGAAGTCTTCACCATCCTCGCGCAGCAGCCTTCCGATCTGGAGTCCCTGCAGCGCCGCTTCGGATTCCACGGGCGCGGCACCCGCGATTTCTTCGATGCGCTGGTGGCGCTCGGCTTCCTGCTGCGCGCCGATGGCCTCTACCGCAATGCTCCCGAGGCCGATCTCTTCCTCGACAAGGCGAAGCCCTCCTACATCGGCGGCGTCCTGGAAATGGCGAGCCGCCGCCTCTACGGCTTCTGGGACAATCTGATCCCCGGCCTGCGCAGCGGCATGGCGCAGAACGAAGCCTGGGACGGCGTGGAACCCTTCGCCACCCTCTATTCCGAGCCCGAGCGCCTGCGCAGCTTCCTGGGTGCCATGACCGGGCTCAGCCGCGGTGCCAATCAGGAGATCGCCCGGCGCCTGCCCTGGAGCGATTACCGCACCTGCGCCGATGTAGGCACCGCCCAGGGCGACCTTGTCGCGCAGATCGCGCTGGCTCATCCCCATCTCCAGGGCACCGGCTTCGATCTTCCCGTCGTCCGCCCCGTGTTCGAGGATTACGTTTCGTCGCTCGGGCTGGCGGAGCGCGTCCGCTTCCAGCCGGGCGATTTCTTTCAGGACGAGCTGCCGCAGGCGGATGTCATCCTGATGGGACACATCCTTCACGATTGGGATCTGGCCCAGAAAAAGATGCTGCTGGAGAAAGCGTACCGCGCCCTGCCGGCGGGCGGCATGGTGGTGGCCTACGACGCGATCATCGACGACGACCGCTCGCAGAATGCCTTCGGCCTGCTGATGAGCCTGAACATGCTCATCGAGACCCCCGGCGGCTTCGATTACACCGGCGCGGACTGCATCGGCTGGATGCAGGAGGCGGGCTTCCGCGAGTGCCGCGTGGAGCACCTCGTCGGCCCGGACTCCATGGTGGTCGGGATCAAGTGATCCGTCCGAGCCGGTCGCTTCCTGCTCCTTCTAAATCGTAGGCGCGCTGGTGACAGCGCGGGAGCGGTCCTTTTGGTGACTTCTCCCTCGGGATGGAGCGGGTTCCGACCCATCGCATTTTTACAAATGCGCCCGGTCGCGTTCCTCTCCTTCTGGATCGTAGGCGCGCTGGTGACAGCGCGAGAGCGGTTCTTTCGTGACTTCTCTCCCTCGGGATGGAGCGGGTTCCAACCCTTCGCATTTTTACAAATGCGCCTACGAAGAAAAGGGGAGGCTAGAGGCCCTGCGGAGGCAGTGAGGGCGGCGGAGTGAAAACGCCCTGCCCGGTCGTTCGCTCGCTTTGCTCCTTCCTGGTTTCGGCAGGGGTCTTGGCGATGCGACCTGCGATCTCGGCGGCGATCTCCCGCGCCAGCCTCGCCCCCGTCTCCGGGAGGCGCGAAAGGCCGGACCGATCCCCGTGGAGCAGCAGCGTGATCGCCCGCGTCATCGGATGATCCTGCAGGAAAAGGCCGATCTCCTTCCGGGTCGCCAGCGCGAAGAGGCCGGCATAGAAGAGCGGCTTGGGATCGCGCAGCAGCTCCGATTTCCGGTAGTGCACCAGATGGAGGGCCAGCTCGCAGGAGCAGTACAGCCGCCGCGGGTCGCCCGCGCGCAGATGTTCCACGTACGCCGCGGCATTCTCTTTCAGGAGTCCCCGGACGATCCAGCGCTGGTTGACTCTAAGGACCTTGTCCACGGCTTTTTGGCTCTCGTCCGGCAGGGGAGAGGCATCGGCGGATTTCGGCATCTCGGAAGGTCGTGAAGGGTGGCGGCTGGCCGGTAGAATCCTAGCACCTGCGGGGATCCGATCAACCGGTCTTGCACCGCGCGCGCCGCTTTCCTAGCGTCCGCGCCCCTGCATGTCCGCCAAGATCCGCTTCACCTCCGCCGCCGCCACCCGCCTCGTCCTTGCCAAGATCGGCAATCCGCAGCGCGAGGAGCCGCTCCAGACTTCCAAGCAGGTCTTCGAGGTCGAGGAAGCCGACCGCGCCACGCTTACGGCCATCTTCCTGAAGCCCTTCAAGAATCTCGCGGGCTACCGCTTCAACCACCACTCCTCGCTCGACCAGCACGAGATGAATGCCTGCGCGAAGGCCGTCTTCGAGTCCGCGGACGGTCTGCTGGAGAAAGGCTGCGACATCGCGAAGCGCCTCTACTCGAAGTCCAACCACCCCAACATCAAGTCCGGCGACCTCTGCATCTCCTACGTCGAGGACCTCGAGGTGAATGGCGAGCTGGTGCAGGGCCTGTGCATCCTGAAATCGGAAAGCGTGGTGCCCTTCCTCAGCATCTCGACGAAGGACGGCGATCTGCAGCTCCATACCGAGCACGGCATCAATCCCGAGAAAATCGACAAAGGCTGCCTGATCCTCAACCACAACCCGAACAAGGGCTTCCACGTCCTCACCTTCGACCGCTCCGGGTCGGACTCGCGCTTCTGGGTGCGGGATTTCCTGGCCGTGGTGCCCGTGACCGACAGCCCCTTCCTCACGAACAAGTACGCCGACATGGCGGTCGCCTTCGTGAAGCAGGAGGAGAAGGCGAAGAAGGAGGTCAGGAAAGAGGAAAGCGGCGACGACACCCCGCCGTGGGAAACCACCAACGCGGCCCGCGACGCGATCGCCTACTTCGAGGAAAAGGAGCACTTCAGCCTCCAGGAATTCGAGGAGCAGGTGCTCCGCACGCCCGAGGCGAAGGAAAAGTTCAAGGAACACAAGGCGAAGGCCGAGGAAGAGCAAGGCCAGCGCTTCGACGACTCCTTCGCGATCTCGAAGAAGGACGTGAACAAGGCGAAGAAGCGCATCGGCACCGTGGTGAAACTGGACACCGGCGTGGAGATCCACGTGAAGCCCTCCTTCGCCTCCCAGCCCGAGCCCGTCCTCGAGCGCGGCTTCGACGAGGAGAAGGGGATGAAGTTCATCAAGGTCTTCTTCAACGAAGACGTCTCGGCCTGAGGCGATCCGGCCGGGGCTTTCACCGCCCTGCCAGCAGCAGCGCGCCCTTGATGCCGGCCTGCTGCCCCAGCAGCGGCGGCACCAGGTAGGGAGCGCCCGTGAGCTGCGGATAGTAGCCCGCGGCCAGCTTTTCCAAGAGGGTGCCCGTCCTGGCGTGGAAGCCTTCCGCCTGCGAGACGCCGCCACCGATGATCACGCGGGCAGGGGAGACGATGGCCAGCAGGGCGAGCACCCCGTGCGCGAGATACCACGCCTCCATCTCCCACGCCGGATGATCCGCCGGCAGCTCCACGCCCGGCTTGCCCCAGCGGGCGGCGATCGCCGGGCCGCTTGCGAGGCCCTCCAGGCAATCCGCGTGAAAGGGGCAGACCCCTGCGAAGCCGTCGTTGGCCGGCCGCGGCACCTTCAAATGGCCGAATTCCGGGTGCAGCGCGCCATGCACCAGTTCCCCGCCGGTCAGGATACCCGCGCCGATCCCGCCGCCGATGGTGATGTAGGCCACGTCCTCCAGTCCGGCCGCCGCTCCCAGCCGCGCCTCCGCCAGCACCGCCGCGTTCACGTCCGTCTCCAGCGTCACCGCGGCTGCCGGAAAGGCCTCCGCCAGATATCCGGTGATTGAAAATCCCGCCCACGCCCGTTTCGGCGTGGCCAGCAGTTTACCGTAGTCCGCGCGTCCCCGCACGATGCCCACCGGGCCGAAAGCCGCGACCCCGATGGCCTCCGGCGTGCCGCGCTCCGCCAGCCATCCGCAGGCCCGGCGGAAGGTTTCCTCCGGCTCGGTCGTGGGAAAGCGCCACTCCTCCTGTACCGTGCCGTCCGCCGTGCCCGTGGCCACGACGGTCTTCGTCCCGCCCAGTTCGATTCCTGCGATCATCGCGGCCACTGTGGCGCATGATGGCCGTCGCGGCGAGTGCTTCGCGGGTCAGCCCGGGATGTCCTACTTCAGATCGGCCGCCTTCACGCCCTTTTTGAAGCCGTTGAACCCGAAGTTCGTGGGCTCATACTTGCCCGCCGGCTTGGTATCGAGCTTCTGCGGGACCTCCAGGCCCGTGGCCCAATACGCCGCGTTGGTCACGAAGCGGGCGAGGCCCGGCGAGACGAAATCCGTGGCGGCTCCCATCGTGCTGCAGATCACCTTCTGCGTGCTGCCGTTGTCCAGCTTCCGCTCGCGTACCCAGGCCACCGGCATCATCGGATCGTTCTTCCCGCCCTCCACCGCTTTGTCGCCCGGCGTCATGCCCGTGAGCACCTGGCCGCGGATCAGCACCGTCGCGTCCTCCGGCAGCTCCTTCACGCCGTACACGTCGCTCGGGCCCCATACGTCCTCCACGCCGCGGACCAGCGGGTGATTCTTGCTCGCGGGCTCGATCACGCCGCGGGTGCTCTGCTTGCCGTGGTCGCCGTGGTGGTTGATCCACGTTTCGCCCAGCACCTGCTTGCCGAAGCCGCCGATCCAGTACATCGCGGGATCCCGTCGCTCGGGATGCTCTTCATAGTCGTTGGGCAGGACGACGGCGGCGCGCATGACGACCTCGCGGTGATGGAAATCGCTGAGCATTGTGCTGCGCAGTTCCACGAGTTTGATCTGCTCGGTCTCTCGAAACGCCTGGCCTTTGACGACCTGATCGAGGTGCAATCCGAGATTGCCCGAGGTTGCTCCGTTGATGGCGCGGCGGGCGACCGCGCTGTACGCCGTGCCCTCGCCGGTGCCGATCGAAGGCGAATCCAGGTTTCGCCGCATGACGGCTTGGATGGAGTACTCGCCTTCGGTCAGTGCGCTGGGTCGGCCGGGGAAGCCGTCGGCGCGATCGTCAATCACCAC
>CBIHMP010000251.1:0-5781 GCA_966211015.1 uncultured Luteolibacter sp. | reverse complement strand
CATCAGGGAAATCCCCCGCACCACCGCCATGTGGCCCGCCAGCCCGCCCAGCACGAGAAAGATCCGGCCGTTCCGCTGGGACACGGACTCGTGGATGCTCTGGAGGACCGCCACGGCGGTACCCGCCACCACGAATCCGAACACCGCCCCCCGCATGGGATCATCGACGAAATTGGTATCGGAGGCTGCCCGCAGGACCATGACCGCCACGCCGGCGCAGAAGGCCAAATACAAGCTAAAGCGCACCCAGACGCTGCGGTCCAACGTCATCGCCACCGGGTTTTCGGCATGGACCCGGCGTTTGCGGCCGGACGACATGCCGCGGCGCGCGAGGCGCCAGCGTTTGAAGGCATCTATGAATCCCACGGTATGGCAACTGGGTTGCGAGAACGGGGCCGATCCGGACCGGAAGTCCATCGGCGGGGGAGGTCGTTAGAAGATTTACCCCCCTTTTGCAATGCGCAAATCCCCCCACGGCCCCCGGCGATTAAACAAGTTCCAATTTGCGAAAAATCAACGAGATACGACTATCAATGCGCTGCCTTTGTTGATCTTCAGCACTTTATCAGGCGGAGCTGCGGTGGCGGTCGTAGGCGTCGATGATGCGCCCCACCACGGGATGCCGGACGACGTCCGCGCCGCTGAAGCGGATGAAGTCGATGCCCCGGACGCCAGCGAGCGCCCTTTCGGCCTCGAACAGCCCGGAAGGAACGTTCGGTTTGAGGTCGATCTGGGAGCCGTCTCCCGTCACCACCATGCGCGATTCTTCGCCCAAGCGCGTCAGCGCCATGAACATTTGCTCCCGCGTCGTGTTCTGCGCTTCGTCGAGAATGACGAAAGAACGCGCCAGAGTACGGCCGCGCATGAATGCCAGGGGAGCGATTTCGATGGTACCGTCCGCGAGGTATCGCTCTCCTTCCTCATGGCCGATCATGTCATGGATCGCATCGTAGAGGGGCCTCAGATAGGGGGCTACCTTTTCCCGGAGGTCCCCCGGGAGGAAGCCCAAGGCTTCGCCGGCCTCCACGGCGGGCCGCGTCAAAATGACGCGACCCACCCGCTTCGCCTTCAGCATCGCCAAGCCCATCGCCATCGCCAGATAAGTCTTCCCGGTCCCCGCGGGGCCCAGGCCGAAGACGACGTCGTTTTTCTCGATGGATTTCAAATAATCCAGCTGCCGGGGCGTCTTCGGCACCACCGGCTTGCGGCCCCGGATCCCCAGCAATTTCACTTCGGAAAGCTCCGAAATCGATCCGCCGCCTTCGGCGACGAGATCCACGGCCATCCGGAAATCCCGCGATTCGATCTCGATACCTTGTCGCCGGGCCTGCTCCAGATCGGAAAACACCGCGGTGCTGCGGCGGACCCCCTCCTCCGGCCCGACGAAGAGGATCCATCCGTCGCGCGTGACCACCCGGACACCGAGCTTCCCCTCCAGATACCGGAGTTCCTTCGCATCATTGGCGAAAAGGGAATTGAGGAAGGGGGCCGTTTCGTATTCCAGCTTGATCTCGGTCTCCGGGACGCTCATCGATCCCTGTCTAACCCAATTGCCGCTCCCGGGTCAGCCGCAAAATCCGATGGGCGTCCATGACACGGCTTTTCCCTTGCCAAGCCTTGTCCCAGCAATTTTTTCAGACGCGCGCCGCATTCCGTGTCGCTCCGCGAAGCGTCCTAATCCTTCCCATCAGAACCCTGTGATCCCATGATCGAAGTCGAGAACCTGTCCAAACAGTTCGGAACGAAGACCGCCGTCGATCACTTGTCCTTTTCCGTGCGGAAAGGCGAAGTGCTCGGCTTCCTAGGCCCTAACGGTGCCGGAAAATCCACCACCATGAGGATGGTGACCGGATTCCTCCCGCCCAGCTCCGGAGAAGCCAAGGTCTGCGGCTTCTCCATCGTGGACCAACCGAATGAAGCGAAGCAGAAGATCGGCTACCTCCCCGAATCCGCGCCGCTTTACAATGATATGACGGTGACCGGATTCCTGCGTTTCTGCGCCGATGTCCGCGGTCTCTCCGGAAACACGAAAAAAGATGCCGTGGAGCGGGCGATCGAGACCTGCTTCCTCCAGAGCGTCGCCTTCCAATCCATCGACACCCTTTCCAAGGGCTACCGCCACCGCACCTGCCTCGCCCAAGCGCTGCTCCACGATCCGGAGGTCCTGATCCTGGACGAGCCCACCGACGGCCTGGACCCGAACCAGAAGCACGAGGTCCGCCAGCTCATCAAACGGCTCGGAGAAACCAAGGCGATCCTGTTTTCCACCCACATCCTCGAGGAAGTCGAGGCCGCCTGCACCCGCGCGGTGATCGTGGACCGGGGCCGCATCGTCGAAGACGGCACTCCGGCCGAGCTGATCCGGAAATCCGGCACCGGGTCCCTGACCGACCTTTTCCGGAAGGTCACGACGCTCGATACCGCCGCCGCTTGAACTTCTTCACCCTCCTCTCCTTTCCATGAAAAACGTCTGGACCATCTTCAAGCGCGAGCTTGGCAGTTATTTCAGCCATCCGATCGCCTATGCGGTGATCGTCGTCTTCCTCCTGCTCTCCATGGTGTTCGCCTTCACGCTAGGCGGCTTCATGGAGGTACAAGACGCTTCGCTCACCTACTCCTTCTTCGCCTATCTCCCCTTCATCCTGATGGTGCTGGTGCCCGCGGTAGGAATGCGCCTGCTGGCGGAAGAGCACCGCAGCGGCACCATCGAGCTGCTCGGCACCATGCCGATCCCGATGTGGAGCATCATTTTCGGGAAGTTCATCGCGGCCGCCCTCGTATGGCTGGTCGCGCTGCTGCTGACCTTCCCGATGTGGATCACGGTGAACTGGTTCGGTGACCCCGACAACCTGACCATCCTCTCCGGCTACATCGGCGGCTTCCTCGTCGCCTGCTGCTTCCTGTCCATCACGCTGCTGATTTCGGCCTTCACCCGCGACCAGGTGATTTGCCTGATCGTGGCGGCGACGCTCTGCATCGTGATCGTGCTCGGGACCTTCGATCCCTTTGTCCGGGCCTATGCCAAGGCGCTGCCGCCCGGCGTTTCGAATGCCATCACCTCGCTCGGCGTCTGGGATCACTTCATGTCTCTCGCGCGCGGGGCTTTCCGCCTGCAGGACGCGGTGTGGTTCGGTTCCATTATCCTCGCCTGCTTGCTCGGCACCAGCGCCATCCTGACGGCCAAGCGCGCCTGAACCCCTTTTTCCAAACCTTCCTTCTTCCATCTCATGAGCAAAGAAGCAAAGACCATCCACCCGATGAGCCGGGCCGTGCTGGCCATCATCGCGCTCCTGGTCATCGTCATCTCCCTGAACCTGCTGGTGTCCTCGCTCGGCATCGGTCACAAGAACGCGGACTTCACCACGGACAAGGTGCATACCCTTTCCGACGGCACGAAGGGCATCCTCAAGGACCTCGGCGCCCCGGTGACGATCCGCTACTACGCTACCCGTAGCTCCGACTACATGCCGGAAGACCTGAAGCTCCACATGCGGCGCGTGGACGACCTGCTGGCGGAGTACGAGAATCTCTCCGGCGGAAAACTGCGGGTGGAGGAGCTCGATCCGCAGCCCGACACCGACGCGGAGGACTCCGCCAACCTCGACGGGATCCGCGGCCAGGCCATCAACGATCAGAACCTCTATTTCGGCCTGGCCGTCTCCTGCCTCGACCGCACTTCCACCATCCCCTTCCTGGATCCGAACCAGGAAACGATGCTGGAGTACCAGCTCTCGAAGGCGATCACCGAAGTGTCCCGCCCCGACAAGCCGGTGATCGGTCTGATGGCGGGCCTGCCCATCAACGGCGCCCCCGCCATGATGCCGGGCCAGCGGGGCACGCAGCCGTGGGTGATCTACCAGCAACTCTCCCAGTCCTACGAGATCAAGGATCTCACGATGACTCCGGAGAAGATCGATCCGGACATCGACGTGCTGCTCCTTTTCCACCCGGCGAACATCACGCCTGAAGCGGAATTCGCGATCGACCAGTACCTGCTCCAGGGCGGCACGGTGGTCGCTTGCGTCGATCCCTTCTCGGTAGCGGCCCAGATGAGCAGCCCGCCGCCGAACCCGATGATGGGCGGCGCTCCGGGGCTGCCTACCGCTTCTTCCCTCCCGACCTTGCTCGGCTCCTGGGGCGTGGCGATGGACCCGCAGGTCCTTGCCGACGAAAACTACCAGACCACGATGAACGGCGGACGTCCCGGCATCGCGGTGCTCACGGTTCCGCAGGACGGCATGCCGCAAAAGGACAACGTGATCACGAAGGATCTCACGAGCCTGGTATTCTTCCTGCCCGGCGGCCTTTCGAAGACCGGCGGGGCCGGGGTGACCATCAATACGCTGGTGAGGTCCTCCCCGAAGGCGGGCTTTGTCGATTCCACGAAGGCCTCGCAGCTCGACCCGCGCCTTGCCACCGGCTTCCGCGGCACCCAAGCCTACGATCTGGTGATGCACCTGAAAGGCAACTTCAAGTCCGCGTTCCCCACGGGCAAGCCCGGCACCGAAGAAGCCGCGGCTGAAGAAGAGAAAGAGGAGACCCCCGCCGAAGGCGAAGCCAAGGACGGCGAGAAAAAGGAAGAAGAAAAGAAGGAAGACAAGCCCGCTCATTTGGTCGAGGCGACGAAGGAGGGCAATGTCTTCCTGATCTCCGACATCGACGCGTTCTTCGACCAGTTTGCCTATCAGGTGCAGGGTTTCGGCGGGATGCAGGTGGCCCGGCAGATCAACGGCAACCCTTCCCTGCTCTTCAACATCATCGATCAGGCGGCTTCGTCCACGCACCTCATCGGTGCCCGCAGCCGCGCGGCGATCGCCCGGCCCTTCACCAAGATCAAGGAGATGGAGGCTGAAGCAAACAAGCGCGTGGGCAGCAAGATGGAAGAGTTCGAAGCTCAAGCCGAGGAGGCGCAGAAAAAGCTGAACGATCTCCAGACCCAGAAGGCCGCCGGGTCCGAGCTCTATCTTTCGCCCGAACAGGAGGCGGAGATCCGGAAATTGCGGCAGCAGGAAGTAGAGGCCCGCAAACAAATCCGCGATCTCCAGAAGGACCTGAGACGCGAGAAGGACAAGCTGGCAGGCGCCACCACGCTCCTCAACGTGGTCGGCGTCCCGGCGCTCGTCGTCCTTTTCGGAATCGGTCTGCTCGTGAAACGCCGCTCCTCCACCCGCGCCCGCTGAACCCTTACCCCAAACACCTCCAGCCATGAACAAACGACAAGTCGTTGTCCTCTGGATCCTCGCCATCCTCCTCGCCGCCGCCGCCTTCGTCGCCCGCTCGACCAGTTCGAAGGGCTTCCAGAGCAAGACCGAGCGCGCCCGCGGACAGACCCTCTTCGCGGATCTTCCCGTGCAGGAAGCCGCGAAGATCCGGGTAAGCTCCGGCGAGAACACCTCCACGCTGGTCCGCAAGGACGGCAAGTGGTTGATCGCGGAGCGCGGGGATTATCCTGCCAATGTCACCAACGTGAATGAATTCCTCCGGACGCTCTCCGAAGTGAAAGTCACGCAGGGCATCGAGTCCGAACCTTCTTTTGCGCCCCGTTTCGGAATGGATCCGGGCGCGAAGGAAGAGAAGGATCGCGGAACCGAGGTGGTGCTTTCCAACGACGCGGGCACCGAGCTGGCCCGTCTCACCCTCGGCAAGAACCTCGAATCGGGCGGCGACCCGATGAGCATGTTCGGCGGCGGGTCCTCCGGCCGCTTCATCCGCAATCACGCGGACTCGTCCGGAGTATATGTCGTGAGCGAGCTTTTCCCGACGCTTTCCGCCGACCCGAAA
>CBIHMP010000250.1:0-5807 GCA_966211015.1 uncultured Luteolibacter sp. | reverse complement strand
GCGAAGTGGTGCTCGTGACGCATCATCGCAAAGGCCCCTTCAACCATCGAGTCCTCGAAAAAGACCGGCCGCTCATAGCGGGTCATGCGGACCTTCAAACGGCGGCGCCACCCGAGATGCCATGCGCTCCAGGTTACCTCCTCGTCCAGACCGAGCAGACCGCTGGTGACGCCCGCCACCGCCCTCTCACGCGTGGAAGCCGTCGTGTCCTGGTGAAGCTCGATGCATCGGGAAAGATCGAAGACCCGCTCCTTGGGAGCCTCGATCCGGGTATGCAGGATGATTTGCGCCACGGTGGTCGCCTTCCTATCTCTTCTCCACCGCCACCAGCGTGACGTCGTCCATCTGAGGTGCCTCCCCGACGAAGCGGGCCAGCTCCCGCTCCACGGAGCGGATCGTTGCTTCCGCGCCAAGCGAAGCACTGTCCCGGAAGGCATCGCGCAGGCGGTCCATCCCGAACTCCTCACCCGCCGCGTTGACCGCCTCCTTCACGCCGTCGGTGTGGAAAAGCAGGCAATCGCCGGGATTCATGCGGATCTCCTGGACCTTGGTGACGCGGTCGAAGACGTCGCCTTCGTCGATGCCGAGGGCAAGGCCGGGCGGCTTGATGAGGGAAACGGTGCGCTCCTCCGCGCGGTAGAGCAGGGCGGGATCATGGCCCGCGCGGGCGAACTTCACCGTGCCCTCGTGGCCCTCGATCACGGCGTAGAAGAGGCTGATGAACATGTCCTCCTTGATATCCGGGAAGATCTGGCGGTTTACCCGTCCCAAGGCTTCCACCGGGCTTTCGTGGGCGCCGGCCAGGGATCGCAGGACGCTGCGGCACATTGCCATGATCAGGCCGGCCGCCACGCCCTTCCCGGAAACGTCCGCGATGACCACGCCGTGGCGGCCATCGCCGAGATCCAGATGATCGTAGTAGTCGCCGCTGATGATGCGGGCGGGCATGTTCGTACCGCTGATGCGGTAGCCCGGCACCACCGGCTCCCCCTGCGGCAGGAGCACGCGCTGCACTTCCCGGGCATTGCGGAGCTCGCCTTCCATCTGGCGCTTCTCGCTCGCCTCGCGATGCACCAAGGCATTGCCGATCGCGAAAGCCGATTGCTCGGCCACCGTGCGGAAGACCGCGAAATCGTTCGCCGTGAAGGCCCCGTCCTCCTTCTTCCGCGTGACGGCCAGAATGCCGAGGTCCTTCCCCCCGTGGCGGAGGGGAGCAATCAAAGCCGCAATATCGCCGCCGTAGTTGCTGAAGCCATCCCGGCAGGATTCGTGCGTCTTCAGGTCCGGAACATTGAGCGCTTCCCCCGCGGAAAGGACGGCTCCGAAGATGCCGTCCTCCGCCGGCACCTGGGCGAGCCGGAGGTGACTCTCCAGAGCCCGGGGATCGCGCTCCGCCTTCTTCCGTATTTCCAGCGGTACGCCGACCAGCGCCGGGCACTCGGCCGAAAGATACTTCGGCTGGAGCTTGCTGCGGGATTCCTCCAGCAGGTAAAGCGCGCCGCCGCGGGCGGTGACCACCTTGTCCACGCCCTCCACGATCAGACGGTAGAGGCCTGTCATCGTGGTATCGCTGCCGATCGCCGAGCCGAGATCATGCAGGAAGGCGAACATGCGCTGCTCCTCGCCCTCGAAGGCGTTCAGTTCCTCGTGCTTCGAGCGGAGCTGCCCTTTGATCCTGCGGACGGCAAGTACCAGGCCGATCAAGACCGCGGCTAACAGAAGGTAGGAAACGAGGTGCTGCATTTGCGCGCCGGCCCGTCAGTCGGCCTTCCCTTCGCTTTCGGCGACCTCCTGCTCGAGGACACCGACCACACCGGCGAATTTCCGGGCGTTTTCCGCGTTGGCGGAAGAGAGAACTTTATGGGACTCGAGAACGTGTCTGGCACGGTCCTGGAGGCCGATGGCGTGCCCGCTCTGGTAGGGCTGCAGGGAGGCGCGGACCTCATCCGCCTTTCCCCGCCACGGAGCGGCCGGTGGATCGATCTCCAGCAGGCAATCGAGACCGAGGTCTTCGAGGGAGTTCCGGTTCCGCTCCCCTGCCCCGGCGATCTGGACGCCGCCGGTGGATCCCAGCTTTGAAAGCCGGGCGGAAAAACTGGCCAGCTGCCCCATGAAGGTGGAGTCCATCCCGGTGCAAGCTTCCAGGTCGATCACGAGACATCGCTCTCCGGCTGCGATCCTCGACTCGGCGCATTCCTTCATCGCGGGACTGGTGACGAAGGAGCCTTTTCCTTCACACCGAATCCAGGTGAACCCGTCGAAGACTCCGACCAGTATAGCGTTTTCCGAACTCACGAGAGAGGGACCGAACTTACTTGAGACCGGGTAACTGTAAATTCCGCCTACCCATCCGGTCAACCGTGCATCGCAAGTAAAACGCGCTATTGCCACAAATAGGACTGCCTGGAGGCCACTTCCCGGCCTTCCCGATAGAGTTTGCACCGCCAGGCGAGCACGGCGGACGCTTCCCCCTGCGGCCGGTAATCATCCCCGATGATTGCAAACTCGGCCTTTCCCTTGGTTTCACCGGCCTCGATCTTCCGGACCATTTTCTTCACGCGGCTGCCCGTCGCCCCCTGTTGGAACTCGAATACGACCTCCCCGGGACCGCTGCCGGAGGCGTCGTTCCACAGGACGGTATAGTAATAGCCCATACGTTGTCCCTGCTCCTGCACGCCGATCGCGCCGTGGAAGCGCCGCTGGAGCTCGCCGCGGATCATCGGATCGTCCGAGTCGTCCACCTTCACCTGGCGGATGTGGAGGGGCCGCACGTCCAGGGTCTGCGGCGATCCGCAAGACCACAGCATCAGGGCCGAAACAATCACCGCGGGTGCCTTCCAGAACTTCATTCCGCGCATTCAAGCAAGCCGCCCGGGCTTGCCAACCCGTAAAATGGTGCATCCGCGCTTCGTCCTTCCCGGGAGGGTGGTGCAGGGCTTAGTCTTGCTCCGTGGATCAATCCGTCCTCGACCGACTCGATACCTTCATCCGCAAGAAAGGCCTCCGCCGCACCCCGCAGCGGGACGCCATCGTGCGCACCGCCTTCGCCAGCGACGACCATTTCACCTCGGAGGAGCTCTTCGACCGCTCCCGCAAGGCGAATGCCGGAGTCTCCCGGGCCACCGTTTACCGGACCATCGCCCTTCTCGTCGAAGCCGGATTGCTCCACGAGATCGACCTCGGCGGCGACCTGAAGACCTACGACCCGAATTTCGTCGAAAAACCGAGCCACAACCACCTCGTTTGCATCGATTGCGGGAAAGTGGTCGAATTCGCCGACTCCCATCTGGACCTTTTGAACGATTGCCTGACCCGCCGGATGGGCTTTCGCCCGGTGCGGCAATCGATCAAGATCGAGGCCTGCTGTGAACAACTGAGGAAAAAGGGTGTCTGCCCGAACCTAATCACGGCCCGCGTGACGGGAAAAAGGCTGCCCTCGCGGAAGCGGTAGGCGGCCCGACCGGAAGGCCTGTAGGAATGTCCCGCTCCTTGTTTTCCCTTGCGTGCGGCGGCGAGGTGCCCGCTACTCCGCGCCATGTGGAAAGGCCGCTTCGCCCAGGATACCTCCTCCCTCGTCCAGCAATTCGGTGAGTCGATCAGCTACGACTGGCGGCTCTACCCGCACGATATTGCCGGCTCGATCGCCCATGCCCGCGCCCAGAAAAACGCGGGGCTATTGAGCGGCGAAGAGTTTTCCGCGATCGAAGGGGGATTGAAGGAGATTCTCGCCGACATCGAAGCGGGGCGCTTTGAATTCAAAACCTCCCTCGAGGATATTCATATGAATATCGAGGCGGAGCTGACCCGGCGGATCGGTGCCGCCGGGGCGAAGCTCCATACCGCCCGCTCCCGGAA
This sequence comes from uncultured Luteolibacter sp., assembly GCA_966211015.1. Taxonomy (GTDB): domain Bacteria; phylum Verrucomicrobiota; class Verrucomicrobiia; order Verrucomicrobiales; family Akkermansiaceae; genus Haloferula. Next base: position 1,952 of record CBIHMP010000250.1, on the reverse strand, counting down.
CGACCAGGTGGCGACCGACACCCGGCTCTACTGCCGGACGGAGATCGACCTGCTCGTTTCCGCGATCTCGGATCTCCAGTCGGGCTTGCTCGACCGGGCGGAAAAATATGCCGCCACCGTACTCCCGGGCTATACCCACCTCCAGCGCGGGCAGCCGGTGACCGTGGGGCACCATCTGCTCGCCTATGTGGAAATGCTGGAGCGGGACAAAGGACGCCTGGCGGACGCCCGCAAGCGGCTGAACATCTCCCCGCTGGGCTCGGGCGCCCTCGCCGGCTCCACCATCAATCTCGACCGCCGCGCGATCGCCGCGGAACTCGGCTTCGACGGCGTGACCACGAACTCCATGGATGCCATCGCGGACCGCGACTACATTGCGGAGGTTCTCTTCGCGACCGGCCTGTGCGGCGTCCACCTGTCCCGCCTCAGCGAGGATCTGATCCTGTGGTGCACCGCCGAGTTCGGTTTCGTGGCATTCTCGGACGCCCAGACCACCGGCTCCTCCCTGATGCCGCAGAAGAAGAATCCGGACGTGTGCGAGCTGACCCGCGGGAAGAGCGGTCGCCTGGTGGGCAATCTTATCAACCTGCTCGTCGCCGTGAAGGGGCTCCCGCTTACCTACAATCGCGACCTCCAGGAGGACAAGCCGCCGCTCTTCGACTCGATCGATACGCTGAAGCTGGTGCTCGCCGTGAACACCGAGATGATTTCCGCGATGGAGATCCGCGAGGACCGCTGCCGGGCTGCCGCGGGCGATCCCATGTTGCTCGCGACGGATCTCGCCGACTGGCTGGTGAAACAAGGCGTCCCTTTCCGCCACGCGCACGAACTGGTCGGCAAGGCCGTCGCGGAATCGGTGAAGACCGGCATTCCCCTGGACCAGCTCGACCTCCCCGGCATCGACCCGGCCTATACCGGGGATGCGAAGCAAGTCTTCGATCTCCAGCGCGCGCTCGCGGCGCGTAGCAATCCCGGCTCCCCTTCGGTCGAGAACGTGAAATCCGAGATCGGGAGATGGAAGAACGCATGAAAAAGAGGTGAATTCGCATTACGAATTCTTACCTATTTTCAACTTCGCGGTTTAACATGATAGAGATATAAGGGAGGCCGTGAAAGCGAGCCTCCCCGTCTTGATCTCCGCCTTCTTCTGCTCCTCCGTTTGGGCGGGCCCCGTGATCGAGGTCCGTAACGCCGAAGGAAAAGCCCTGATGATCGAATTGCTGGCGCTCGAGGGCGACAATGTGATTTTCGCGACCACCGGCGGGAAAGCCAAGGAGCACACGCTCGGGATCCTGAAATTCGATACGGATTCCCAAGGCAAGATCCGGGAGGAGGCGAAGGCGCTGCCACCGCGCGTGCCCAAGCTCGATATCGAGGTGGTCGTCTCGAAGCGCCGCGAGAAGCGGGGTTACTACATGGTGGATCAGGAAGTGTCCGCGAAGGTGAAGCTGCGCAACCTCAGCGCCAGGATTCCCTTTCCCGCCACCAAGGCCGCCATCACCTACTTCGGCCGCGACCGCCGCAATCCGGACAAATACAAGGTGATGTCCAAGCGGCCCTTCGACGTGGAAGGGCTCGCTCCTAACAAAGGCGCGGAGAAGGAAGTGCTCGGCTTCAAGACCAGCTTCGACAGCGACAACAAGGGCTACGGCAACGTCGGGGGCTACGAGTACGACAGCTACTTGCTAACCCTCACCGACGAGGCGGGAAATATCCTCGCCCACAAAACCTCCGATGCCGGGGTGCGCGCCGTGATCGAAAAGGATGCTTCCAAGGCGAAGCAGCTCTCCGAGCTGAGTGCCGGCGCCCTCGTGGATAAGAATCTGGAGGTGGTGCAGTAGCACGGCGTTCCCCGCCGTGAGGTAGTAGCGAGGCGTTCCACGCCGCGTGGTAGTAGCATGGCGTTCCACGCCGTGCAGCGAGGGTCCACGAAACGAGAGACAACTCCCCAT
>CBIHMP010000249.1:0-5812 GCA_966211015.1 uncultured Luteolibacter sp. | reverse complement strand
GCCGACGTTCATGAGCGCGCTAAGAAAGAACGATCCGGCAAAGAGATGCGTGGCCCCTTTCAGCAGATGCCGGTAGCGGCTTTCTTCCGAGCGCTCGGCGATGCGCTTCTCGATTTTCGGCACGTCGAAGATCGTGTCGTTGTACAGGAACAGCCGGATCAGAGGCGTGGAGGATTTCTGTGAGCCCAGCACGGCGAAGGCGAGCATGAGGGGGATCAGGCCTTCCTTCACGCCGAAGAGCAGGCCCGCATTCGGCTTCACCGAACCGTCCGCATTCCAGAGGTAGAGCGTGAGGCCGCCGGAAAGGGCGACGGAAGCCAAACCCAGCCCGGAGAAGAAGTTCCCTTTCCGTGTCTTGATGAAGTGCCACACGCCGTAGCCGAGCGGCAGTGCGAGCGCGATGATCATCGCCCACAGCGGGCCGATGTGCCAGGGCTTCACCGGCTTCCCGAGCTTCATCTGGATCTCGGGATCTTTGCTCAGGTAACTGAGCACCATCACCGGAATCAGGACGTTGACGAAGATATTGACGAGCGGGTGCTCCGGCTTGGGCTTCTCTTCGGGCATGGGGATGGTGCGGAGGGAAGCGGCTGCCGGGAGGGATGGGAACGAAAAAAGCAGGGCTTTGCCTCTGTGTGCTCCGCAAGGGGCGTAGTTGCGGACGGGGGTGCTTGCCCGATCTTCGCCTAGTGCCGGCGAGGCGCTTCATAGGGCCCCACCGGCGGCAAGGAGGGAATGTTCCCTTCCCCCTCTCTGGAAGTCGGAGGGCCTGTCGGTGATAAGCTCGGGAGAATGAATCTCCGGACCGACCACCTGAAGGTAAAAAGGATATCGGGAGACCGATAATGAATCCCGCAACGGTGCCGATGAAGCCGATCGTTGTCGTCGCAACACCTGCAGTAGCGAGCAAGAATCCGAGAATCCCGCCCAAGAGGCCTCCTGCCAAGGCTCCTCCCAATGTGGCTACCATGAAAAACAAAAACCAAGCTTTGAGATAGGGAGGCTCTTCCTTCATGCGACATCTTGTTACCTTTGGGGTTGTTCGTCCTCAAGTTGCATCGTTCAGAAGGCCCGTCGGGGGCGGCCGAATACAAAAAAAAGCGGGCCCGCACCGCGGACCCGCTTTCGTGGAAAGGAGCAAATCAGACCGTGCCGAAGATCGTCTTCCCGGTGGAAAGCAGATCATCACAGGCTTCCTTCAGGCGGTTGGCCAGGGAGATCTCCGCCTTCTTCAGATAGCTGCGGGGATCGTAGAGCTTCTTGTCGCCCACTTCACCGTCGATCTTGAGCACGCCCTCGATGTTCGAGCAGAGGTGCGTCACGATCGGGCGGGTGAAGGCGTACTGGGTATCGGTGTCGATGTTCATCTTCACCACGCCGTAGCCCAGGGTCTCGCGGATGTCCTCTAGATCGGAGCCGGAGCCGCCGTGGAAGACGAGGTCCATTTCCGCGTCCGCGCCGTACTTGTCCGTCACGGCCTTCTGGCCATCGCGCAGGATGGTGGGCTTCAGCTTCACGGCGCCCGGCTTGTAGGCACCGTGGACGTTTCCGAAGGTGGCGGCGAAAAGGAAGCGGCCGATCGGATGGAGCGCCTCATAAACATCCACCATGTCCTCGGGCGTGGTGTAGAGCTTGTCGGCGGGCAGGCCGGAGGTGTCGTGGCCGTCTTCCTCGCCGCCCACGCAGCCGGCTTCGACTTCCAGGATGATGTCGAGTTCCGCGCACTCCTTGAGGAGCTCCTTGGAAATCGCCAGGTTCTCCTCGAGCGGGACCACGGAGCCGTCGAACATGTGGCTCTGGAAAAGGGGGCCTTTCCCGGCGGCGATGCGCTCGCGGGAAGCTTGGAGCAGCGGCTTGAGGAAGCCCTCCACCTTCGCCGGGTGGCAGTGGTCGGTGTGCAGGGCCACCAGAATGTCGTATTTCTCGGCGAGGCGATGACAGGCTTCGGCGAGGACGATTGCGCCGAAGGCGGCATCCTTCACGGAGGTGCCGGACGCGAACTCGCCGCCGCCGGTGGAAACCTGGATGATGCCGTCGGACTTGGCCTCGGCGAAAGCCCGCAGCGCCCCGTTGATCGTGGTGATCGAAGTGACGTTGATGGCCGGGTAGGCGTAGCCGCCTTTCTGGGCGGCATCGAGCATGGCGCGGTATTGCGCGGGAGTTGCGACGGGCATGACAAAGCCGGGGTAAACGACGCTTCCCCCTCGTGCAAGGCCGGAGCGGTGAATCCGCGCGCCTTCGACACCTGGCGGCGGGCATTCTGCATGAATCCGTCACATGCGCGTCGTTTCCGGTCCCAACGCCGGTACCGATCCCCGGGGCCCGCCTATATTTTGCCCCCCGCTGCCACGAGGGGCAGCGTGAGCACGAAGCACGCGCCTCCCCGGGCTCCCGGCTCGTAATGGACCGTGCCGCCCATCGCCTCGATCAGCTCATGAACAATGTGCAGGCCCAGACCGGTCGAAATCTCGCCCCCCGTAGGCCGGGCACTGAGACGGGTAAATTTACGGAAGAGCAGCTCCTTCTCCTCCTCCAGCACGCCGGGACCCTGATCGTCGATGCGGAAGATGCCGGACTTGCCGTCGTTGAGCAGGCTGATCTTCACGAGCGAGCCTTTGGGGGAGAATTTGATCGCGTTCGAGACCAGGTTTTCCAGCGAGCAGAGAAGCGAGCGCCGGTCGGCATTCACCGGGAGGTGTTCGTCCTGACTCTCCAGTTCCAAGGCGATATTTTTCGCCCTGCCGTGTTGGACGAAATTTTTCACCGCCTGCTCCGCGTACTCCCGGAGGCAGAGGGGTACGCGTCCCATCCGCGCCTTGGCCTCCTCCAGTTGCCGGGTCTGGAGCAGGGAGCCCACGATTTCGAGCGCCCGCGAAGCCGATTCCCTGATGCTTCCCACGAGCGTGCTCTGGCGCGAATCCAAGGCGGCAGCGTCTTCCGCCAGCAGGGATGCCGCGAACTGCACGCCGCCGAGCGGATTTTTGAGATCGTGCGCCACCACTTCGAGCAACCGGTTCCGCTCGATGATCGCGGAGGCCAGGCTTTTCCGGGTGTTCTGGAGATTGAGGTGGACCTGCACCCGGGAGAGCAGCTCCGGCCCGTGGAAGGGCTTGGTGACGTAGTCCATCGCGCCCGCTTGGAGGGCCTCCATGATGAAGCTCTTGTCCGTCACCGCAGAAAGGAAGATCACCGGGACATCCTTCCACTCCGGCTGCGCCTGCAATTTCCGGCAGAGTTCGAAGCCGGACATCCCCGGCATCATGACGTCCAGCAGGATCAGGTCCGGCCGTGCCGCGCGCAGCTTCGCCAGGGCCTCTTCCCCGCTGCCGGCCGCGATGACTTCGTGGCCCTGCTTCAAGAGAAGCGGACCTACCACCTGGATATTCTTCGGCTCGTCGTCCACCACGAGGATGAGGGACGAGCCGGAGGTGCGCGGGAGAGGATCAAACGTTGGCATCGGCAAGGCTATCAATCAGACCCGGGAATCGCGCGAGCACGCGTCCCGCTTCGGTGAAATCCATGTTTGCGGCGGCATCGCGGAGCTCCCCGGCATAAGCCGCCAGCGGCGGGCAATGGTGCTGCTCAGCGCGGCGCGAGAGGTCCTTGGCGAATTGCAGCGTGGCTTGTGCGGGCACCAGCTCGATCAGGTTTGGAAGGGTCGTGTCCCGCAATTCCCCGAGCTCCGCCTGGAGATCCGGCCACTCCCCCCCGTGGGCCGGTATCTCCACCGGCTTTTCCGGCTGGGGTCTCAGGGTCGCGGCCGCCGAGGGGACGGGAAGGAACTTCGCGAGTTCCAGGTAGAGCCTTTCCCGGCTGATCGGTTTGCTCGCGAAGCCGTCGAAGATCCGCTTCAGGTCTTCCTGACCGTTCAGCAGGGACGACGCGGTCAGGGCGACCAGTGGGATCTTCTTCGTGGCTTCCCGGGCCTTCAGCATGGTGAGGGCCGTCGGCCCGTCCACCGCCGGCATGCGGATGTCCATCAGCACCAGGTCCGGCATATGGCGGTGGCACATCGTCACGGCCTGCTCCCCGTTTTCCGCCTCCAGCACCTGATGGTGGCTGCCGTGGAGATAGCCGCGGATAAGCTCCCGGTTCAGCGGCACATCGTCCACGATGAGGATTTTCGAAGGAGCCAGACGATTGAAGTCCACGGCTCCGCCCGCCTCCTCCGCATCTATTTCCGGGAGAGGCTCCTTCCGGCGCTCGACGGGGACCTCCACATGAAAGACGGATCCTTGGCCCAGCACGCTCTCCACCCAGATCCTCCCGCCCATCAGGGCCACGAGGCGCTCGCAGATGCTCAGCCCCAGGCCCGTCCCTTGGCCACCCCGGCCCTGGATCGGCCCGACCTGGTAAAAGGGGCGGAAGATTTCGGTGATCTGGTCGCCCGAGATCCCGATGCCCGTGTCCGTCACCTCGAAGCGCAGCCGCACTTCCCCGGCAGCCGCCCCTTTCTCCATCTGCACCGCTACATCCACGCTGCCTTCCCGGGTGAACTTGATGGCGTTCCCGATCAGGTTCACCAGCACCTGCCGCAGCCGCAGCGCATCGAAAGTAAGGACGGGCGGCACCTCCGGATCCAGCCGCACGCCGTAGTCCAAGCCCTTTTCTTGCGCGCGGTAGGAGAAGAGGGTTTCCAAGTTCTCCGTGAAGCGCTTCATCTCCACCGCCTCGGGGTGAAGCTCCATTTTCGCGGCTTCGATCTTCGAAAGATCGAGGATGTCGTTGATCAGCGAGAGGAGGGAGTTGCCGCTGGTGATGATCGCCTTGGCGAAGTGTTTCTCCTGCGGCTTGTCCACCACCCCGTGGAGCAATTCGCCGAAGCCCAGGATCGCGTTCATCGGCGTCCGGATCTCGTGGCTCATCATCGCCAGGAAGTCCGTCTTCGCCTTGTCCGCCTGGACCGCCTTCTCTTTTTCAAACTGAAGGTGCTCCTGGCGCTCCTTTACCAGCAGGACGAGAGCCAGCAGGATCGTGCCCACCACCCCGGCGACGATGGCGACCACACCCGTGGTCACCACCACGGTATTGGTGTTTTTGAAGCTCCGGATCATCTGCTTCTGGCGCTCGGCAAGCAGCTCCGATTCCTGGAACTGCATGTCGCTCACCGCGCTCCGGAACCGATCCATCAATTCCCGGTCCCGGCCGGTTGCCACGATGGCGGCCGCCGCCTCCGGATCCCCGGCCTGCATGGCGGCGATGGCCCGCTCCAGTTCCAACATCTTGAGATCGGCGGCCTCGCGGATCGCCTCGACCTGATCCTGCCGGGCGGGGTGATTGAGCGTGAGGTCTCGCAGCTTGGCGATATGACCGTCCACCGCAGTGATGCCATGTCGGTAGGGCTCGAGGAAGGACTCCCTTCCGGTGAGGAGATAGCCGCGCTGGCCGGCTTCCAGATTCACCATCGCCCCCAGACATCTCTGAAGCTCGATCATTACAATCCGCGTTTGCTCGACCGCCGCAAATTCGGACAGGTTTGCGCGCGTATTGCGCACGGAGGTGACCGCTCCGTAGATGACCATCACGAGAGCGACTAGAGCAGGACCGAGGTAGCGGGCTTTCAGATGCCGACGCATGAAAAAATCCGGTTGCGACACCTGTCGCGGGCTAAAGCGAACATTCAGGCATTTCAGCTACAAGTTGTTTCTAGGCATCCCGAAAAATGCCGGGATCGTGCGATTTGCAAGAAAGCAATTCAATAGGTTCGGGCCCCTTTTTGCAATGGGGGACTTTGCGGTGCATGCACCTTGCATAGATCGCTGCAGTCCATGGGAACCGCCCTCCGGCGGGTGGGAGGGCTCTGTTCCCGCGG
>CBIHMP010000248.1:0-5828 GCA_966211015.1 uncultured Luteolibacter sp. | reverse complement strand
GATCAGCCCCTGCGGGCTGCTCCGGAGTGAGACGTTTACCAATCGCTGATCTTGCCGTCGGTGATTTCGGCCTCGGTGAAGAAGTACTCGCCATCAGCACCACCGAGGGTGGAGTTGGTGGTGTACAGCAGGCCCACATCCGGCACGGTGCTTTCGAAGGTGTAAGCGGCCACGGATGCGATCGGGGGCTTCGGCTCCTTGAGGTAGCCGGTGTCGCCGAACAGGGTGGTCGCTGCGACGAGCGGGGCACCGGCAAGCAGGCCGTTCATGTTCTGGTGACCGCGGACGGCTTGCTGCACGTTGCGGACGTTCATGATGTTGGCCGAACGGTCGGAACCCTTCTTCCAGGCGCGGGCGCCCACGAAGAGGATCGAGATGAGCGAAAGCAGGACGAGGATGACCACGGTAAGTTCCAGGAGGGTCATGCCGCTTGCGCGCTTGGTGGTACGTGTCAGTTTCATGTTTGGTGTGTTGTCTTTGGGTGTGTCTTTCAGTTTCTGTCGGCAGGAGAACACGCGGATGAGCTAGAGGATTTCAGAATCCTCCCGGTTCATGCGTGCGTTCTCGAAAGTGTGTTCGGTGATCAGGCCCTGGCGCATCAGGCGGCGCAGGTTGGCGTCCCATTCGATGTTTCCGGCGCGGCGGATCACGTCTTCCAGCGAGCGGGCTCCCCCGTCGTAGTTGGCGATCGCGGAGGCCACGGAGTCATCGTTGTTTTGAAGGAATTCGTAGGTGAGCACCCGCTTCTGGATGCCGTTCAGAAGACCCTGCGAGTGGATGAAGATGAGGATTTCCGCCAGGCGGGAGAGGACCGCGGCATGGTTGTCCTTCGGATACAGCTCGAGGATACGGCCGATGGTTTTGACGGCGCCGGTCGTGTGCAGGGTGGAAAGTACCAAGTGACCGGTCTGTGCGGCCTCCATGCACGTTTCCATCGCTTCGCGATCGCGGATTTCCCCCAGGAGGATCACGTGGGGCGCTTTCCGCAGCACGTCCTTCAGGCCCTGGCGGTAGGAGTGGACATCCCGGCCGACTTCCTGCTGCGTCACCACGCTGGGGCAGGGGATCCGCCGGCCCGGATACACCGGGTCCTCCATATCGTCGGGGTATTGATACTCGATCGGGTCTTCCACCGTCACGATGTGCTTGCCATGGTTGCGGCGCAGCCAATCGATCAGCGCGGCGAGGGTGGTGGACTTGCCGGAGCCGGTAGGACCCGTGACCAGGCAGAGACCGGCGCGCTTCTGCACCGCCTGGCGCAGCACGGTATTCGTGTCGGCGTCGATCCCCAGGCTCTCCAGTTCGGGGATGAAATCGTTGAGGATACGGCAGGTGACCCCGAGGCCGGAAGAGCTGAGATGCGCTTGGATACGGAGGCGGCCGGAACGCTCGCCGTTCGCTCCCATCGGGATGCCATCGCAGGAGAAGTCGGCCACCTTGCGTTCCGAGAAATCACGGATCGCGAGCTCGATCTTCTCGTCCGAGCGCAGATTGAGATCTTCTCCTTCGCCGAAGCCGTGGCTTCCGCTCTCCCGGTTGCGGATGAGCTCCTTCAGGATCTCGTCCATGTGGGCGGGGGTGAGCATCCCCAGGAAATCAAGCTTCTCCACCCCCTTGTTGGTGTGGATGTAAACGGGCCGGTCCGACCGCATCTGGATATCCGAAACCCGCAATTCCTTGCAGGTCCGGAAGATGATTCCCAGCAGCGTCGTCCCGTCCATCCCTTGTACAAATCGCGGGACCGCCGCCGGCGACTGAGCGACGGGGAGCGGGGGCGGTTCGTGTACGGCAGTGAACATGGGAAGAAAGAGGAAAGGGGAAAGGTATGGAGCGGTATTAGAGTCCGGAGCTGTCGGGTCCGGAGAGCCGTTGCAGGGTCCTTTCGCAGACGTCCCGCATTTTGGTGATGAATTCCAAGCGCTGCTGCATGTCCTGGACGCGCACTTCGGAAAGACGCTCGAAATTACCTTCCTCGTTCCAGCGTTGCGTCAGCTCGTGGGTCCGTGCGAGCGCTTGGTCCAGCACCGCCAGTTGCTCGCGCATCTGCTCCCGGGTGTAGTTCTCCTTGTGGAGGAACATCAGCTCCAGAATGTTGGAAGCGGCGGAGGCGGCGGTGAGGGCCGCTCGTGGATCGCTGTCCTGGGAGAGGCAATAGCGGATGGTGAGGCGGGAGAGCTCGATCACCTTTTCGGTGATGATCGGGCGAGTGCCGACTTGCGGCTCGGTGAGGAAAAGGTGGTAGGAGTTGTAGTTCGCGTAGTTCGAGGGATCCAGCTCCCAAGCCAAGCGCAATTTGTCTTCCACCTGGCGGCGGAGGTAAAATTTGTGGCCGGGCGTCCGCGGCGCGACGTTGGTTTTTTCGGTCGCCGCTCTTTCGACTTTCGCCAGCCATGCGAGCGGTCCTTTCCCGCCTGCTTCGGGACAGGAGCCGGAGGCCGGTGCGCCGTGCTCGTGGCCGCAAGCGGTGCAGGCCAAGTCACTGGTGTCGGTGCCGTGCCAGTCCGAATCGATGCCCCCCTGCACTGCCAGGGCGATGACTTGCCCGTAGGGACTCATCTTGATTCCCAACGGGTTCGGGCGGTAATTGAAATCCCCGCCTCCGGCCAGTTTGGCCGAGCCGTACGTCCACAACCCCAGCCCGGAGAGGGCGAGTAGGGAGGTGACCGTGATGTTGCGAAGCTTCATGGGGCAGCGAGCTTGCGTGAACGGGGCTGAGGAAAGGGGAATGTCAGGCGGTCGCGCGTGCGCGGAATATCAGGCGGGAGAGGGCGGCATAGACGAGCAGGATGCCGCCGAAATAGGCGAGAAGGAGCGGGAACTTGTCCCAAGCGATGGCACCGAGCTTGTAGCGGAGCCGCTCGGTCGGATCGGCGAAGTGGTAGTGCGGCGAGAAAGCCCAGAGCCACTTGAGCACCGGATTTCCCTGGAGGTCTCCCAAGTACCGCAAGTAGCCGACGCCGTAGAGTCCGTAGAGGGCGAGGCCGCCGGAGGTGAGGAATCCGCAGATGCCGCCGAATCGCGAGGCGATCGCCGCGGCCACGGCCACCAAAGGAGCCATGACGAGGAGATAAAGGACGGCGTACTGGAGATTCGTGGCGATCCACATGCTGCGCTCGTCCGGCATCGACGGGCTGGCCGCAAAGACGCAGACGCCGGCGGCGATCAGCGGAAGCGGAGCGAGGAAGGTGAAAATCGAAAGCCAGATTTCGAAGAGCTGGCGGGTCGGGGAGACCCCGGTGGTCATGAAATACTCGCCCACTCCGGAGCGGGCGTTGGACTCGCCCTGCTTGGCGGCGGTATAGAAGCCCCAGAAAACCGCAGACAACAGCGCCATCGCCCAAGTGGCTTGAGCGATCGCCGGCTTCAACAGCGCGGGATTTTCCGTGCCGGTGGAGATCTGCTGCAGCAGGAAAGGCAGCACTCCCACGGCAAACGCACAGATTACCCACGACTTGCGTCGGAATAAGGTGGCGGTAGTGAGACGGAAGAGTCGCATGGCGGGCGTCAGTTCAACTGATGCTTGAGTTGGCTCCAGGTTTGGCCGGCGGCGGTCGTGTGGCGGATGCCCTTGCCCTCAATCATGATCGCGCTGGGCATCCCCATCGAATCGTAGTCCGGGTGGCAGCTCACCAGGCGCAGCACCGCTTCCGTGCTCTGGTGCCAGATGTTCTCGAAAATCTCACGCGCATAGGCGTCCAGCCCGCTGAAGGGCTCGTCGAGCAGCAGGATATTCCCGCACGCTTCTTTCACCGAGTGTTCGGCGACGATCAGGTGGGTCTTGCGGCGGTTGCCGGTGGAAAGTTTGCCGTAGGGCTTGTGAAGATCCAATTCAACGCGGTCCGCCAGCTCGTTCGCAGCTTTCAGGCGGGAGGCCGGCAGCAAGGATTTAAAAATTCCCCCCGCGGTGATTTCGGGATCGAAGCGGAGATCTTCGGGCAGATACTGCATTTTTCCCTCCGCTTCAAACGCGCCTTCCACCTGCTTCAGGGTTTTAGCCAAAGTCCGGAGGAGGGTGGTCTTGCCGCGGCCGTTGCGGGCGATGAGGAAATGCGTTCCTCCGTTCAGCACGATGTAGTCCGGCGCCCTGGCAAGGGGCGTGCCGTAACCAATGGTCAGGCCTGCTCGGAGCTTTAGCGTTGGGGACTGCGGATTCATGCCTTTTGCAGCGTTTTCTCTTCTGCTTCTAGAGATTACGGGTGAATACTCAAGTTTAATTAAATATTTGGGGCGCCGTTGGATCTAGGCTTTAGTAATTTTTTGAGAACGAATCAATAAATTTTTGAACATTTTCCAAACATCTTGGTCATCAGACGATAAGGGAAACCTCCTAACACCGATAGTCAATGCTCTAACGAGCTTTTTTACCTGCCAAACACTGGTTTGACCTGTAAAATGAGATCGGAATATTGGGAGGTCCAAAATTTTGCGATTTCCGACGGGTCCGGTGGCCTCGCCGGGGCTCCCCGGCCTTGCCCGCGAAAATAGTTTGGATTCCGCGTGACCACCGGGGGGTCGCTGTTACAACCCGCGCACCGAGCACGCATGGGAGCAAAGCTGACTTACCGGCAGGCCGGGGTGGACACGCGCAGAGCGGCCGCCTTGGTGGGTGATATTAAGAGCCACGTGGCCCGCACGCAGCAGAACCGCAAGCTCCTCGGAGCTTTCGGGCTCTTCGCTGCGTGTTACGATCTGAGCTCTTATAAAGAGCCGGTGATCGTGACCGGTTGCGACGGGGTGGGGACGAAGCTGGAACTGCTCCTGGAGCACGACCTGCTTGAAACCGCCGGAAAGGATCTGGTGGCGATGAGCGTGAACGACATCCTCACTACCGGCGGCGATCCCTTGCTCTTTCTCGACTACATCGGGATCGCTGCTCTCGATGAGGAAAAGATCACGCGCCTGATCGGCGGCATGGCCGACTACCTTGCGTCCTGCGACTGTATTCTGGCCGGTGGCGAGACCGCCGAGATGCCCGGGATCGTCCCGCCGGATGTGATCGAGCTTTCCGGATTTTGCATCGGCTGTGCGGAGAAGCCGGGCCTTGTCGATCCCTCCTCGCTGCGGGTGGGCGACGTGCTGGTAGGCTACAAGTCCGCCAGCATCCATGCCAACGGCTGGAGCCTCGTGCGCCGCGTGCTGCAGGAGCATCCCGGCTGCGTGAGCGACGAGGAACTGCTGGGCTTCCTGGAGCCGACCCGTCTCTACCATGATGTGGTGCGCGACATTCGCGCGGCCGGGGTGACGCCCAAGGCATACTCCCACATCACCGGCGGCGGCCTCCCTGAAAATCTGGAGCGCCTCTTCCGCGGCTTTGGCGCCGATCTGGAAATTCCGGCTTGGGATCTCCCCGGCATCGGCAAGCTGCTCGCCCACGTCGATCAGGACGACCGCTTCCATACCTTCAACATGGGCATCGGTTGGGTGGCCATCGTTTCTCCCGATCAGGCGGAAGCGGTCCTTTCCGCCGGCCCCGGCGGTACCATTTTGGGTACCTTGGTTGACACCGAGGGGGTTCGGGTGAAAGTCCGCGGCGAGTGAGCCCCAGCAGCGACACATGAGCGACTTCCTGAAGCACGAATGCGGAATCGCCGCCGTAAGGCTCCGCAAACCGCTGGCCTACTACTACGACCGCTACGGCACCGCGTTGTGGGGATTCCACAAGCTTTTCCTGCTGATGGAAAAGCAGCATAACCGCGGCCAGGATGGCGTGGGCATCGGCTGCGCAAAGCTGAATATGCCGCTCGGGCAGCCTTACGTCTTCCGCCGGCGGGACAGCGAGCGGGACGGACTGGCGAACATTTTCCGGAAGGAGATGAAATCCTTCCACA
>CBIHMP010000247.1:0-5904 GCA_966211015.1 uncultured Luteolibacter sp. | reverse complement strand
ATTGACCAACCCGCCCAGTGGTCCCCGTTCGGGCAGCCCTTCCGGCACCCCGCCCTCGCCCAGGTAGAAGACCGGGGAGAAGTAGCTGAAATCCTTCCCCTCCACCGCCGCCCGTCCCGCGTTCGTCCACTCCACCGCTGCGATGATCCCCTTCCCCGCTTCATACCGGAAGGACTTCGGCAGCGCGCTCGCCGCACCCGCCTTGTGCTCGAAGTCGAACCACGGCCGCACGTTCGCCTTCTGCCGCCGGTCCAGCGCCGCCTGGAGCGAAGCCGCGATCTCGGCCCCGCGCGCGGGCGGCACTTTCACCGTGACGCTCTCGGCCTTCCCGTTGACGTAGGGCGTGATCCGGTGCTCGCCCTCGGGCAGATAGACGATCTCGGCGGGAATGCCCTCGTCCGGGAGGGCGCTGGTAATGGCAGCAGTGATCAAGCTCCGCATGGAGCCGCTCTAAGCCAAGCCATGACCCGAGGCGAAGCGTCCGAGTGGTCCCTCCAAATCATCCCGACCTGCCTCACTCCTGATACTCGGAGCAAGTAAGGCAACGGGCATCTTCTTCGTCATGCACGTTGCCTCGGCATTCGCTGTTTTGGCACCGTTCGCGGACCACTTGGTAATCTTTACCACACGCGAAACAGTGAACATTCACGCTCGCAGGGCTATTGGGCCGAAGTTGGGCGGTTTTCCCTCCGAAGTCCCAATCTTGTATGGAGCACCTGGGACAGAGGTAGGAGCGCTGTCTCTTGTTGTAATCAAAGAACCTCTTTAATTTTGCAGGTTCAAGTGTGGCAACGACCGCTAGAAACTCTCTTGCCACACGATATTCGTTGCCGTCGGGGTAAATTGCCGTGTGCCGGTCACGCTGAAGGAACTCCAGCCGGAGCTTCAGCCATGTTTGTGGATCCAAAAGGTGCTCGCATACCAAAAGGACCTGCTCGATAAGCTCATTCGCCGCAAACCTCATGTTTCTGTCCACCGTATGGATTATCGAATTTCGCCTCTGCCGAAGGTAGTCGAATGCACGCCCGAACTCTTCGTGGAGATGTTGGGACGAGAAGGTGTCATGAACCCTCGTCAAATCTTGAGCGTCGATGGTTCTAAACGCCGAAAAATTCACATCGCTGTTGTGCGCGCCTCTGGGCCATTCGACAGGGTTGCGTGTAATAAGCAACCAAGGGCTTATTGCGCAAATTCTTCCTTTCAAGAGGAACTCTGCGCCTTGTTCGATTAGGGACAATGCCGTTGCCAACTCTCTCTCTGCCGCCTGCCAATAATTTGTCCTTATCTCATCCAAATATTCTGGCGTCTCGAAGTCGCCAGCATCCTCCAACGAGATCAAAATATCGAGAACAGTGCCCCACCCAATGTTCAGGTAATCAATGCCGTGATTTCGAAAATCATCAGGAGTTGGCACATCTAAAATCATTTGCGAACGAGCATCGAAGTATCAATTAAACTCACCATTTGAAGTCGCGAGCCAAGAAAGAAAATTTGGGTCAACCGAGATTCAAAGAACCAAGCTTGCCGCCGCCACGCAACTCCTCCAGCAACCTCCGCTTCACCTTCGGTTCCATGCCGCCGACGCTCGTCTGCAAGCCTTCGTTGAATAGCGGCAGCGGCTTCTCCGCCGGCACTTCCGCTCCCTCGACACTTATGCCCAGCCGCTTCGCCTCCTCGCGGGAAACATCCTCCTGCCCCATCCCGGAGTGGAAGCCATACGGCCCCCAGGGCACGCCGAAACCTCCGATCTGCGGGTCGTTCTGGTACTTCGCCCACCAGTCCAAATCGGTCTTTAGCCGCACCTCGCCCTCGTGGGCGGCATGCCTCGGCCGCGGTTCAAGCACCCCGCGAACCCGCACCAAGCGCGCCGCGGGAAATGCCCGCCGCACCGCGGGCTTCATCCCCTGCTTCCACTGCCCGTAGCCGTAGGCCTGCCGGACGTTCGTGTCGAAGATCAGGCGCAGGCGCGACACGCTGCGGAGATCCTCGACATCCTTCTGATTCACGCTTTGGAACTCCTCCGGCTCCGCCATCCCTTCCCCGATCATGAAGCGGCGCATCAGCATCACGAAGTCCTCCCGGCCGCCCACCCGTAGCGCCGTCGTCGTCTCCCCTTCCGGCGTGATGACCTCCTCCCGGACCTTCGCCAGGTAATCGAAGATCATCCCCTGCGCCCGATCGAGGAACCGCGCGCTCTCGACCCGGGAGGAGATGAAGGAGCGCACGCGCACTGCCGGACGCTCCTCCGCCCAATCCGCGGCGCTCCACTCGGACGGGTTCGGATCCTTCTCCAGCAGGAAGCTTAGCGCCTCCTCGAATGGCATCGCTTCCTCAATCATTGCGTCAATCGTTCGATCCGGTCCGCCAGTTCATCCCGCCATGCCTTGGTGAAGGCCTGCGACAGCTCTTCCTCGGGCGGCAGCGCACCCGGCCACGGCCCCTGTGTCACCTGCTGCACCAAGGCATAAACAGCCCGGACACCTCGCTTCCCGCCCGCCTCCGTCTGTTCAAAGAGCGCCTTCTTCCCGCGGATGCGGAACAGCTTCCTTCCGGTGTTCTGGATGTAGGTCTCCACCCGCAACCCCTTCGCCTCCGGCACCATCGGGATGGTGAGAAAACGCACCCGCTTCGCCCGGATCGTCCCGCCCCTGACCTTGTGGCCGTAGTGGTCGGCATCGTTGGCGATCACCGCCCCGGCTCCGTCCGCGGTCCGGAAATGCCAGCCCGCGGTCACGTCGCCACCGAACCGCGACCAGCTTCCCCCGCCTCGGCGCCAGCCGCCTGCCTGGTCGTAGGCGCGGTGATAGGCCGCAGCCGCCTGCGATGCCGCCCGGCCGCCTACCTCGTTCAGCTCCGCCGCCTCGGCTCCGGTGAGCGAGCCGATCACCTGGCGCAGCAGAGGGCTGGCCCCATCCGACAACTGAACCTTGATCCCGATCATCGCTCGTAGCGGCTCGTGCTCCCGGCCAGCATGGCGCTGCCAACGGCGTTGTCGAAGGCCTCCTCCAGCACCTGCTTGTCCAGCACATCGAAGAGTTCCGGCAGTTCCCGGCGAGCTTTTTCTAGAGCCGCCAAAAAGTCCTCGTCGGTCACCTGCTTCGCCATCGCGAGCGCCGCCAGCCGCTCAAAGAACGGTCGCACCGGCGAGAGCCATTCCCGGGACACTCCCGTCAGCCCCTCAAGCACGGAAGCCGAGAGCTTGTCCACCGTCAGCGGCGCTACGCCCCCGGCGTCCGCAGCTTCCACCTTGGGACCTTCCCCTTGCGCCTTTGTTTCATGAGGTAAACGTATCTCAAAACCCGTCGCAGGATCTCCCTGCGCACCATGCGGCGCTGTCTGGAAAAGTTCATCGCCCTCGGCCGGCACCGGCACTCCGTGACGCTCGTAAAGCCAGGCCTTCCCGACCGGCATGCCGAGCTCCTTCACGAGGATCCGGTCCCGCTCCGCGAGCGCTCTCTCATCCTTGGGCTTCTCGAAGATCGCCCAGATTCCGGGCACGTCCTTACGGCTTTCCCCGTAGTTCAGGGCCACTAGGAATGGCACGAGCTGATAGGACAGGATCTCGCCGACGAAGTCGCAGACGCCCTCGATCACGTCCTGACGCACCGTCGCGTGCACCTCGCCGAGCGCGCGGCTCCCGGCATCGCCCTCGCTCGAGGTAAGCGTCTGGCCCAGGATGAAGGTGTCGCATTGCTCGTCCGCCAGTTCGATCAGCACCTTCTGGGGTAGTTGCTCCGCGGAGCGCCGGGCCTCGACGAAGTTCAGCTTCGTTCCCGACGGGAAGGCTCCCCACCCGGCCGTGCCGATCTTCTCGAGCATCTGCCCGATCTTCGCCTTGTCGTTCTCGTTGGCATACTCCGCCCAGCGGAAGGGCACGCCGCAGAGCTGGGCGAACTGCAGCAACCACTTCAGCCCGTAAACCGCCGCCAGCCAGTAGGTCGCCAGCGCCCGCAGCGGAGCCGCCACTGTCGGGTGACCGGGGTGGCCGCCGTTCACCGCGATCAGGAAGCGGTGTGGGGGAAAATCCTCGAGCTGATTCATGGCCCCCTTCCCCCCGGTGCGATCCAGCAGAAGCCGATCCTCGCCCGTGCTTTCGTAGGTGTAGCCGTAGAACCGCGGTGGCACCACCTTCGTCGAGGCGGGAACCCACAAGCGCCCGTCCCGCTCCCAATGGACCTCCAGCACCTGGTGCCCGAGGAAATACCCCATCGCCAGCTCCTCCACGGTCCCCTCGAAGCCCTTCCGGCCCCGCGGCGCATCCGGCCGCATCGCCCACACGGCGGCCTCCGTCTCCTTGGCCAAGGTCTCCGCCTCTTCGTCCGGATCCTCACCCCGCCGCGCCCAAGCCTGCACCTTCCACGGGGCTTTCCGCACCGCTCGTTTCACCTCCCCCAGCGCCTTCTGCAGCCGCGGCCAAGTGTCGATCATTGCTTGGAAAAGAAGCTGCTGCCGCCGGAGATCCCCCGTAAGCGCCCCGGCCAGCGTCGTCCGCACGTCGCCGGGAAGCTGCTCCCGCTCGATCAGCTCCAACAATCGGTCCTGCGCCTTCGGCACGATGATGGAGTCCGCGCCGCCATCCAAGCGCAGCGGCCGCCCGCCGTCGGCAGCATCGATCCGCAACGCATCACGCCGCGCCGGCAACGCGGCACCCACCGGGGCAAAGGTGTTTCCCATGCCCCCCAGCGTGCCGCCGGATCAAGCGCCTGTCGGGCCGGAGGACTGGTCCCCGCTATACGCGAAATTCTCTTACGAGTTGGGTCTTCCCCGAACCTCCGCAGGTTTCGCATGCGGACATTTCTACCACTTCCTCGCCGCCGGCGCCGCCGCATTCCTCGCATGCCGCAGCGGTGATAATCAGCTCCCGGCGTTCTTCACAGTTCGCGCACCGTTCGGGGCCAACGCCAAACCATTCCGGGCATCTGACGGTCCAGAAGAACTCTCCAGTCCCGGTCCGGAATTTGGCCGGGTGAGCCTCTGGACGAGTCACCGGCTCAATGTTCGCTGCACGCTCTCGGTCCAAATCCCACCTCCGAAGGGAATGATAGGAACGTTCGTCCCCGTACCCTTTCCCTCGACAAGCAGCACAAGCCTCGATTCCCGTCTCACCGGAGTCCTGCTCCCCGCTCCCATTGCATCCCTCGCACGAAGCATCGGCAACGAAGGTCTGGAAAATCGCCGCGACTTCCCCGGTGCCGTCACACGTGGCACACTTTTCTTCCACATCGATCCAATCCTTGCGGAAGCCCTCACACGTTGGACAGAGCACCGTTTCCTCTCCCGGATTCTTGACGTAACCCTTTCCGGCGCAAGTGGCGCAATCCGACTCCCGCTCGCTGAGAAGCTCTCCTCTGCCTGCACAAACCTCGCAGCGCTCCACTTCAAGCCGCCGCTTGCCGGTCGGTTTCCAGTGCAGGCCATCTTGGAGCATCCCCTCGCTCATGGCATCTTACCCTACGTTCACAGGCACCAGCGCCATCGTGTCATTCCCGAAGATGTCAATGACCTTCACTGCGACGGTGTAGCGTCCAGGCTTCTCGTAGGTGTGGGGTGCGCTGGTAAGCTCCAAGCTGCGATCCTTGCGGGTGCGGAAGCTCTGCCATTCGTTCTCGAAGATGTAGGCACCTGTCCAGCGCTCCTCGAATTCGATGAATTCACCGGCGCCGGCATCGACCACGCCGGTCAACTCCCCCTCGACGCCCATCGTCTTGGCCACCTGGATAATCTCCTTGCGGCTCTCGTAATTGAAATCCACGGCCCAGTAATCGACCCAGTCGGTCCAGCTCTTGGTCAGCACCTCGCGGGTCACCACACCGTGCTTGTCCTTGCTGACCTTTTCCAGCACGCCGGCGTTGCAGACCACCTCGCTCTTGCCGTCCTTCAGGTTCTTCGCCAATTCGTCGGCGA
>CBIHMP010000246.1:0-5924 GCA_966211015.1 uncultured Luteolibacter sp. | reverse complement strand
AGGCAGCCATCGGAGCGGCGCCGCAGAATTTGGCGATCAGCACGGTATCCGCCTGCCGCGAAAAGAAATTCACCACGTTGAATCCCAGCACGTCCCCGCCGAACCTCAGCATTCCGCCCACCCCGGTGCCGCGGGAGGGCAGACCGGGAACCCAACGAAGCGCGACCCATGCCGCGATCGATTTGGCAAGGGGCGGAGCAACCGCCATTCCCACGAGAGCCCAGTAACCCATCCCCGCACTCGCCATCCAAACTCCCACCACGACTCCGGCGAACATCGAGAATATCTCGACACCCGCGAGCAGCGGATACCGCATGTTCCGCGTGAGAAGGGCGAGGTGCTGCAGGCCCAGGCCGCCGAAGAGAAAGCTCAGCGAAAGCACCGGGATGATCTTCGCCAGGGCCGGCTGGCCGAAGAATGCCGCGATCGCAGGTGCCGAAAACGCGAAGATAGCCGCGATCAGGGCGGACAGCGCGATGTTGATCCAGAACAAGGTCGAGATCTGCCGGTGATTGATTTCCGCCCGCTGGATTGTCGCCTGCGAGAGGCCCACATCCATGAAGATTGCGAGGAACCCGGAGATTGCCACCGTCATGCCGAAGATGCCGAAGTGCTCGCGGGAGATCATGCGCGCCAGGATTCCCGTGGAGAGGAAGCGCAGGCCCATCCCGGCCATGCGGGAAAAGGACATCAGCGACGCCCCGCGCACGGAACTCTTGCGGAGGTTCTTCGAGACATCCGGGGCCGTGAATGGATCACGGCGGGATGCCTTGGAATCTCCGGGGGAGTCGATGACGTGTTCTACCTGCATCTGCTGTGGGGGCGCCGGAGAAAATCAGCGCACCTGATCGAGGTACGCCGCCAGTTTCGCGGTGAGGTTCTCGCGCTCGAATTGCCGGACGAACTCCCCGTCCCAATCGGAACGGGAGGCACCCGATTTCCATTTTGCGTATTGCTCCTTGAGCGCCGCCAGCATCCCCGGCACATCGCCCGGCTCGCAGGTGACACCGGTGCCGGCTCTGATGACGAAGTCCCGCGCATCGCTGTCCGGAACCGTCGCCAGGATCGGTCGTCCGGCCGCCAAGTACTCGTAGGTCTTCCCGGGCACGATGCCCGCTTTCATTCCCGGCGGCATCTTGTGCATCGGCAGGAAGAGCAGATCCGCGCCGCGCACGTAACGCAGGCATTCGGTATGGCTCAGGTAGCCGGAGCATTCGAAAAGCCGCTTTGCCGGAGATCCCTCGATCAGAGCCTGATCCGCCTTCGATAAAACCCCGACGCAATGGACCCGCACCTGATTCTCGATGGAAGGATCCTCCTTCAACCACTGCTCGAGCGCCCGGAGCAGATAGAAATGTGAGCGGGGCAAACGCTCCACACCCGGGACCGTCCGCCCGAGCAACTTGTACTGCCGCCGCCGGGCATGCTCCGTCAGACCGGACTCGGCGTGGAAATATCCCGAGTGGACGATGGCGAACTTGCCGCCGCCGATCGGCTCCACTTCTCCGGCGAAGTCGCTCGCGTCGTAGCCATTGGTAAGGCTTACGATGCTGCTCGCACGGAGCCGCGGGAAAGCCTCCGCAAGACGCCGGGCAGACTCCGGCGTGTTCATGATGATCAACGCGGCGCTGCGCAGCGATTTTTCCATCTGTGCCTTCTCCAAGTTGCGGTGCCACCGCGTCCGGTGGAGCTGGAACTCATCCAAAGCCCAAGGATCGCGCAGATCCGCCACCCACGGGATCCCCGTGCGGCGGGAAATTTCCGCGGCCGCATCCGCCCCCTCGAAGGGCGACAGGGTCACGAAAATAAGCTCCGGCTTTTCCTGCTGCACGAGCTTGAGCCCGGCCGTGATCGCCTCCCTCATCCAAGTCAGCCCGAAGCGGCTGCGCATGCCGAGGAGCTCCCGCGCGGCGCGCTCGACCTTGCCCGGTACGTGGACCTCGTCGGGCAGGCTGACGGAGGTGATCTTCACCGACTCCGGCACCTCGTCCATCAGGGCCTGATCCGTGGGGGTCCAGCGCCTCTCGTTATTGGGCTTCGCCGTGAGAACGAGCGGATCATACCCGCATCCGGGGAGATATTTGACGAACTTCAACGAACGCTGCACCCCGCCCCCGCCGGAAGGCGGGAAATGGTAGGCGATGAAAAGGATCTTCCTCATCGAGGAAGAGGTTCTTACAGCCGGAGGCTCGCTTTGGAGGGAAGTGGCCATGGGTGAAGTCGCGTTCATTTGGCGCGGCGGGCAGGTTTCCCGTTGAAGATCAGCTCCAGCACGGGGACCCGGCGGATCACGAAGCGGTGCAAACAGAAAGTGAAAACAAAGGTCGCCGCGGAGATCACCGTGAGCAGCGCGAACCCGTCCGGGATCCAAGGTCGAAAAACGAACGCAGACACGTAGAGAACTACGAAATGGAAGAGGTAAACGGAGTAGGCGGCCTCCGAAAGCGAGCGCGCCACGGGATTCTCCGCCCTCACCCATTTTCCCGCGACCCAGAACAGAAGGCTGGAGAGGCACACCGCCACATAAGTCTGCACCGCCAGGACCAGCACTTCCACCATGCGCCCGGGGTCCTCGCCTCCCGCACGATTGATGCCCGCCAGCAGGGCGCACGAAAGGATCGTCTGGATGAGGTGCAGCTTTGAAAAGACCCCGCGGAGCGGGGGCGATGCGAAGAGCAACATCCCCAGCGCGTAGAACGGCAGGAAGTTTCCTATCGACCGCACCACGTAGTGCATCTCGCCCGGCAGCCCCGGCTTGATAAGTTCGAAGACGATCCGGGATCCGATGCAAGCGATGGCCATTCCGGCGCCGATGCCGAGGAACACGCCGCTCGAAGAGCGCACGGGCTCCTCCCCCCGCCCGACGAGCTTCACCGCGAAATCCACGGCACGCTCAATGAGCGGTGCGAGCATCGAATAAATCAACAACGCGATCAGGAACCACAGGTGCAGGTGCCAGTTTATCGGTCCCTTGGCCCCGGCAATCCCCTCCCCCTTCAGAAATCCAGCGAAGGATATGGGTGGATTGTGAAAACAATAGATGAGGTAGTTCGTCACCGGATTCAGCAGGATCAGCGCCGCAAGCAAGGGCAGCCCGATCGCAAGCAGGCGCTTTCGCACGGTGACCTTCGCCCCGTACTTCTTCAGGAGCATGTACGCGAGGAACCCG
The DNA here is from genome assembly GCA_966211015.1 of uncultured Luteolibacter sp. Lineage (GTDB taxonomy): Bacteria > Verrucomicrobiota > Verrucomicrobiia > Verrucomicrobiales > Akkermansiaceae > Haloferula. The sequence continues at coordinate 2,755 of CBIHMP010000246.1, read as the reverse complement.
GAGATGACGAAAAAGGCCTCCATGCGGACTAGGCCGGAGACCGTGGCGATCCCAAGGAAGACCCCGGATTTCACCACGGTGCTCGCATGGACGAGGATGCCCCAGAACATGAGAGCTGCACGCAGCGCATCGAGGTGGAAAAAGCGCTGGCCCTTCGGCGGCGCGGCACACCCCGTGGCCGAAGCCTGCTCAAGCACCGGCACCGGCGATGGGGCCGCTTCGACGAGTGGTGCTGATTTAGCGTGACTCATCAAGGGAGGGACGAGCTGCGATTAGGCTAGCTGGCATACTGCACTCCAGGGCGGGGAGGATCGGCGGCCGATTGCGCATCGGAGACCGGTTCGGAGCTCATCAGCACATGCAGCGAGCTGATCGTGGCGATGCTGAACCAGAAGAAAACGTAGGACTGGTCATAGTAGGCGACCGAAACGCTGGTGCCGACGTGGGAAAAGAGGCTCGCTCCCATGCACCAGAGCATGAAGCGGTCGCCCTTCTCCATCTCCGGCTGCGCGTCCAGAATGTTTCCCACCCATTTGAAAGCCACCCAGATCATCGCGATCACCAGCATCATCGCGAGGAAGCCGCCCATCACGCCGAAGGCCAGGAAGTAATTCGTGATGTCCGTATGGTCCTTGCTCCAGGTGACGCCGGTCGGCATCCAATTGCGGGTATAGTCGGTCCCGAAAAGCCACCAGTCGGAGAAATATTTGATCGATGAATGGATCAAATGGGACCGGTGCCAGCCTGTGCTGCCTCCGACCACGCTCATTTCGCCGATGATGTAGTAGGCCGGGCGGCTCATCACCAGCTCCAGGACACCGTAACCGATCACCATCCCCCACCGGATCATGCCCATCAGGTGCCGGAAGTTCCAAAGGAAGACTCCCAGCAGCGCGAATCCCAAGCTCAGTACGGGGCCGCTGGAAGCACAAGCGACGACCATGGTCAGGCAAGCGATGAGGCCGATGAGGGCGACCCGGCGATTGCGGTTCCACATCGCGATCATGATGGGAACGAGCGCCGCGCCTACCGTACCGGCGAGGATCGCGTGGCGGAAGGGACCGCGTGCGCGCAATCGCCCGTCGCGCTCCACCACGGCGTCCACCACGCCGCCGAAGGTCTTCGAGAAGAGATTGGTTCCTGTCGCTTTCTCGTAGATCATCTCGAACGCGATCGGTACCAGCAGGATGGCGATAACGCTGACGATCGATACGAAGTCCTCCATGTCCTGGCAGTAACAGCGGATGAGAAGATAGCAGATGCCGATCTCCGCGATCTTGCCGGTGATGAAAACCGGCCCGGCGCCATCCGCACCGCTCTCGTGGAAGAAGCTCGCCAACAGCAACCAGCCGCAGAGCGCCACCATCAGCTTGTCGATGGTATTGATCCCGCCCGCGATCCCCTCGCCCTTCACCAGGACTCTCACCATTCCCACCGCCAGCAGCAGGCGGAACACGGGCAGCTTGATGCCGCCGAGATCGAAGAACTGGCCGTGGGTAATGTAGAGCACCCCTAGTAAAAGGGGAATCGGGGCCCACCTCCGGGGAACGCTCATCAAGGCGATGGCGGTCACAACGAAGAAGATAAAGCCGAGCGGATTCACTTGAGGGGAAAAGCGAGGTTCTGCCGGTAGCGGAGTCAGCCAATCCGTTTCCGCACGTCGCGATAAACGTCCGCCAGCTTCCGCCCCGCTTCAGCCCACGTGAGCCCGTCGAGGCCGGAGAGCGACTCGTCGCGGAGCTTCGCCAGCAGCATCCGGTCCGAATCCAGTTGCCGGATATGTCCGGTCAGAGCCTCCACATCGCGCGAGGGGTGGATCAGCCCGTTCTTCATGTGTTCGCACATCGCTCCCGAGGCGTCGGACACGAGAAGCACGCAGCCGGAGCCGCGCGCCTCATAGGTGACGAGGGCGCTGCCCTCTTCCACGGAAGAGAGGACGAAGAGATCGCTTTGCCGCATCAGATCCGGCAGGTCGCTGCGGTGGCCCATGACCTTCACGCTGGGGTGGGAGAGCATCGGCTGCAGGAGATCGGCGTAGCCCGGGATGAACTCGCCGCAGACCATGAAGGTCCCCTTCTCGTGGGCTCCGGAAGCAAGCCAGGCTTTCAAAGCATGATGAAGGCCCTTCCGCGGCTCCACGACGCCGGCGTAAATCATGACCAGCCCGTCATGTTCCGCCGCCTTTGAATCGGGAGAGCTGAAGCGCGAGTGATCGAAGCCGTACTGGTGCCTGACCAGCTTGGCATCCGCGAAGCCGCGATCGCGGAAGGTGCGTGCGACGAAATCCGACGGGCACAGCAGGTAATCCGCTTCGGCGTACTCGTTTTCTTCAATTGCAAGACGCTTGCCATTGAAAAGATGGTCGTGGTCGCCGGGGAGCTTGATGCCGACGTTCTTGTTCTCCTTGGCCACCTCCTCGTAGGCGAAGGCGGTGTGGGCGTTCGGACGTTCCAGCACCACGGGGATCCCGTGTTTCTTCGCGATCCGGATTGTCTTGAGGGAAGAGAGCGGCCAACCGTGCACCACGTCGATCTGGCGATGGTTGGCATCGAGCCACCTCGCCGTCATGGCATCGTGCCAGCCACAGGCCGCATCACGCCCGATCAAACGGTACGGCACGCGGAATTTCCCGAAGGAGAGCGTCTTCTTTACCGCGACGCCCGGGTTCAGCGGTTTCACTTGGGACCCGGTGATCGCCGTCACTTGCGCGCCGGCGAGGGATGCGCCCTCCACCTGGTGCCATGCAGTGGTGCAA
>CBIHMP010000245.1:0-5945 GCA_966211015.1 uncultured Luteolibacter sp. | reverse complement strand
GTGCTCAACCAGTCCGGCGGCACCATCACCATCGCCACCAACCGCATCACCATCGGTGCGGGCAACAATGCGTCCCTCGGTGTGGCCAACCTTTCCGGCGGCACCTTCACCAGTGCGGTGGGAGCATTCGTGGGTGAAAACGGCAACGGCACCCTCAATATCTCCGGGACTGCAAACGTCACCCTCGGCAACACCCAGTTTGCAGGCAACGCCGTGTCGCTGGCCGGCAACCTCAACCTCAACGGCGGCACCCTTAGCACCAATTCCATCACCAAAGGGAACAGCACGGCTACCGGCGTTTACCGCTTGAATTTCAACGGTGGAACGCTCAGGGCCACTGCCGCCGGCACCTTGATGGCGGATCTGGCCCTCACCGACGCCTACGTCAACAGCAACAGCACGATCGATAACAACGGCCTCGCCGTCACCATTGCCGAGCCCCTTCGCGCGCCCACGGGCGACGGCGTTGCCACCATCCCGGTGACCGCCGGAGGCTCCGGTTACGTCGACACGCCGATCGTGCAGATCACCGGCGGCGGCGGCACGGGAGCCACCGCCGTGGCCAATGTCACCGGCGGTGTCGTCACGGGCATCACCATTACGAATCCGGGCATCGGCTACACCAGCGCGCCCACCATCGCCCTTCATGGCGGCATGGGCACCGGTGCGACCACGGGCACCCCGACGCTTGCGCCGAACACCAGCGGGGGCATGACCTTCATCGGCAGCGGCACGACCACGCTGACGGGGGTCAATACTTTCACCGGCACCATCGCGGTGAATGCCGGGAAGCTCGGCATCGGCGGCACCTACGCGAACACCATTTCCGTCAGCAGCGGAGCCGGAGTCGTCGTCGCCGATCCGGCGGGTGCGGTGGGAACCCTCACCGTCCCGGCCCTCGCGCTGCCCAACGGCTCGACCGCGACCTTCGAGACGGCCGGCGGAACCACCAGCGACAAGATCGTGGTGAGCAATGCGGCCGGCTTGTCCCTGGGCACCGTCGCTGTCACCCTCTACGACAGCGGCACGACCAATCCGGCGACTGCGGGCACCTACACGCTATTCGAATATAGCGGGGCCTTGGGCGGGGGAGTCGGCGGGCTATCGGTGGCCAATCCGCGGACGGGCTACATCTACACCTTCCAGAATATCGGCAGCACGGTGGTGGTGAACGTCGTGGCGGACGATACGGACGGCGACGGCATGACCGATGCCTACGAAACCGCCAATGGTCTGGATCCGAACGACGCCACGGGCGTGAACGGAGCAGACGGTAACCTCGACAACGACTTCGCCACGAACTACGAGGAATTCCTCGCTGGAACGGCCGCGAATAACGCCAGCTCCGACCCGCTGAATACCGACAACGACGGTCTCCCGGATAGCTGGGAAGTCGAACACTTCGGAAACGCCACCGCCCAGACCGGCAGCGGCGACTTCGACGGTGACTTCGATTCCAACCTGTTCGAGTACACCAACGCCACGGACCCCGCGGATCCGGCGGCGTTCACGGAGTCGGACTCCGATGGCCTGGGCGACGGCTGGGAAATCCTCTATTTCGGCAGCGTCGGGGCGAAGGATGGCACGGTGGACTCGGACGGCGATCTCTTCACCGACCTCCAGGAGTACCTCTATGGATCCGATCCGAACGATTCCTCCTTCTCGCTGGCGGAGGCCAAGCTGGCGCACCGGTGGAGCTTTACCGGGAACCTCAACGATTCCGTGGGAACGGCCCACGCGACAATCGAGAACGGCACCACGAGCAATACCAATCCCGTGACCCAGAACCCCACCTCCGTCACCCTTGCGGGCGGAGCGAAGGCGGACTCCCAATGGGTGAAGCTCGGCAGCAACCTGCTACCGGCGCGGAACACCCCCTGCACCATCGAGGTGTGGGCGACTTACAACCAGATCCAGAACTTCTCGCGAATCTGGGACTTCCACAACAGCACCACGGAGAATCTCTACATGAGCTGGTCCGTGGGGACCGGTGCAGCGACCGACCGGATCCAGTGGATCGATCCTGCCGGGCTTCTGGTGGACAATACCAATTCCTACGAACTCGCGACGAAGTATCACATCGTGATGACCATCGCCCCGGCCGCAACGCCGGGCAGCTCGCTGGTGACATGGTATTCCGCACCGGAGTATGACGGGGTGACGAACTTCGATCTCGGTCCGGCCCGGGGCACGGCCACGGTTGCCAACAGCCTGGCATTCCTCAACGACACCGTGAACGCGCTCGGCTTCTCACCATGGCCGGACAACACGGCCAGCGCGACCTACGACGAGTTCCGTTTGTGGGACGGTGCTCTTCCCGAGTGGGCGCTCCAAGGCCTGCATGAGCAGGGTGCGGACGACGCCGCGCAGCCGGACACCGATGCCGACCAGATGCCGGACGCCTTCGAGAGCTTCTACTTCGGGGACCTCACTTCGGGACCGGGAGACGACTTCGACGGTGACGCCAGCAGCAATCTCGCGGAACTCGTGGCCGGCAGTGATCCGAGCGATCCCTTCTCCAATCCCGGTGACTCCGACGCCGACGACCTGCCGGACGCGTGGGAGATGCAATGGCTCGGCACTTTGGAACAAGATGGCTCCGGCGATCAAGACGGCGACCTCGCCTTCAACAGCGAGGAATTCGCCGCTGGTACCCGCCCGGATCTCTACGCCGAATTCCCCGATGTGGATTTGGATAACATGTCGGACGGTTGGGAAATGTCGTACTTCCAGAGCCTCGACGACGACGGCACCTCGGACGGCGACGGAGATACCGTGACCTCGCTGGCCGAGTTCACCGGCATGTCCAGCCCGGCCGATCCCCTTTCTCCGGGAGCTGCGGACGGGGATATCGACAACGACGGCCTGCCGGACCGCTGGGAAGTCGCATGGTTCGACCAGACGACCCTGGCCGTCCAGACCGCCACGGGGGACCCGGACGGGGACGGAGCCACGAATGTCCAGGAGTACCAGGCGACATCCTTCCCGACCGACATCCTCTCTACCCCCACGGACATCAACGCGGACGGCGAGAGCGACCAGTTCGTCTTCCACGGCATGACGGCCGCGGGCACCGGCCTGCTGGACAAGGATAGCCAAGCCACACCGTTCACAAACCGTCTGGCGGATACCGGCACCACGATTCCCGCGGTGGATCCGAATCTGGATCTGGATACGGCCGCGGGCACGCTGTCGCTGACCACTTCCACCTCCGATATCAACGGTCAGGTCAACATGGCCGAGCTAGAAGCGATCGGCATCCCCCTGTCCTCGCTGGGCTTCACCGGCAACCAGGACTTCCGGATCCGCGCGCACTTCGTGAATCTGCCCGCCCTTGGCGGCTTCGATCAGATCGGAGCCTACGTGGGCACCAGCAGCACCTCGATGACCCGGGCCTCGGTTATCAGCGGCAATTACGGTTCACTCGGAGTGAACACGAACGGAGCCGCCGATAGCGACGCCTTCTTCGGAGCGGCGGGGACTGCCGGAGCCGTGAACAAGGACCTGACGGTAATCATCGAACGCATCGGCGGGGTCTGGGCGATGTATTGCAACGATTCCGCCTGCGCCCCCGGGGCGCAGCCGGCCTTCCTCAATGGGAATGCCTCGTTGCAAGGCGGAGTCTTCGTCCTCGATGGCGGGAGCGGAGGTGTCCACAAGACGGCGGTGCTGGAAAGCTTCACCGCGGTCGGATTCGGTCAAAGCTCGTCGGATGCCGATGCCGACGGTTTGGATGATACTTGGGAGACCACTTACTTCGGTGGCACCGGCGCGCAGGATGGAACGGGAGATCCCGATAACGACGGGACCGACAACCGGGCCGAATTCCTGCTGGGCTTGAGCCCGGTTGACGGAAGCCAGCGCTTCTTCGCAAGCCAGAGCAACGTGGTCGCGGGATCGACGGTGACACTGACCTGGCCCGCCCAGGACGGCCTGACCTTCACGGTCCACCGCTCTACGGATCTGGTCTTGTGGACACAGCTCGGCGGCGAGATTACCGCTACCGGGACCACGGCGACCTACACCGATGCCACAGCCCCTGCCGGTAAAGTATTCTACCGGATCACGCTGACGACACCCTGATTCATTTTCTTGGGGTTATAAATGGGCAGCCGGAGGCTTGGGGCCTCCGGCTGTTTTTTTTGTCCGGTTTCAGTTCTGCCCGGTGGCCGGTCCGCTTCCCTGAGTTCCCCGATCCGCAAAAAGTTGTAATACGGTCGTTGTTCTACCTGAAAAACGCGTCCAGCAAAATTTTAGGCGGGAAACCTGGCAATTTGATCATATCGAACAGGGTTTGCGTTGAGCCCGAAGCCTGTCTCATCTCATTCGCCGGAAAGATAGAGCCCGAATTTGTGAAGTGTCGGTAAGGGCGCGAAGGAGGCGATAGGAAAGGCATGAGTCCCTCCTGCCGGGGCAAAAACATGCACAGAAGATGAAGTCTCCCATCACGACACTTTCCGGCGTAAAAAGAAACCTTTCTGCGCGACTTTCCTGGAATTCCTCCTGCGGATCTCAGGCCATCGTTGGAGCCCCCGATGAAGCGTCGCCGCAGTTTGCGCCAGATTCATCAGCGGAAACCGGCAATAGTTATCAGGGATCAAGCCCGGAACAGCCGATAGAGCTACATCCGTTACACCGGCACCGACTTTATTTGATCCATCTGGCGGAATCATACCACCACGATCCGGTTGAATACAAGCAATCGAAAGAATACATGGTAGGGTCATCCGCGAAACTCAAGAAACGTCCCGTCGTGAAGACCCCAGACTGCTTCGGGAAGAAACAAAGCCAAAGGACGGGCTGACAAAAAACCCGTTTGATGTATTCTCAAAGTAGGTACAAGATTTTCCTGTAATGAAACCCAATCGTTCCAATCGCTCCCCGCGGCGCACCGGAAGCCGCGGCTTCGCTTTGGTGATCTCGCTGTCCCTCATGGTCCTCTTGACCGTGCTGGCCGTAGGCCTTCTGACGCTTTCGGCGGTATCCCTGCGTTCCAGCGGGGCGGGCGAGGCGCGGGCGGAAGCGCAGGCGAACGCCCGCATGGCCCTGATGCTGGCGATCGGCGACCTGCAGACGTCCTTGGGACCCGATCAGCGGGTTTCGGCGCGCGCGAACTCGATCAAGCCGGGCACCGCCGAGCCGAATCTGCTTGGCGCTTGGGATAGCTGGCGTTGGGAGCCGGGCACCGCGGGTCCCAATTACGGCGACAAGACGAACAAGTTCCGCCGCTGGCTTGTTTCGAGCAAGGATCCGGAGACGATGGAATCGGTGGGGGCGGTGGACTCCGCGATGGATGACCCGGTGTGGATGATCAATCCGGAAACGGTCGGCTCCGTCCAAGGCGACGCCGGCCCGGGCCTCAGGGCAGCCCGCGTCCCGCTCGAGATTTCCGAGGCGCGCAAGGGTGCCTTCGCATGGGCGGTGATGGACGAAAGCTTGAAGGCTCCGGTGCGCTTGCGCGACGAAGAGCCGGCCACCAACGGCGAGAAGCTCGCGCGGCGCGTGGCACCCGGCCGCGCTCATCCGGAGAGCATCCTGGCTGCCCTTGCTCCCGACAAATTGGGCGATCCGGCCAAGATCGTGTCTCTCGACAGCGCGGTGATTGCCGCGGAGCTCAACGCTTCGAAGGGTGCGGGCAAGGAGATCCTCAAGTATCAGGCCGATGTGACCCCGTATTCGGTCGGGCTTTTGACCGATACGGCGAACGGGGGCCTGAAGACGGATCTGACCACGGTTTTCGAATCCACCTCGATCTCCCCCAATATCAACGGGGAGACGACGGTTTACAATGCCGTCAACGACGGTGCCCCCCGTTGGGATTACCTCCGCAGCCACTACCAGTTGCACCGGCGCGTGGCCAATTCGGCCAACGGCTCTCCCCAGATCTCGCTCACCAGCACGGATCTGCGGCCCAGCACGATCGGGATCACCCCTGCACCCCCCAC
>CBIHMP010000244.1:0-5957 GCA_966211015.1 uncultured Luteolibacter sp. | reverse complement strand
GGAGAAGGTGGCCGCCAAGCTGGGCGGGGCGGGGGAATGGGTGGAGCGCGTGGTGGAAGAGGTGCCCGGCTGGCGGGCGGCGGTTGTTTTAAAAGGCGGCGGTCGGGTGGCCGTGCGCGAGTTCTGCGGGGGCACGCGGGCTTTCTTCGCCGCCGCGCGGACCTCCTCCGCGGGTGCTGCGGCACCCGTGCTATGCGAAGGGGCTGCCGGGCTGATGGCGGGCAGGTTGGGAGGCCACCGCTGCGCGAAAGGAGAAATCCTGACCGTGCGAGCGCCCTCATGGCGTGACGATCACATCCGGATCGGCGGCGGCGGTTGGCTGGTGCCCCTCGGCGGTGGCATTTTCAAGGCGGGTTCCACTTACGTGTGGGACCGGCTGGACGGCTGCCCGACTCCGGAAGGGAGGGCCCGGGTGGAGGAGATCCTCTGTCTTTTGGGCGGAGGTGATTTTGAAGTCACCGCGCAGGAGGCCGGTATCCGGCCGATTGTCCGGAAGAGCCAGCCGGTGATCGGACCGCTGCCGGACGGACGTATCGTCTTCAATGGACTCGGATCGAAGGGCTCGCTCTATGCCCCCGGTGTTGCCGCGCGGCTTGCCGCTTGGCTGGATGGTACCGGGGAACTGGATGAAGGGCTGGATGCCCGGAATTTCATTGCCCGCTAGCGCACCTTGCCGATCTTAGCCTCCCGTCATCGATATCGTCCCTTGCCATGAAGAAGATCCTAGCCTCCGGCGCCGTGTGCGCCCTCGCCTTCCTGGCGACCGCTTCAGCGGCGCCGAAGTCCATCACTCTGGACGCGGCGTCCTATCCCGCGGGCAGCCCGATCACCGCCACCTTCAGCGGCGGGCCGGGCAACAGCAATGACTGGATCGGGCTTTTTCCCGCCAGCATCACCAAGCCCTCCACCGGAACCTACCTCGATTGGCTCTACACCAACGGCACCCGGACCGCGGGAGGCAATCTCAAGAGCGGCAGCGTGACCTTTGCCAATCCCGTGCTCGCTCCGGGCAATTACAAGGCCTGGTTCCTGGCGTCGGACGGCTACACGAAGATTGCCGGGCCCGCGCTCTTCAGCGTGACGCCGACAGGCGGACCCGCGCTTCCGGAATGGGTGGTGGACGGCTTTGTCCTGCGCCACGGCGTCGTGGGCGAGGCCTACTCCGGAAAAGTCCAGGCGTACGCGTATGACCCCGATCCGGGCGACGCGCTGGCTTTCTCGAAGGTGTCCGGCCCCGCATGGCTTCAGGTTTCCGCGGCGGGCGCGATCTCGGGAACCCCTCCGACCGGGAGCGCGGGGACCAATGAATTCGTGCTGCGCGCGACGGATCTGCTGGGGAATTCCAGCACGGCTGCCATGTCCATCCCGGTGTTCGCCGCGGGGCAGGAGCAAGTGGCGGAGCTACGGGTAATGTCGTACAATCTCTGGCACGGCTGGAGCCGGATGAACCAGGGGGCTGCCAAGGGCATCCGCTCGATCATCGAGGCGGACGTGGACATCATCGGCACCCAGGAAACGGTGGATGGCACCTCGGGCTCGAACGCATATCGCGTGCAAACCATCGCCGAAGAGCTCGGCTGGTACTACAGCCCCACGGGCGCGGGGGACAGCGGCATCGCGAGCCGCTATCCCATCACCGCCGCCTATACGGCTGCGGACGGCGTGGCAAAGGGCGCCCGCATCCGCCTGTGCAGCCAGCCGCTGCGCGAGATCGTGATTTTCAATACCCACCTCGACCACTTGCACTACGGGCCCTACGAGGCGAAGCGGGCGGGCTCCACGAATGCCACGGTGCTCGCCGAAGAGCTGGCATCCCAGCGGGACGAGCAGATCGCCGGCGTCCTCAGCGGCATGAGCAACCACTTGTCGGCGGCGAATACCGTGCCGGTCTTCCTGACGGGCGATCTCAATTGCCCCTCGCACCTCGATTGGACCCCGGCAAACGCTTCCGCCCACTATGGCAAGGTGGTCCAGTGGCCTGTGACGGTCGCCGTGGCGAATGCCGGGATGGCGGACTCCTTCCGGCAGATCCATCCGAATCCTGTCTCGCAGCCCGGTATCACCTGGTCGCCGATTTATAACAACGGGGCCGAGCCGCAGGACCGCATCGATTTCGTCTTCCACAGAGGAACGCCGGCAACGCCGGTGGCAGCGGAGATCTTCACCAACGGCGTGGAGAATAGCGGCTATGTCTATGGAGACGATGTATCCGGCACGCGGGACAACACCTGGCCGAGCGATCACGCTTCCGTGATCGTCACTTTCCAGCTCGCCTGGCCGTAGGCGTCAGGCCTTCCGGGCACCCGCCCGCAAAAAAAGCCGCCACCGGCTTGCACCGGTGGCGGCTATCGACAGAAGGGGGATCAGGGATTAACCGGAACCTCCACTTTCAAACGGGCGAAGAGCTTGCCCCCGGGGCCTGCCAGCGAGGCTGGCAGGGTCGCGGTGACCGTGGTCAGGCCGGCGGAAGGCGTGTCCTCCTGGGCCTGCCCCGCGAAGGTCGTCCAGGCATCGCCTTCAAGCGTCGTGCTGTATTCGATCGCCGGGTTGAGATAGGCGGCGGAGGCCTTTCTCACGAAGGTGAAGACGAAGTCTCCCTGCTCGTTGCGGGTCGCGGTCGGCGCGTCGCCGGTGCTGCTCGCGTTGGCATCGGAATCGAGCACGAACTCCAGCACGTTCGACAGGCCGTCGCCGTCGATATCGGCCTCGGGCGAAGGATCGCTGAGCCCGGCAGCCCACGCGTCGTAGGCCGAGGTGCCTTCCGCGACGAGCGAGATCGCCGATGCGCCATAGACCAGCGTATAGCCCGCGGGAGCGGTGAAGCCGGTGAAGGTGCCCGTGCGGGTGCCGCTGTGGGTGATGATCGGATAGATCGGCTGGGTGAGGGTGCCGGAGACTTCCAGAACCGCGGAAGCGCCCAGGGCCAGGGTGCCCGTCACCGCCACCTGGTCGTGGAAATCGCCGTCGATATCCAGCTCGAGCGTGCCGTTCAGCGTCGTATTGCCGAGCCCGATGCTCTCCTGGGGCATGAATTCATCGCCGGGGACGACCGTGCCGTCGAGCGTGGCCGTGCCGTTGAAGGCGCCGGTTCCCGTCAGCGTGGTTCCCGCCGCCAGGCTCAAGGTGGAGCCGGCGTCCGTGCTGCCGATGCTGCCTGCGAGCCGGACCGTGCCGCCGGAGACGGTGAGAGGACCGTTGTAGCTATTTTCCGCGGCCGCGATGGACATGGTCCCCGCACCCAGCTTCGTGAACGGGCGGGAGCCCTGGATCGCCTTGTAGATGATCAGGTCTTCCGCGGCTTCGCCGTCCGCCACGTCGATGGTGAGCGAGGAGTTGCCGGGATTGATGGCCAGCGCGCCGGTTCCCGCGATGAACGACGACTCCGGGCTCGCCAGCACGGTGAAGGTGGTAGTCACCTGCGGCACATCGCCCTCTTCGTTGGCCGGTTCGATTTGTCCGCTGCCGGTGAGGACGCCGCCTTGCAGGACGATCCTTCCTTCACCGGAAGGGGCCAAGCCGTTGTGGATGTAGTTGAAGCCGCTTGCCAGATCGAGCGTGCCGCCGAGGATCCGCACCTGTTCCAGGGAGGACTGACGGTTCACGTAATCGCCGCCCAGGGCATTCGCGATCAGGAAGCGGGCCGTGCCTCCGGTGTTCACCGTCAGCTTGACGCTATCCGCCCCCTGCGGGCCGGCCGGACGGCTATTGAAATAGCCCACCGCCGCGTTGAATTCCAGCGTGCCCTCGTTCACCACGATATCGTCCGGCGCGAAGGCGGAGCCGCCGCCGCTGTAGCCGTTGAATTGCAGCGTGCCTTCGCCGCTCTTCGTCAGCGTGCCGAGGAAATCGAGCGGGCCGTACTTCGTGAAGCTGACGCCGGCATCCACGTTGATGGTGCCGCCGCCGGACCCGATCCGCAGCCTGCGGTCGCTCGCGGCATTTGTCGCGATGCGCAACTCGGCACCTCCGGAGAGGTCCAGGCGGTTGGTGGCGCTGCGGGTGCCCAGCGCCTCGGCGTGATTCACTACCGTGCTGCCTCCGGAGAGATAGACAGCTCCGAAGAAGGAGTTCGCGCCATTGAGCGTGACCTCGCCGCTGCCGCGCTTGAAGAAGTCGGCTTGGCCGGTGATGGGGGCCGTGCCGCCGATGCTGTAGGGCGTGGCCTCGGTGTTGATGACCGAGACGGAGTTCGGCGAAAGCGCCTCCGACAGGGTGATGTCGCGATTGTTACCCGCCGCGCCGAAGACCACGTTCACGCCGTTGCCGTAGGCTGCGGGCGTGACGGTTCCCGAAGTCACCCAGTTGGTGTTGGCGGTATCCCAGACTCCGTCCGTGCCACCCGCCCAGTCCAGCGTGGTGATGCCTGAAACCGGGATCAGGCCGCTTTTGGCGCGGCGCTGGGAGGGCGGCGTGTAATTGTACACGTTGTCCACCAGGCTCCAGTTGATGCCGTCGTCGCTCTTCTCGATCACCCAGCGCACCGGGTCGCGGTCCGCGCCGTCGTTTCCGGTGGTCAACTGGTAGCTGTCGAAGGTCAGGGGAGTCTCCCCCAGGTCGAAGATCAGCGGCGCGTTGTTGTGGTTGAGCCACTTCGTCCGGAAATCACCGTCGATGATCTTGGCGGCGACTTCGTTGGCGTTGTTGTTGTTGTTGCCGGAGGGATTCTCCACGGAGACCACGCCGAGCTTGGTCTCGCCGTTGAAGAACTCGATCTCGGCCACCTGGACGAGGTTCGAGTTCTGGCCGCCGCGCAGGGTGGTTGCCTGGAAGCGGATGTAGCGCGCGGTGGCGCTGCCGCCGGGCACCGCGCGGATCTTGTGGTTCAGCGCGGCGGTACCGGCCGCCGTGGTGGCGGTGAGGGTGTAATCCGTGAAGACATCCGGCGCGATGACGGCCTGGGCGTAGGTCCCGGCGTCGCCGAGCCCCGCGGGGTTCTCCGGCAGCAGGGTCACGCCGGTAGGCACGCTATTGGCGGTGGTGTTGACCTGCCAGGAGAAGCTCGTTCCCGGGCCCGCGTTCTTCACGATGGAAGGGAAGGCCTGATAAACCGGCTGGCCTTCCACGCTGGTGTCCACCTCGGTCGCCGTGGTGTTGAAGCTGCCGAAGACCGGCAGGGGCGTGGTGGCCGCCGGCGGGGTGGTGATCAGGATCGGCCGGAAGGTGAAGTAGGCCGTGGGCGTGGCATTGTCGCCGCCGTTCCGGGCGTCCACCATCAGGTAATTGGTGCCGTCGTTGCTGCCTTCGATGGTCCATTGGATCGGCGTGCGGTCCAGGGAGTCGTTGGCGGTCGCGAAGCGGTAGGAGTCGATGGTCGTCGGCGTCCCGAAGTTGAAAACCACCGGCTCCTTGGTATTGCTGAACCACTTGGTGTTGACGTTTCCATCGACAAGTTTGGACGCCCCTTCGTTGGCATCGGGAGCATTCGTGCCCCCGGTCACGGCACCCGGCGCGGTCAGCGGGGTGTGATCCACCTTCACCCCGCGGAGGTGGAACTCGAACTCCGACAGCTGCGTTTGATTCTGGGTGTCCGTCCGGTTCTTGGTCGGCGTGAAGCGATAGTATTGGTAGGAGACCTCCACGGCCTGCACGACGGCTGAACCGGTGACGGCCAAGGCGAGGAAGGCGGGAAGCAAGCGAGGACGGGGCTGACCGCTGAAATCGCGGTTCGGAGTGGGCAATGGTTTATTCATCGGGATCGGATAAGGCAAAGGTGCACGGTCAGCCGGGAGATCGGCCGATGACGCGCCTCAAGGTAGGTCACGCGGGACAGGAGCGATGGCACTTGGCCAGAAACGGGGGCACGCATGGAATGCGCATGGGAACCTGTGCCGGCATCGCCCCTATTATGTGCCCGTCGGGCGGGGAGTTTAGTGAACCCGCGAAAATGGGTCGAAATAGTTTCCTTCCGGCGCTTGGACTTCCTAACGGTATCTTGTTAGACGGCGGCGTTTTAAACC
>CBIHMP010000243.1:0-6006 GCA_966211015.1 uncultured Luteolibacter sp. | reverse complement strand
CCATCTGGCAAACACGGGTTCCTCGTTCATTCTCGGGATGCGGATCCACCTCGCGAAAGGGATCGACAACGAGCGGCTGGAGCGGGCCGCCCTCACCATCCTGCTTTACGAGCGGGCGCTGCGCGGGGCCGATCCGAAGAGCTACGATGAAGTCCTCGTGATCCGGCCCTGGCTGGTGGAGGGCTTGATCGAGGCGGGGAAATGGCGTGCCAACCGTGCCGACCGCCGGTTGTACGAGGGCGTCTTCAAACAGGGCGGCGGCTTCACCCTCGATGAACTCTTCGAGGTCTCCGACAAGAATCTGGCCCGGCTCGATAGCGCGTCGAAGCTGACCTTCCGCGCGCTCTCGGGCGCGCTTGTGATGGCCTTGCTTGAGCAGCCTCACGGTCGCGGGGCTTTCCGTTCGTTCTGCGGGGAGGCCGCCCGCTTTTCCGGGGAGATGCCGGTATTGCTCCGCAAGCACTTCCCGGAGCTGAACCTGTCCGAGAAGAGCTTGGCGAAATGGTGGGCCCTCACCCTCGCCAAGCTGGTGCAGCCCAAGCTTACCGAAGTGCTCTCCGTCCAAGAGACCGAGCGGGATCTCGGCGATGCGCTTCAATTCCACACCCGCGATGCCGAGGGCAATGCCGTGAATCGGGACATCGCCGCGTGGGAGACGATTGCCCGCCTGGAACCGGAGGAACGCGCTGAAGCGGTGAAGCCGGCCGACGAAGGAATCATTCGCCTGAGCTACCGTTGCTTTCCGTCTTACCAACCGATCTTGCGGGAGTATCAGCAGATCCTGCGCGATCTCGTCGCCGGGGAGCATGGGGAGATCGCCGGGAGAGTCGCGGAGCTTTCCGAACAGAGGAAGCTCCGGATCGACCGCGCCCTCCGCGCGCGTGACTATCTCGACTTCATCGAGATTTCCCAAGCCCGGGAGCTCAGCGGGGAGTTCGAGGACTACATGCGCCTGAAAAAGGAGCTGGAGCAGCGGCCCCGCGCCCCGCGGCACGACCGGGTAACCGAGACCCTCGACACCATGCAGAGGACGTACGAATCCCGCCGCAAGCGTTAGATACGGTCAATTTCCGGCCGCGAAAAGGGGCTGGTTTGACAAGCCCGGGGGGTGCCAACAGTCTCGCGCGCGTGAGCACCACCATCCAGAGCAGCCCCTTGGAAGCGCTCCACGTCCGTCTCGGCGCCCGCATGGTGCCCTTCGCGGGCTGGAATATGCCCGTCCAATACACCTCCATTTTGGACGAGCACGGTGCGGTCCGCTCAACCGCGGGAATCTTCGACATTTCCCACATGGGGCAATTCGTCGTCACCGGTCCCGGGGCCCTCGTCTGGCTGAACCGGATGCTGGCGAACAACGTCGCCAAGCTCTCCCCCGGTCAGGGGCAGTATTCGTTCCTCTTGAATGAAAAGGGCGGCGTGATCGACGACCTGATTGTCTATCGCACGGGGGCAGACGCCTTCTTCCTCGTCGTGAATGCCTCCATGATCGAGGAGGACGTCTTCTGGATGGCAAAGCATCAGCCGGACGACGTGGAATTTTCAAACGAAAGCGCGTTGTGGGCGGGCATGGCCGTGCAAGGTCCGGAGTCTGCCGCGGCTTTCGCGAAAGCATGTCCGGGCCGCGAGCTCCCGCCGCGCAACGGCATCGCCCGCTTCCCTGTCGAGGGCGGCGAGGCGGTGGTGTGCCGCACCGGCTATACGGGGGAGGACGGATTCGAGTTCTTCTGCCCCGCGGCCGAGGGCGAAAAGTGGTTCCGGCAATTCATCGATGCGGGTGCGAAGCCCTGCGGGCTCGGTGCCCGGGATAGCCTGCGCTTGGAAATGTGCTATCCGCTCAACGGCTCGGATCTTTCCCCGGAGCGCACGCCGATCGAGGCGGGGCTCGGCTTCTTCGTGGATCTCGAAAAGGGCGATTTCATCGGCCGCGAAACCCTCGCCAGGCAGAAAGCCGAAGGCCCGGCGCAACGGCTCGCCGCGCTCCAGTACACCGACAAGGGTGCGCCCCCGCGCTCGCACTATTCCGTGTTGGACGCGGGCGGCCAGGTCGTTTCGGAACTCTCCAGCGGGGTGCTTTCGCCCAGTCTGGGCAAGGGCATCGGGATGGCCTACCTGCCCGCCGATTTGGCGAAGCCCGGCACCGACCTCTTCGTGGATGTCCGCGGCCGCCGCTTCCCGGCGAAGGTCGTGAAGAAACCGTTTTACAAGCCCGCCACCCAAAAAGCATAAGCTTCCAGTATCCGATGAACGTTCCACAGAATCTCCGCTACAATACGTCCCACGAGTGGGTCCTCCTCGAGGGCGACGTCGCCACCATCGGAATTTCCGATCACGCGCAGGAAGAACTCACTGACGTCGTCTTCGTCGAACTGCCGCCCATCGGAAAAACGGTGGACGCCGGAGATCCCACCGCCGTGGTGGAGTCCGTGAAAGCCGCGAGTGACATCTACGCGCCGATCGCGGGCGAGGTCGTGGAAGTGAACGATGCCGTGGAGGCCGATCCTTCGCTGGTCAACAGCGATCCCTACGGAAGCGGCTGGATCTTCAAGGTGAAGATCAAGGATGCCGCCCAGCTCGATACTCTCCTCGATGCCGCGGGCTACGAGGCGCTGATCGGCTGACCTGGGCGGGCTCGGGTCATCGACGTTCCCGGCTTAAGGCAGGATCTTGCGCATTACCTCCGCCACATCCCGGGCGGAGTGATTGCGGAGAAATTCCTCATGTCTTCCCGGCACCCCGTGGATCTCGATCCTTTGCTTCGCTTTCCAGCCCAGCGTCGGATGGCGGGGTAGCCAGCCCTCGTCCTCCGCCTTCACCAGCACCAGCCGGCCTACCCTGGGCAGCCGCGGTGTGTGGGCGTGAAGAGCCTCCCAATGGCGCGTTGCACGTAGCTTCGTGGCTTCGTCCAGGAGCTCGAGATCGAGCACGCTGCGGATATCGGGAATCGAATTCCGCCCGGGCTTGATCAGGCGGTCCACTCCCGAGGCCGCGGCACGTTGTTTCATCCGCAGGCGGCGCATGGCTTCGGCCGGATCGCGGGAGATGAGGCTCTTCGCGCGCGCAGGCAACCGGGAGACCAGCCGCCACCAGGTGGAAGGTTTCAACAACATCCGCGGGGAACCCCGCGGGCCGGGCGGCGTGGATTCGAGCAGCACCAGCAGTTCCACTTCTTCACCGGCCTCGGTGAGCTGCCACGCGATTTCCGCAGCCAGATTTCCGCCGAAGCAGAAGCCCGCCAGACGATAAGGCCCCCGCGCCTGCACGGAGCGGATTTTCTCGACATGGCAGCGGGCCATTTCGCTGATGAAGCCGAAGGTGCGCATGCCTTCAGCGATGCCGTAGGAAGCAACCGTGTCCCCGAGGAGGCGGGCCGTCTCGCGATAGGGCAGCAGGCCCATGCCGCCGTCCACCAGCGTGTGGACCCAGAAGAGCGGCCGCTCCGATGTCCCGTGACTCAGGCGGATCACGCGGGGCTGGGCGAGATCCGGCGCGGCCCCTTGGCGCAACTGCCGGGCCATACCCGCCGGGGTCGGGCAATCGAAAAGCCAGTCCAGCGGGATGGTGATGCCGATCCGGCGCGAGGCCTCCGCGACCAGTCGGGCCGCGAGCAAGGAATGGCCGCCCAGCGCGAAAAAGTCATCGTCCGGACCCACGCCGCGGCAGTCCAGCACCTCGCCCCAGATCTCCGCGAGCTCCGCTTCCAAGGGGGCGGACTTCAACCCCGCGGCGCCGGGTGCCTGCGGGAGCGTACGCGTGGTCAGGGCCTTGCGATCGATCTTCCCGCTGGACGTCAGCGGCATGCGGTCGATCGCGAGCAGAGGGGCCGGAATCATGTAGTCCGGCAGGCGTTCCCTCAGGTGCGCGGTGAGTTCGGCAGGATCCAGCGCCGCGGAAATGGGACGATACCATCCCACCAGGCGCTGGCTGTCGCCCAGGACCGCGGCGGCTTCTGCCACTCCGAGGTGAGAGAGCATCGCGGCATCGATCTCACCGAGTTCCACGCGGAAGCCGCGGATCTTAACCTGACCGTCCGAGCGGCCGAGGCATTCCAAGGTGCCATCGGCATGCCAGCGGGCCAGATCCCCGGTCCGGTAGAGCTTCGGGTAGGGGACCGGCAGGAGCGGATGAGGAGGCACGAAGCGCTCTTCCGTGAGTTCGGGCCTTCGCCAATAGCCCTCCGCCAGTCCCGCGCCTGAAATCAGAAGTTCCCCCGGCACCCCGGGGGGCACCGGCGCGCCGTCCTCTCCTGTGATGTGGATGCCGGTATTGGCGATCGGGTGACCGATGCCGATGCGTTCGGGGTCTTCGGGGAGGCGCCACAGGCTGGACCAGACGGTGGTCTCCGTGGGGCCGTACATGTTCCAGGTTTCACGGCCCATGCGGGCGAGGCGTTTCGCCAGCGGCAGGTCCATGGCCTCGCCGCCGCAGAGGATCTTCATTCCGGGCGCTCCCGTCCATCCGGCGTCGATCAGCATCCGCCAGGTGGCCGGAGTTGCCTGCATCAGGTCGGGCCTCCCGGTGAAAATCCTGGCCAGCAGCGCGGCGGGATCCCTCGCCGCCTTCCCCGGTACTAGGTCCACCGTACCTCCGGCCACCAGCGGCAGGAAGATCTCCAAAGCCGAGATGTCGAAGGACACCGTCGTCACCGCCAGCAAGCGCTCGCCTTCGCTGAAACCCGGTTCTTCGGCCATCGAGAGTAGGAAATTCGCCAGCGCTCCGTGGGAGACGACCACACCCTTCGGCTTTCCGGTGGAGCCGGAGGTGTAGATGATGTAGGCGGGATCCTCGGCCTGCGGGAGCGGGTTCCGCGGCGCCGCCTTCCCGGTAGCCATCGCACGGTCGAAGGCGATAAAGGGGGCGTCGGGCGGCAAACACCCGGCGAGATCGGGAGAAACCAGCAGGTGTACCGGAGCCTGATCCTCCAGAATGAGCGCGAGGCGCTCGGGCGGATTCGCGGCATCCAGAGGCACATAGGCGGCCCCGGCCTTCCACACCGCCAGGAGCGCCACCGGTAAAAGAAGGTCACGTTCCAGCAGGACCGCCACCCGGTCCCCGGGGCGGACGCCGCGGCCCTGCAGGGCTGCTGCCAACGCCGACGAGCGGGCATCGAGGTCCCCGTAGTCGATGGAATCCTCGCCGCAGAGGATCGCGGTGCGTTTCTTCAGCCGTGCGGCCGTCGCCGAGATCAGCGCCGGAGCGGTCTTTTTCGGGAATTCGCGGCGGATCGCCCCTTGCCCGATGCCAAAAAGCTTACGCCGGTCCGCTTCCGAAAGGCTTTCTATCTCCCGGACCGGCCGTTCGGGATCCGCACAGACGGCGTCGAGGGTTGCCAGGTAGCGGTCGAGCATGGCCGCCGCGGTCTCGGGGCGGAAGAGATCGCTCCGGTATTCCAGCACGATCTGCTGGCGGTCGGTGAGAACGAAGTAGATCAGGCTGAGATCGAACTGCACCGCGCCCCGGTGCGCGAGGTAGGGGCGGCAATTCAAGCCGCCCGCCCACTGTTCGGTGATTGGCAGTTCCTGATGGTCGAACATCACCTGCGCCAGGGGCGACCGGTCGCGGGCGCGCTCGGGGCGGACGGCATCGATGATCCGCTCGAAAGGGGCGTCCTGCGCCGCCTGCATCTCGAAAGCGGCTTCCCGCACCCGCGCCAGCAAGGAGGTGAAGGTTTCGCCGGGATCCAAAGCCAGGCGGAAAGGAAGGGTATTCACCAGGGTGCCCACCAGGTCACCCGCGGCTGCATGATTGCGATTGGCCACGGGGACGGCCAGCACCTGATCGCTTCCGCCGCCATGACGGCGCAGCATCAGCATGAAGGCCGCGAGCTGTACCATGAAAGGCGTGCAGCGGTTCCCTTTGGCAAGGGCCGCGATCCGTCCGGCAAGCGGGGGCGGAACGCTTCTATGGATCGCTCCGCCATTCGACGATGGCTTGGCGGGGCGGGGGAAGTCGGTGGCGAGTTCCATCACGCCCGGGTGTCCGGCGAGGCGCTCTTTCCAGTAGGAGATG
>CBIHMP010000242.1:0-6013 GCA_966211015.1 uncultured Luteolibacter sp. | reverse complement strand
CTTCCCCGCGGGCTTCGGGCCGAAGGCATCATTCAAGAAGTAGTCCCGCAGATCGTCGTCTTCCAGGGATGGCTCCGGCATATCACCAAGGAACACTCTGTGGATGTTTGTGAGGAAGAGATTCCCTGTCGGCCTCAGTACCCTGACATCATCCTGAATATGGAGGGTGAGCTGGAAATCGTCGCGCCAGTCGCGGCCTTGGTAGCCGTTGTCCGGGAGGATCGGGTCGTTAAAGAAGATCCGAAGCCCATCGAAGTCCGCCCGCAGTCGGTCCAGGACGATGATGTTCGGGGCGATCAGAAGGAAATTACGGGCCAGCTTCGAATCGGCCTCGTAGTGCCGGTGGAAGAAGGACCATGCGATCAACAGGGAAAGCACCTTCGTCTTCCCCGCCCCCGTGGCGAGCTTTAGCACATACCGCGGCCAATTCTCCGGAAACATGCGTAGGGAAACCGACTGGAAAGCGTCGAAACGCAGAAGGTCAAACTTATCGCGGGCAGAACGGACCTCATACAGCCAAATGGCAGTCTCCACGGCCTCCCGCTGGGCGAAATAGTAGCGGAATGAAGAGAGGGTGTTGTCCGCATTTTCAACTAGGTGCTCCGATTCAAACCAGTGACGAAGCAAGGCCTTGGTGGTGGACGAAGCGCCTTCATAGCCGCAGTCTCGCCACGCTTGGACCTCCTTTCGGATCTTCGCCACGAGCGGAGGCAGAAGCTTCTCGTATGAGGTGTCCCGCAAAGCTTCATCCGCAGGAAACCACCGATAATCCGGCAGGAGCGGCTCGTAGGGAGAGGACGGGAAGGAGGGATGCAGCGCCATGAGCGCCGCGAGTTAAGGCGAACAGAGCCCTTCCCTGCTAGAAAAAGTTACCTACCGGTCCCGCCACAGGCACTCCCTGAACCCGCACCCCTTCGTCAGCCGGTCCACGTCCTTCCGCAGGTGCTCAATGATCGTGTCCTGCGCCGCCAGGCGGGATTGGAGGCTGGAGTAGATAATCCCGGCCAAGGTGGCGATGACCGCGGCGAGGCCGCCGATAGTGGAGAGGATCCAGGTGAGCGGGATCGTGACGCTTCCATCCATGGCGGCATTCAGGGCAGGAGCTCGAGGACGCGGCGGCAGGCGGAGCGGAGCTCAGCCGCCTCCTTGGCGGGCAGGCTGAGCCGTTCCGGGCTCTGGGTCGGCACCACGGCCGCCGGGGGCGCGACCGCCGGGAAAAGCTCCAAGCCACCGGAGGTGTGCCGGTAGATCCCGCGGGCCAGCGCCCGGGCCATCCGTTCCTGCACCGCGGGATCGCTCAGAAGCTGGTGCCCGCGCTCGGTGTGGATGAACTCCAGCTCAAAGAGCGCCGCCGGCATCCGGGAGTGCCGGAGCACGGCAAAATCCGCCTCCTTGTCCTCGTCCCCGTCGGAGAGGTCCATCCGCTTCGCGTGATCGGGGAATTCCCCGGCAAACTCGCGGAAGAGGTCGATGGCGAAGATGTCAGCCGCGGTCTCGCCCCGCGTCGTGAAGACCTCGAAACCGCTCCCCTGCCCCGGCGGGCCGGAGTTGCAGTGGACGGAGAGGAAGAAGGCGCTGCCGTTCCGGTTGACGATGGCGGCCCGCTCGGCCAGCTCGATGAAGCGGTCGTCGCTCCGGGTCAGATGGACCGGCATCACCGGCTGCAGGAGCGCGGCAATTCGCAGGCAGACCTTCAGGGCCACGTCCTTCTCCCTCAGCCCGCGGGGCGAGAGTGCTCCGGGATCGTGGCCGCCGTGGCCGGCATCGAGAGTGATCGAGGTCTGAAGCTTCATGATCGGAACAGGTGAAAAATTAGGCCTCCCCCTGTTTCCGGTCTTCGGGGGAGGCGTTTCGGGTGGATGCGGGCTGGACCGGCCGCGGTTCCAAGGGTCTCGGGGTATCCGAGGGTAAGGGTTTACTCCGCCGGGCCGATTTCCGGCTGGGCCGATTCATCCTCCTCCGGCCGCGGCACGAAGAGATCGCGCGCCAGCTCCAGCCAAGGGTTCACCGCCTCTTGATCGACTCTCCGGGTCTGGGTGCCATCCGGAGCGGTGGTGACGCTGCAGCTCGGGAGGAGCAGGGCCAGCGCACACAGCAGGGCCACCAGCGGCAGGAAGGAGCCGTTGATCTTCCCGTCGTCGGCGAAGTCGCCAAGGGCCCTGAGCAGATGCACGACCCCCGCCAGGGACGGAAAGGCGATGGCGAAAGCCTGCGCCACGGATTCCGGCAGCAGGCTGATGACTCCGGACAGGTCGAGCCCGCCGAGCGTGGTGAGGAAGGCGGCCACGGCCGCGACAGCGGATATAATTCGAGTCTTCACGCCTCACAGCGTGCGGCGGTAGCGATTCCGGATCGACAAAGGCGAGTGGTCCCCGCCAGCTTTCGGGCGACGGAAAAGACCTTGGACAACGCCCCTCCCGACATGCCCATAGAACTCACCTGGCGGAAAGCCATCGACAAAGTCCTCGCTGGATCCGCGACGCCACTTCACTACAACGAGATCACGGAGCGTATCATCGCCGAGGGCCTGAGGCAGAACTTGGGCGCCACACCGGCTGCCACGGTGAACGCCCAGATAAGCTCCTCCATCAAGAAGGACGGCTTGCAGTCGCCTTACGTGAGGGTCGCCAAAGGAACCTTCGCCCTGGCCAAGGGGCAGCCGGCTCAATCAAAAGCCAGCACCCCGAAGCTAACGCCAGAAATCGACGAGTCGGAGGAAACCGAAGAGCAGTACGACATCGTCACGTCGTTCGGGATGTTCTGGAGACGGGGGGCAGTTGAGTGGGCTGCCACTCCTCGCTTGCTGGGGATGCAGCAGATCGGATCGACGCCGGTAGATTTCAACAAGCAGCTGGGGATCTATCTGCTCTATGATGGCCGGGAGGTCATCTATGTCGGGCGCACTACGGATCGCCCGCTCGGCCGTCGGCTCTACGAGCACACCCTCGACCGGCTGTCCACGCGATGGGACCGCTTCTCATGGTTTGGGCTGCTGCCGGTCTCGGACGTCGGCCACCTTGGCTCTCTTCCCGCGACTTTCGATGCGGCGAAGATGATCCCCGCGTTGGAAGCTATTCTCATCGAGGCATTGGAGCCCCGGCAAAACCGCAAACGAGGGGATGACCTAGCAGCCGTCGAATACGTTCAGAAGGTGGATCCCGGCATCGAGAAGAAGAGGTTGAAGGCGATGATGGATGACGCGCTGAATCGCCTCTGAACATCACCAGCCCACACTCCCCACCTCGAACCCCGTCGTCTCCATTTCGCTCCGCTCCGCGGCGGTCGCCGTGACTGCCCCGGAGATCCGCGAACCGCAGACGATCGCCCCTAGGACGGCATCCCCGCGGTCGGGCGAATGGCGGCCCTCCTGACGCATCCGGTCCTTGCTCTCCACCCGCAGCTTCCCGTTCTCCGCCCACTCGCTCTTGCGCGTGGAAAGCTGTTTGAAGGTCTCAGGATCCAGCACGCCGAGGTTCACCCGCCCGCGCTCGATCTCGCGGCAGCCGACGTGCCAGACCTCCCCGATCAGGTTCGCATACTCCTCCGGCTCCGTGGCGGCTCGACCGCCGTGGAAACGCTTCACGTGGAAGCCCATTTCCTCGATGGCGTCGATCATCACGGTGCCCAGGCCATCGGCATCCCCCCACACTTGACCGGGGTGCAGCCCGTTCAGCTTGAAAAGGTGCACGAACTCCCGCGCCGCCTGCATGGTGTTCTTCTCCACCCAAGCTTTCACGATCCGCACGGCATTGCCTCGGCGCAGCGCTAGCACGTTCTCGTCCCGCCCCGCGGCGAAGTCGCAGAAGGCGACCACCTCCCCGTCCTCCTGCGCCACCGGCTGGCCGTCCAGCGCCTTGGTGAGCCGGTCTGGGGAAAGCACCAAGCGCTCCGCATCCTCGGTGAATTCCGCCTCGTGCATCGAGCGGTAGGTCGGATGGTCCGCGCCGTATTTCTCCAGGTCCCGCGCCCGCTTCTCCGGGTCGATGTGCGGGCACTCGCGCGAGCTGACCTTGCGGGTCCAGTAGAACTTCCGATGCGCGTGGAAGGCCTCGTAGAACTGCCCCCACGGCTTCCCCGGGGAACTCACCCAGAGCTGGAAGACCCGCGTGCAGCGGTCGAAGGCCTCGAAGACGGAATCCGGCACGGTCTTCGCCTCGTCCACGATGATGAAAACGGGATCGATCTCCCGGCTTTGCTTCGGGTGCCAGCCCTCCGCGCGGCCGGCATCGTCGGTCGCGAAGCCGAGCGCGAAACCGCCCTCCGGCGTCTTCAGCTCGGTCTGGAGGAAGGTCCACCCGGGAAAGCGCCGCTGGAAGACCCGCAGGGCGGGCCAAAGCTGCTTCTCCACCTGGCGGAAGGAACCGGAAGTCACGACCACCTGCCCGCGCGGGTAGCGGCACAGGAACCAGCAGATGGCCGGGGCCACGATGTTCGAGGTCTTCCCCGAGCCGTTCGCCGCGGCCACCGCCACCGGGGGGCCTCCGCGCTCCTGCAGGCCGATCGCTTCCAGCACCTCGATCTGCCAGTCGTAGAGGCTCTTCATCCCGAGCTGGAACCAGGTGAATTCGCTCGGGCTGAGGATGGTCCGCTGGGTCTTCACTCCCCTTCCCCCTCGCGCTGGATCTTCTCGCGCAGCGCCACGATCCGGGAAATCACGGCCTCATCCTCGGGCGAGACCTTGTAATCCCCCTCCGTCTGGATGGGGCCGCCGCCGGGGCCGCTGTGCTCCACGCCCACCTTCTCCCGCCACAGGTCCGGCCGCCGGTTCTTCAGCCAGAAGATGCAGGCCACCGTGTCCGGCGGATACTGCTTCACCGTGGGAACCACCACCGGCACGCCGTTGTGCTGCAGGATCTTGTCCTCCGGGTGGCTGAATCCCAGCGCCCGCTGGTAGAGCCGGTCCGCGACCTCCGCGTCCGCCGCGGACTTCCCTTCTTTTAGGGCCTCGCAAAATTCGGCATGGGAATGCTTCCAGCGGCCCACCGTGGCCACGTCCACGCCGAAGAAATCCGCCAGCTCCCGGTCCGTCGCGCCCAGACGGCAAAGCTTCCGCGCCTGGACGGCGAACTCCTCACGATAGGCCGACGGCCGCCCCGGCGAGCGATTCGCCCGCTTTCCCTGCTTCGCTTTCTTCCGGCCTGACACACGGGTAGTACGCGGCGGACCGGGAATCGCGTCGAGGCGGCGGGGTGGTCCCGGCTCGCTCTCGACATTTTGGACGGAGTTGTTATCTCCTCCTTCATGCTGAAGCCCCTCGAGCAGTTCCTCTGCGATACCTGCGGAAAGGTCATCGACTCTCCCAAAAATGGATTCCTCGAATGGGTCACCATCCTCAGACCCTATCATCGCAAGGAGTTTAACATTATTCACGGAAAATGGGCATCACCGCTCCCCGGTAGTGCCGGATGCTCACAACACGAACGGAGAAGTGGCCGCTCGGACCATCACCTGGACGAATTCATCGGAAACAAAGCACTCGAATATTTTCTTCCATGGATCGACGATGGCCCGTGGATCTCTGAGGAATATAAGGGGCCGCAAATTCATTCCTTGCGCGAATTGTCCGAGCTGATTCGCCGTCTCACGCTTCCTTATTACGAAGAAGCCCGGCTGCACTTTAGCGAGGCTATCTCCGACGGAGTAATGGATGATCCAGCCAATCCCCATACCTACACTTCCCCCCATTATTTGAAGCTGGTTGCGGAACGCTACTCCAAGTTCTGAATCTCTCTCGCCAGCCGCGTCTTCCTCCTCAAAAACTCCTCATCCTCCGGCGTCAGAGCCAGCGGCTCCTGCTTCTGGCTCAGCGTCGCCTCCTCCTTGACCTCCCGCTTGTCGGCCTGCTCCAGGAGCTGTTTGCCCAGCCAGATCAGCATGGCCACGTTTCCCTTCTTCGCCGCCTCGATCTGCTGGCGGCGCAGGGAAATCTTCAGCCGCCCGAAGCCGCGGTCGTAGGCGCGGCGGAAGTCCCCGTCCGGGCTGCCCATCCGGCGCTCGATGGTCCGCAGCCCGC
>CBIHMP010000241.1:0-6064 GCA_966211015.1 uncultured Luteolibacter sp. | reverse complement strand
GGCCCGGGACCCACCAATTGCCCGAGTAGGGATGGTCTCCGTCGGTCGCGTGGATATTGGTCCAGCCGCGGCGGTCGCCGGGGACGCCATGGTCGAAGTAAGACAGGTAATTGAGGTCGTGGAGGTCCCAAGCCAGGGACTTCTTCTCGCCGTTGATCTCGAAGGTGTAGAGGGCCTTGTGGCCGCGGGCGTAGCGGGTGCTTTCGAAGATCGCCAGCGAACCGTTTTCAAAGCGGGCGAGGAAGGCGCAGGCATCGTCGATGGTCACCGCCTGCTTTTCGCCGGTGGCGGTATGCACGCGCTCCTTGATGAAGGTTTCCGTCATCGCGGAGACGGAGACGATATCCCCGTTGATCCAGCGGGCGGTATCGATGCAGTGCGCCAGCAGGTCGCCGGTGACGCCGGAACCGGCCGCGGCGGCATCGAGACGCCAAAGTCCCGCGCCACCCTGGGGCAATTCTTCGGAGATTGTCCAGTCCTGGAGGAAATTCGCGCGGTAGTGGAAGACGCGGCCGAGTTCGCCGGCATCCACGATATTCTTCGCGAGCGTGACGGCGGGCAGGAAGCGGTAGTTGTACCACACCAGGTTCGGCAGGCCGGATGCCTCCACCGCCTTCACCATCTCCTCGCCCTGCGTGCCGTTCAAAGCGAGCGGCTTCTCGCAGAGGATCATCTTGCCGTGCTTGATGCACTCCAGCGCGATCTCCGCATGCGAGTCATTCGGCGTGCAGATATCGACGGCGTCGATGTCCTCCCGGGCGACGAGCTTGCGCCAGTCGGTCTCGTAAGAGGCGTAGCCCCATTTCTCCGCGAATGCCTTCACCTTCGCTTCGTCGCGCCCGCACACCGCCTGGCGGACCGGCACATGCGTGGTATCGAAGAAGTGCGATAGCTGGGAATAAGCATTCGAGTGGGTGCGGCCCATGAAGCCGTAACCGATGAGACCGATGCGGATTTCTTTCTTTTCAGACATGATTCCTGGGGTTGTTAGAGGGCTTCGTCCACCTTGACCATCGCGCCGAGGATGGTGTTCCAAGTTTCGCCCTTCTCGAGGGTCTCGTTCGGGAACATGCAGCCATCCCAGCAGATGTGCTTGATTCCGCGCTCGGCGGCACCTTCCAGCCAGATGGCGGAGCACTTGGCGATGTCCAGCTTTCCGTTCGGATCATCCGCAGGGCAGTGGCGGCCGGTCTTGTCGTGCGAGCCGGTACCGTGGACCGAGCCGTCGTTCTGGGCGACGTGGAAATCGATCGTCCACGGGCGCAGGGCGTCGGTAAGGATCTTATAGGCGGGCCAGAATTCCTCGTCGCTGTAGCCTTCCTTCAGAAGGGCAGCCTCTGGCGCATTGTAGCCCATCAGGTAAAGGTAGGTGTGCGCGAGGTCGGCTTGGAAACCCACCACTCCGGGCATCGCGGTGGCTTCCAGCGTGTCAATCATCGCCTTCCAGGAATGCATGCCGCCCCAGCAGATCTCGCCTTCCGCGGCCAGCCGTTCGCCATGCTGTTCGGCGATCCTTCCTGCCTCGCGCCAGGTTTCCGCGATCTTGCGGGTGTTGCCTGCCGGGTCTTCCGCCCAATCATGGACGCCGCCGGCGGAGTCGATGCGGATGATACCATACTCGCGGACGCCGTGCGCCTTGAGAATGTCCGCGATGCGGCAAGCCTTCTCGACGGCGAGCACGAAGTTCTTCCGATCCTGCTCCGGGCCGAAGGCACTGCCACCCACGGTGCCGGGCCAGATCGGTGCGACCAGCGAACCGACCTTCAAGCCATGGCCGGCGATTTTGTCGGCCATCCTCTTGAGATCATCTTCGGAGGCATCCGGATCCGTGTGCGGGTGGAAAAGGAAAATGTCCACGCCGTCGAACTTGCGACCCTTCACCTCTGCGGCGTGGGTCAGCTCGAGCATGCGGTCGAGCGAGATCGGCGGGTGGTCGGTGCCCGGCTCTTTTCCGACGAGACCGGGCCACATGGCATTGTGAAGTTTCATAGCTTGGGTTGGTTGAAATTACCTGGCGTTCTTGTAGGCACCCATCGCCGGGGCGTCCGGGTTCACCTCCGGGCCGAAGTAGCGCAGGGCCACCAGCGGCTCGGTATCGGAGGTATTCCTGAACGTAACCCCCTCCTTCGCGGCAGCTTCCGTGCAGAAGAATTCGTCCTGCGAGAGCTCGTTGAAGCGCAGCAGCTTCGGGCAGTTCAAACGCAGCTTGTTGGCGGAACCCTCGCCCTGCACGACGATCAGGGAGTAGGCCCCCTTGTCCTTGATGGTGACGCTCTGGCCGGGCTCCACGGTCAGCTCCTTGGCGGTGAAATACTGGAAGCCGTCCACCTTGCCGTAAACGATCCACTTGTCGTGGTAACCCTCGCCCTTCTCGGCGGTCACGGGCTCCAGGTAGTGGTTGTCCTTGAAGTTCGGGTCGGTGTTCTTCTCCCAATCGAGCTGATCGACGATGAAATCGATATCCTGGTGCTTGTCCTCGGGCATGTCCTTCACGAGGAGCGACCAGGGCACCTCGCGGCCCTCCACGAGGTTCTGATACATGCCGAAGACATCCGAACCCCACTGGGGCTCGTAGGTGCAGAGCGAGCCAGGCGCGTGGAGGATGCAGGGATCGATCAGCCAGCCGGTTCCTACCTTCAGCCGGTAGGCCTTCGAGAGATCCAGGATGCCGTTCTCGCCCTTGTTCCAGTTCGCGATGCACTTGCGCACCTGATCGCGCGTGGTGCCGGGCTCGAAGCCCATGAAGGTGTAGGGGAAATTGTTCCCCACGTTGTTGTGCTGCGGCGGGAAGTAATAGGATTCCGGCTTGCCCTCCTGCCCCACCAGCGCGGCCTGCTCCGCGCTCTGGTGCATGTGGTGGGGGATCGGTCCCATGTTGTCGAAGAACTTCGAATAAACGGGCCACTTGCCGTACTTGTCCCAGAGGGTTTGGCCGATGATCAGCGCGCCGCATTCGGCGATCGCCTCCCTCAGCGTGAAACGCTCCTTGCCGGCCACGATGTAGGAAAGCCCCTCGTCGCAATCCCGGCCTTCGTTGGCCGTTTCCGTGGTCGATCCGAACCAGCGCTCGTCGATGCCGCCGCGGTTCAGGCCGTAAGCATAGGTATCGTCCGGGTGGAGCTTGATGCGGAGGCCCGGCTGCAGGAAGGATCGCGGCACCCAGGTGGGCGAGAGGCGGAGGAGACCGCCGGTTTCTTCGAGGTGGGCTTCCACGGCGGCGCGGATGCTGCCGCTGCGGGTGGTCAGGTCTTGGACGATGCGGGGATGACTCATTGACTTGGGTAGATGCCTTGATGTTAGAGGACGAAATTCCAATCGAGGGAGGTCTCGACGCTCGCGCCGGATTCGCCCGTGACGGCCACTTTTCCCGGACCGGCGGGACGGATCGACGTCACCATGCCGAAGTCTCCCGGCACGGCGACCGCGGCCTGGAGGATACGCAGGGACACCGTCTCGTTTTCAGTGAATGTGCGCGCGGTCGGGATGCCCAGATCCTTCAAACGGTCCTCGCGGGAAACCTCCACGCCGTCGCAGAAATGGGAGCAGACCTCCTCGATACCCAGGCGTCCGAAGTGCCGGCCGCTCCAGGGTTCGCCGTGGCGGCCGCCGTTCGAAATCCAGAAAAGCGTCGCGGGGAAATCCGCGGGATTCTTGAGGGATAACCACACGTAGCCGTCGAGCACCGCCGCCGACCACGCGAAGGGCTGCTCCTCCGTGGACGGCTCCGCCACCATCATTACCAGATCGTCGTAGCCCTGGCGGGCCGGAAATCTGGTGAGATCGGTCGTGCCTCCCGCGGCAAGCGGCACCGCGCGGAGGTCGGTGAATCCGGCACCGCCCTTTAAAGCGCCATATTCGCGGTTCAGGGGATTCGAGAACATCCCGGGATAGACCGAGGCCCAGCGGAAAGGCGAGACGCTCACCCGGCCACCGCCATCCGGCAGGAAAGAGAAATCGAGGATCGGGTGGTTCCCGTAGCTGTAGCGGCCCCTGGCACCGGAAATACGGTGCTCGCAGTAAATGGCGCACTCCCCCTCCTTGAGGGAAATGATCTTTTCCAGCCAGCCGCCGGAATCCGGATCATCCATGCCCAGGTGTAGCATCTCCGCCCCCCCTGCCACGATCTTCCACCCGGCATTGGCCGATGAGCCGTGAGGAGGGGCGTCCTTCTGCGGACCGAAAGGAAAACAGAGGAAATCCCCGCGCAGGATCTTGAGCAGCTCCGGCAGGCTTTCATCCACCTCGTCCGGAGTCCACGGAGCCAAGGCATAGGGAGAGACGCTGCGCCCTTCCAAGTGGAACTCCACCGGCGCGAGATGCCCTCCCCGGGACGTCACCTTGAGGCTAACCCGGTCATGGGATAGACACCAGCAAGGTTCACCGTGGGTGACGTCGTTCATCGGAGGGCGCGATTCAGAAAAAATCTCACAAAAACGGAAGCAAAATCACATCCTGACGAAAATTGGAATCGCCGCCCCCGGCTCCGGCCATTAGGGATGCGCCACCATGAAAATCGGCTTCAACCTGCTCCTCTGGACCCCGGCCCTTCAGGAAGACCAGTTCCATCTCCTTTCTTCCCTCAAAGGTGCCGGCTACGATGGCGTGGAGCTGCCGATCTTTTCCGCGGATGCGGCTCATTACGAAAAGGTGGGAAACGCCCTGCGCGATCAAGGTCTCCGCTCCACCGCCGTGACCGTGATTCCGGATGAAGCCACCAGCCCCATCAGCCCGGAGGCCTCGCACCGCGCCGCTGCCGTGGATTATTTGAAGGGCATCGTGGACTCCTGCCACGCCGCCGGCACGGAAATCCTGATGGGCCCCTACCACCAGCCCCTCGGCGTTTTCTCCGGAAACGGCCCGACCAAGGACGAGTGGAACCGCGCCGCCGAAGTCCACCGCGAAGTCGCGGAATACGCCCAACAGGCGGGCGTGAAGCTCGTCATCGAGTGGTTGAACCGCTTCGAGTGCTACTTCATCACCACCATGCAGCAGGGGGCTGACTACGCGGCGCTGGTGGACCACCCGAACTTCACCACCATGTTCGACACCTTCCACGCGAACATCGAGGAAAAGAACCCTGCCGCGTCCCTGCGCAAGCACATCAAGAGCGTGGGTCACGTGCACATCTCGGAAAACGACCGCGGCACCCCCGGCACTGGCCACGCACAGATCCGCGAGAGCATCGACGTGCTGAAGGAGGAAGACTACCAGGGCTGGCTGACAATCGAAGCTTTCGGCCGCGCCCTGCCGGAACTCGCCGCCGCCACCCGTGTCTGGCGCGATCTCTTCCCCGCTCCGGAAGAAGTTTACACCAAGGGGATCGCGTACATCCGCGAGTGCCTGGGGTAAGGCGGCTGCAGTCGCACGAGCGCTCAAGCACCGCAACTGCCTAGGAAAGGGACTCTTGCCTCCCGGCATGGATCGCGCTTCTCTAGGGAGCGTGGTTCATGTTGTCAGTCACCCTCTTGTTCAGGCCGAGTTGACCGGTCTGCGTAGGCGGAATTGTCCGGGTCCTGAGTTCCGCCAGCGGCTGCGCCGGATCGCCTCGCTGATGGTGCCGGCGGTCACCGCGGACCTCTCCACGCACGTGACCAGCTGCGAGACGCCTCTGGAGGTGACCAGCGGGGTGGAAATCACCCGCCGCATCATCCTGACACCCGTCCTGCGGGCCGGCTTGGGGTTTCTCGATGGCTTCTTCGACCTGCTTCCGGATGCCGCCGTGGCGCACATTGGCCTGGCCCGGAACGAGGAGACCCTGAAACCCGAGCCTTACTACATCAAGACCCCGCCGATCCTCGCGGAGAGCGAGGTCATCGTGCTCGATCCCATGCTCGCGACCGGCGGCTCGGCGGTGGAGGCGGTACAGCGGCTCACGGAGCTGGGGGCCACCCGCCTGCGCTTCGCGTGCCTGGTCGCCGCGCCGGAGGGGCTGGCGACCTTCGAGGCCGCTTGGCCGGAAGTGCCGGTTTTCACCGCTGCCATCGACCGGGGACTGAACGATCGCGGCTACATCCTGCCCGGCTTGGGAGATGCGGGTGACCGCCTTTTCGGAACGGCCTGAGAA
>CBIHMP010000240.1:0-6160 GCA_966211015.1 uncultured Luteolibacter sp. | reverse complement strand
CACGGCGTTCCCGATCTACCTGCCCGCCGACGAGGCCATCCCGGCCGACGAGATGCCGGTAGTAATTTTCACCACGGCCTACGATACCCACGCCGTCCGTGCTTTCGATCTTAGCGCCCTGGACTATCTTTTGAAGCCGTTCAAGCCGGCGCGCTTCCAGGAGTCCTTGGAGCGCGCGCGCGCCCGGATCCGGGACGGGCGCGGGGCCTCTGTCGCCGATCCGGCCTTCACCACGCTGCTCGCGCACCTGAGAACCTTGGAAGGAGGTTTGCGGATTCCGGTGAAAACTCCCGAAAAGATCATCTTTGTCCGCGCTACCGAAATCGAGCACGTGGAGGCCGCCGGGAACTATCTCGTGCTGCATTGCGGGGCGGAGCGGCATATCGTGAGGGAAACGATGGCATCGATCGTGAAGAAGCTGGAGCCGTACGGTTTCATGCGGATCAGCCGGTCTTCCGTGGTCAATCTGTCCCGTATCCGTGAATTGCAGCCGATGTCCGCCGGGCACTACGCCGTGATCCTGAAAACGGGAGCAAAGCTCGATATGACGAGTCCTCTGCGGGATCTGCAAGAGCGGATGAGCGGGAGCTGAAAGAGGGCGGGCTCCGGCGTGGCGGATTCGTCACGTGTCTTGCGGCGTTCGTCCCATCCGGGTGGCGGTCCTGTGAGCGGGTGCTAGTCCGCCTACCGTCAACAAACGGGTTTCTTCCCGGGAACCCGGCGCGTCCGGATCGGTAGATCAATCCTCCTCGAATCATCCATATGAGAATATCTCGCACCCAGCATCACCTTACCCGGCGGGGAGCCATGCTCTCCTTGGCCTCCACGGCGGCGGTCTTCGCTTCAGGGATCTCATCCGGCGCGGATATCACCTGGTCCGCGGCCACCGGCGACTTCTCCGTTGCCGGGAATTGGACGGGCGGCGTCGTTCCCTTCGACGGCGACCATGCGGTCATTGACAACGGCGGAACCGCGGGAATCGGCGGTAGCCTCACCGTGGCCGGCCTCCATACCGGCTCCGTCGCGGGCGGCGGCACCTTCCGGCACACCGCCGGGGATCTGGTGGTATTGAATGCGGTGCGCTTGGGCGTCTCCACCGGATCCACCGGCAGTTTCTCCTCGGAAGCGGGAAGCCTCCATCAGGGGGAAGGCGACTTCATCATCGCCGAAGGCGCGGGAAGCACGGCCTCTTTTGCTCTTGCGGCAGATGTCTCCTTCACCCGCGGGGCCGGCACGATCACGGTGGGCCGTCTCGGCACCGGCACCTTTTCCATGGCCGGGAGCCTCACTTCCAGCGGGGATTTCATCGTGGGTGACCGCAGCATTCCCGGCTCCTCCTCCACGGGAACAGTCACCCACACCGGAGGCACCTTTGTCAGCAATGGAGGAATTTTCATCGGAAGCGGGGACCAACAACAGGGGGTGAATGGAATCGCGGGCACCTACGATCTCCCCGGGGCCGTGATCATCGCGAATGGCGCCTTCTCCGTCGGCACCGGAGGCGCGGCGGGGTTGCTGAAGATGAGCAACGGCTTCATCGGAAAATCACCTGCCGGCCCGATCGTCGTCGGCGAAGGAAACGGAGCCGAGGGAGCCATCGAGCAGAGCTCCGGCTTCATCAATTGCGGCGGGGATTTCATCCTGGGGAGTGGCGCTTCGGCAGCGGGATCCTACGTGATGGAGACGGGTTCCCAAGGGGCTCCTTCGATGGTGATCGGCGGTTCCTTCGTCCTCGGCGAAGACGGTGGCTCGGCGGTCCTGGATCTCAAGGGGGGCACGATCACCAAGACATCAGCCGGTTCCGGCTTTGCATTCGCTTCCGGCCAAGGCTCCTCCGCGACCATCACCATCGACTCAGGCCGCCTCGTGAACATCGGCGGCGAAACCTGGCTGGGAGCCGCGGGGAACGGGACGGCCACCTGGACTCTTTCCGGAATCGGGGAAGCCGTCGTCACTCTCCTCGAGCTGGGTCACGCCGATACCGCCGTAGGGACCCTGAATCTCGACGGCGGCCTCCTGTCCGTGGACCGCATCACCCAGGGAATTTCCACCGCGGCGTCCACCGTCAATTTCAATGGCGGGATTCTGCGCGCGAACGGAAGCACCGGCGATTTCATGAGCGGCATCTCCGCCGTCAACGTCGGGGCGGGCGGGGTCGTCATCGATACCAACGGCTTTGAAATAGCCGTCAGCCAGACCCTCGCGGATGCGGGCGGCGGCCTGTCCAAGACCGGCGATGGTAGGCTGACCTTGGAAGGGAACTCGAATTACATCGGGGATACGATCATTCAGCAAGGCACGCTCGCGATGAACGGAACGCTTCCCGTGTCGCCGGTATGGGTGAATTCGGGAGCGACCTTGGCCGGAAATGGAACGATCGGCGGCTCGGTCACCGTCGTCGGCGCCATCTCGCCAGGGGACAACGGGGGCGAATTGTCGGTGGGAGGAAACGTGGAGTTTCCCGGCGGCGTCCTGAAGCCGGTGTTCGATGGTGCCTTGGTCGCTCCTTTGGAAGTGGGCGGGGAGTTGAACATCGAAGGCGCCACCTTGGATCTCACCGGGGCGACCTTGCTTGCGGGAACCTACACCATCGCCACCTTTGATACCATGGTCGGCACGGAGTTCATGGAAGTGACCGGCCTGCCCGCCGGCTTCTCTGTAACCGTCGGCGCGGATGCCATCACGATTTCGGGTGCGCCGGCGGCCTCCCCTTACGAGGCCTGGGCCGCTTCGAAAGGCTTGGAAGGAGAGGATGCAGCCGGTTCCGCGGACCCGGATGACGACGGGATCCCGAATGCCATCGAATTCGTGGTCGGCGGTAATCCGGGCGCGACGGGAGATGCTTCCAAATTACCGGCCGGAGAGGTGGAGGACGGCAAATTCGTTTTCAGTTTCCGCCGGACCGCTGAATCCGCCGGGACCCCGCCCATCGTGGAATATGGCAGCGATCTCGATGATAGCTGGACCACGGCTACCGACGGCACCGACGGCGTGACAATCATGATCGCCGAGGATGTCCCTACCGGGGATGAGGTCGTAACCGTGGGCATCCCGATGGCTCCAGGTCGATTGTTTGCCCGGCTCAGGGTGGATATCCCCTGAAAAACGTTTCCAAGAGGAGTAGGGGAGGTCGTTCCGCACGGGCGGGGCGGCCTCTTCTCCCCGAAAGGGACCTCGGGATCCGTGCGAGCGGGCGGCAGGTCCGGAGCGAGCGAATGACGTCTTCGGGAGCGCCGTTTACCTCTTCATCAGGGGTGATGAATTTTTAGCGATATTTTGGTGAATATCTCCCTTGCGGGATCCGGTAACCCTCGCCACGTTCCCGCCACCTTATGGACAAGATCCCATCCGACACGCTGGCACAAGTTCTCGAACTCCGGAAAAAGAACGGTTTGGAAGCCACGGAAGCGGCTGTATATGCCGATCTCGAAAAGTCCAAATGCAAGTGGACTCTCAAGGATACGCCGCGCTATCGCCGTGCGGGCGAGTCCCCGATCTGGGTATCGGGTAAATATCTTTCCTCCTATGGAACCTGTCCCGCCAGTGGAGAAGCCGACGAAAAAGGCAGCAAGTCTCCGAAGGCGGCTCGCGTCTCGAGTTCCAAAGCCGCCGCCCCGGCATCGGGCAAGGTGGACGAGAGCGTTTTCTACAAGGTGCTGCACGGCAAAGGATTCCCCGTAAAGATTACCCAGGATCTGTTGAGCGGAGAGATCCAGACCCAGATCCCGGACTCGATTAAGAAACTGGATCTCCAGTTCGGTTCGATTCCTGCGAATGCCTCCGCTATCCACGTCACCCAAACTTCTCCCCAGATTCAAGTGGCCATGCCGCTGGATAAGTTTCTGGAGCTTGCCGGTATCCGGGCTTGATTATTTCCAATGCCAGGCCTGTCCGGGATGAAGTCCCGGACAGGTTTTCTGTGTCTGTGTAGTTGTCGCTTCTCATCGAGAAGTTATGTTGTTGCTTGAAGTGGGGACATTGATTTCCCTTTTGCCTTCCATCCCGGCGGCGATGCATTAGCCGTACATACGCGACACCGCGGCCCATTCGAGGTTGGTCGTAGTTCTCGCTATGGTAGGTGTCTTTCTTGCACGCGGTGGTGTTTCTTCCAGATTACCGGAGACTCTTGCTGAGGAAAGATCGGCGGGTACTAACCAGGCGACCCGGGACCCCTGCCGAGGGAGCAAGGGGGAGACGCATCGGCCTCTTTCCTCCGGGCAATGGCGGTATGCCAAGGCGCTATCACCCGAAGGGGAAAAGACCCGGCAGCCGGTGCTCCGGTTTTCCCCGGGCTGCCTAAGTGATCGAACGCAGGAGCTCCTGTTGCCGGCACCTTGAGCTACCTCCCGCTGTCCGGATTGTGTATTGCCCGCGGGCTTGGCTCGCTTTAGGGTCCGCGGCCCGTCCCGCTAACAATGAGCGCCCTTCCTGACAAGCCCGTCCGACTGTACGATACCACCCTGCGCGATGGCACGCAGGGCGAAGGTTTCCAGCTCTCGCTGCTCGACAAGCTGCGCATTGCCGAGCGCCTCGATGCTTTCGGGATCGACTACATCGAGGGAGGCTGGCCGGGCTCGAACCCAAAGGACGTGGAATTTTTCCACGAGGCCAAGAAGCTGACGCTGTCCCGCGCGAAGCTTGCCGCCTTCGGATCCACCCGTCGCGCCGATACTCCTGTCGAAGAGGACCCTCAGGTGAGGCTGCTGCTCGAAGCGGAGACCCCGGTGGTGACCATCTTCGGGAAAAGCTGGGAGCTTCACGTCACCGAAGTCCTGCGCACCACCCCGGAAGAAAACCGGGCGATGATCCGCGACACGGTGGCTCACCTGAAAAAGCACGGCCGCGAGGTGGTCTATGATGCCGAGCATTTCTTCGACGGCTACAAGGACTCCCCGGAGCACGCGCTCGCGTCCCTGGAGGCAGCCGCGGAAGGCGGTGCCGATTGCCTGGTGCTCTGCGATACCAACGGCGGCACGCTTCCCTCCGAGGTGATGGAGATCTGTGCGGCGGTGCAGGCGCGCCTCCCCGGCGTGCCGGTCGGCATCCATACCCACAACGACTGCGAACTCGGCGTGGCCAATGCGGTCGCCGCAGTGAAGGCCGGGGCGGTCCAGGTGCAGGGAACGATCAACGGGTACGGCGAACGCACCGGAAACTGCAACCTGACTTCGGTCATTCCCATCCTTCAACTGAAGATGGGCCTTCAAGTCGTTCCGGAGCTGGAGAAGCTACGGGATCTCTCGTATTTCGTGGACGATGTCTCGAACAATCCCCACTTCCCCCGCGCCGCCTTCGTCGGTCGCACGGCCTTCGCCCACAAGGGCGGCATGCACGTCAATGCGGTGCAAAAGCTGGCCCGCAGCTACGAGCACATCGAGCCGGGTGCGGTGGGCAACGAGCAGAATATCCTCGTCTCCGAGCTCAGCGGCCAATCGAACATTCTCATCAAGGCCGACGAGCTCGGCATCCGCTTGGACAAGGGTTCGGCCGAAGCGAAGGCGGTGCTGCAAAAGGTCAAGGATCTGGAGAATGAGGGCTACGCCTTCGAAGCCGCGGGCGGTTCGCTGGAGCTCTTGATCCGCCGCGAACTCGGAAGCTATGAAAAGCCTTTCGAGCTTAAGGAATTCCACACCTCCTTCCGCCAGTACCGCGACGGTCATCAGCCCGTTTGCGAAGCGACCGTGAAGCTCTACGTCGGCGAAGTGCCGGAATACACCGTGGCGGAAGGCCACGGCGTGGTGAATGCCTTGGACAAGGCGCTCCGGAAGGCGCTCCGGCCCTTCTACCCGGAGATTTCGACCGTCTCGCTGGTGGACTACAAGGTCCGCATCATCAACGGGCACGACGCCACCGCCGCGAAGACCCGCGTGTTGATCGTCTCCACCGATGGAACGGAGAATTGGGGCACGGTGGGCGTTTCGGAGAACATCATAGAAGCTTCCTGGATTGCCCTCGTGGACGGGATCGATCTTTTCCTCCAGCGGCGGAAGTAGCGCGGCTTGCCGACCGGGCGAACAGAAAACCTTCCTTCACCCGATCGGGGCAATAGGCCGGGCCGGTGAGCCGGGTATCCTCCAGCCATGTCCGCCCTCCGCCAGATCACCCGCCGCTTCTGCCTCGGCTTGATCGCCGCCTGCCTGTATCCGGTAGGGGCTCAGGA
>CBIHMP010000239.1:0-6162 GCA_966211015.1 uncultured Luteolibacter sp. | reverse complement strand
GGACTCGAAATTACACCCTTCTACCGCCGGGAGCGGAGTGGACCAGTTCGCCTGGTTTGTTCGTGGTCTTGGTGCGTCGGATTTTTTAGTTGTGGGCGATGTCCGGGGTGCAGGCTGATGTGAGTGTGAATTCAGGGGCTACCGTTAGGATCATGGAGGCGGATCCGCACAAACCCTCGGCATCGACGACGAAGGCCGCCGCGGCGCAGCGTTCGGCCCTGATGATCGCCCGTACCTATCCAAACAACGGCGGGCTGAGCCACAGTCCCACCGATGCGGCCTGTGTCGCCTGGACGCCAGCGGCTTGGAACGCGAACAAGAACGGCAATCTGGCGCTGGGCTTTTTCGGTCCGGGTGCCATCGAGTCCTACATGAAGGAGGATGTGGCGGGCGTTTCCAGTTGGAACACGAGCGTGGGACACCGCCGGTGGGTCATGCACCAACGATCCACCGACTTCGGGACAGGCGACACGCCGGGCCAGGCTAGCGGAACGATCAGACCTCCGACAAACGCTCTCTACGTGGTTCCGAATGCGGCTGAACTCGATCCCGATCTTCCGCCGGTTTTCGCCGCTTACCCACCCAAAGGTTTTGTTCCGGCCAAGTTCAACACGCCCTACTGGTCGCTTTCTTATCCCGGTGCGAATTTTTCAACGGCGACGGTTTCGATGACCAATGCCGCGTTGAGTCCCGTTTCCAATGTGACCGTCGTTTCGAGGGCGGTCGGTTATGGTGACAACAGCATCGTGTGGAGCGTCCCGGCTACGGTTTCGGCGAAGAGCGTGAGCTCGGACACCCGTTGGAGTGTGACCGTCTCCAACATACAGGGAGAGGGGGTGCCCGCTTCCTATTCGTACTCGGTCACCCTGATCGATCCGGACCACTTGTTGGAAACGCCCACGCTCTCCGGTCCCTCTTCCGTGCTATCGGTAGGGGCGGAGTATGAAGTCGCGGGTGTGCCTGGAGCCGACCAGATGGAGACGGGCTTTTTCCTCCGAAAGAGCGCGACCTGGACGGAAGGGGCCGAGGTCAATCCCACTCCGATGGTGATTGACCGAACGACGGGGACGGGGGCAGGTGACTATGACCTTTTTTCGACCAATTCCGCCTACAAGCGGACAGGTTCGAGATCCTTCCGCCTGACCTTTCCGACGCTCTACGATCTAATGGTCAATGGCGTGCCGGAGCAGTCCTTCGAGGTGGTCCGTGAGATCGTTCCGGTCACCAACCCGAAACTGAATTTCTTCTACAAGCGCGGGCTGATGACCCAAGCCTCGCACCTGGTGGTGGAGGTTTCCCAAGATGGCGGTACCACCTGGACCCTGCTTGCCGATTATCAGGGGAAAAGCAATGGCTCAGCAGATGCGGCTTTCCAAGCTGCCTCCCTCTCTCTGCCTACCGGAGGTAATCCTCTTCGTGTTCGCTTCCGCTATTATCTCCAATCGGGCGGTTCGGCCTACTCCCATGAAGCTTATCCCGCCCAACCCACCGGGATTTACATCGATGACATCACCGTGAGCGGCTGCGACTGGCTGGAGCCGAAGGG
This sequence comes from uncultured Luteolibacter sp., assembly GCA_966211015.1. Lineage (GTDB taxonomy): Bacteria > Verrucomicrobiota > Verrucomicrobiia > Verrucomicrobiales > Akkermansiaceae > Haloferula. Next base: position 4,616 of record CBIHMP010000239.1, on the reverse strand, counting down.
CTCCGTATCCGACGAGGGCTTGGAATCCTTCGTCTTCAATTCCACCACGGCTGGCACTCCCTTGGCCGTCGGTCAGACCTGGTGGTTGCGGCCCCGCGCCATTCTGGGCGGCAAGGCTTTCCCTTACGGTCCTGCCAAGGTCGTCACCGCGACCGGTCTGCCGGATACTTTCGCGGGATGGGCCTCCACGGAGTACCCGGGGCATTCCTTGTCGTTCAATGGCGACCTGGACGGGGATGGCTTGGACGACGGGATCGAATACGCGTTCTCTCTGGATCCTACACGAAGTAGTCCGGTGCCGGAAGAGCTCTCCTTCCCGGTGGGCAAGATCGAAATCGCCCGGGACCTTCCCATCCATAGGGTAGGGGTGGTCTATGGAGCGCAATGGTCGGAAGACCTCGTCAACTGGTCCTCGCAGGGCGTGACGATCCGTTTCGAGGACGGGAAGATCATTGCCAGCGTGATGAAGGGGCTGCAATCGCGCTTCCTGAGGTGGAATATCACGCCCCAGTGAGGAGCGCCGCTCACCTCTGGCACTTCGGGCACCAGTAGGTGGAGCGTTGGCCCATCACCGCTTGCCGGATCGGCGTGCCGCAGACGCGGCAGGCTTCGCCTTTCCTTTCGTAAACGAAGAGCCGCTGGCTGAAGTAGCCGGGCTCGCCCTCGGAATGGAGAAAGTCCCGCAAGGTGGTGCCGCCTTGCTCGATCGACTCCGTGAGCACTGCGCGTATGCCCTCCACGAGCTTCTTGAGGCGGGGCCGGGAAATCTTGCACGCGGGTGTGGCGGGGCGGATACCGGCGCGAAAGAGGGCTTCGCTGGCGTAGATGTTGCCAACGCCCACCACCACCTTGGCATCCATCAGCGCGACCTTGATGGCGATACGTTTTGTCGCGAAGGCGCGCGCAAGGGTTTCCACGGAGAAGCCGTCTTCCAAGGGCTCCGGCCCCAGGTCTCTCAACAGAGGATGGGCGAAGGGATCGCCCTCCGGCAGGTGAAGGAAGATGCCGAAGCGCCGCGGGTCGTGGAAGCGGAGCTGCTTGCCCGACTCCAGCGTCAGCGCGACGTGATCGTGCTTCTTGAATTCCGACGCTGGATCCGCGATCCGCAAGCTGCCGGACATGCCGAGGTGGACGAGCAGCGAGCCGTGCTCCTCCAGCTCGAAGACCAGGTATTTCGACCTGCGCTTCACCGAAGTGAAACGGCTGCCCGCGAGTTCGTCGAGGGATGCCGACACCGGCATGCGGAGCCCGCGATGCCGCACGATGACCTCGCGGATCCTCCTGCCCTTGACATGCGGCTCCACGCCGCGGCGGGTGGTTTCGACCTCCGGTAGCTCGGGCATGGCGGGACTAGCGGAGGATATAGAGCACGGTGGCGATCACGTGGCAGGCGCTGCCCGCCAGCACGAAGAGGTGCCAGATGGCGTGGTTGAAGCGCAGCCGTCGCCACGAAAAGAAGATGACGCCGAGCGTGTAGCAGAGGCCGCCCGCGACCATCCATGCGACTCCGGCGACGGGTAGGGCGCGGATCATGGGGCCCCAGGCGATGACCGCCAGCCAGCCCATGACGATATAGAGCGCGGTGGACCACCAGCTATCGCGCTTGCCGCGCGAGAGGGTCTTTAGCAAGACCCCGCCGAAGGCCATCATCCAGACGATGCCGAAGAGCGACCAGCCCCAGGGCCCCCGCAGGGCGACCAGCGTGAGCGGGGTGTAGGAGCCCGCGATGAGGAGGTAGATGCAGGCATGATCCAGCGCCTGCAGGAGCGGCTTGCGGCGCTCGCAAGAAGTCGCGTGATAGAGGGTGGACGAAAGGTAGAGGAGAACGAGCGTGCCGCCGAAGACGCTGGCGGAGACGGTGCGGAACACCTCGCCATCCGCCACCAGGATCATCGCGACGAGGGCACCGATCGCCAGGGCGGTCCCCAGCGCGTGGGTGGCCATGCTGGCAAGCTCCTCCGCCTTGCTCTCGCACAGCGGGGAACGCGGTCGCTGGGGCTCCGGCGGCATCGGGGTTAGAATCGCTCCAGTGGGGCAGGATGTCGAGGGCGGGGCGACATTCCGTGTTTCCTTTGCGGGATGCCGGGTGGATCATGGGCGGGTGAACGAGATCGATCGCGAGGATTTCCGGAACCTGCTCAACGAGATCGGGCGGACCCGGATGCCTTTCGGAAAGTACGGCCGCGAAGCCGTCCCGCCCGCCGGCATGCCGATCTACGACCTGCCCGTCGAGTATCTCGGTTGGTTCAAGGAGCGGGGTTTCCCCAAAGGACGGCTGGGCGAACTGCTCGCCATTGTCTTCGAGGTCAAAGGGGTGGGCATGGACTCTCTTTTCGACCCGCTGCGCCAGGCGAACGGTGGCCGGGTCCGCTTCAAGCCGCGGCGGAAGAAGGAGTTCCGTTTTCCGGATGCGGACGAGCGGAAGTGACTGGCTCTCTTGAATATCCGCGCCTTCATGAAGCCGCCCCTTCCTCATTTTCCCGAGACGATTGAAACCGCTCGCGTGATCGTGCGCTCCGCGAGACCGGGTGACGGGGAAGTCTTCAACCGCGCGGTCCTCTCCTCTTTGGCTGAACTCAGTCCGTGGCTTGGCTGGGTGCGGACTCCGCCCACCTTGAAAGACTCGGAGGAATCGTGCCGCCGGGCCCATGCCCGCTTCCTCGCGCGCGAAGACATGATGGCGCTCATCTTTTCGAAGGAGGACGGCGAACTGATCGGGGGCTCCGGCCTCCATGAGATGAACTGGTCCCTGCGGTGTTTCGAGGTCGGCTACTGGGGACGCACCGGCTATACCGGCAAAGGCCTTATCACCGAGGGAGTGCGAGCCTTGTCCGACTTCGCGCTGGAGACCCTGAGAGCGAACCGCGTCTTCCTCACGACCGACAACGCCAACGTGAGGAGCTGGCGCCTCGCCGAGCGCGCCGGCTTCGAGCTGGAGGGAATTCTCCGGAACGAACGCCTCGACCTCGATGGCAGCCCCCGCGACACGAGGGTGTATGCGCGGGTTCCGTCGAAACGAGGGTTCAGCCCGTGAACGACTTCCGCAGGTGGGAAGGCAGGATGCCGAGCTGTTCGCGATACTTCGCCACGGTGCGGCGCGCCACGGGGATGCCCTGCGTCTTGAGCTGCTTCGCCAAGGCATCGTCCGAAAGCGGCTTGGAGGGATCCTCCTTTGAAATCAGATCCTGGATCGCCTCGCGCACGCCCGCGTTCGAGACCTCGGTACCGTCCGCGGTCTGATAGCCGGCGGCGAAGAAGGCGCGCATTTCCATCAGGCCGTGCGGTGTCAGCACGTACTTGCCCGCCACCGCGCGGGAGATCGTGGTCGCGTGCAGCCCGATCTGATCGGCGATCTCGTTCATCGTCAACGGACGCAGGTGCCGCGGGCCTTTTTCCAGGAAGGCGGGCTGATGTTCGATGAGCTTTTCGGCGATCGAAAGGATGGTCTCCTGGCGCAGCGAGAGGGAGCGGATGAGCGTGCGCCCCTCGCGGATTTGCTCGCGCAGGAAGTGACGGGCCTTCCGGTCGTTGGAGGTCTTGCCGAGCATGTCCTTGTAGAAGTCGCTGATACGGAGCTTCGGCATGTACTCGTTGGTCAGCCGCGCTTTCCACCCATCATCGGTCTTCTCGATCACCACATCCGGCTGGATATAGGGGTTGCCCGTTGGATCGAAGTCCCCGCCGGGATTCGGCGTCAAGCGCCCGATCCGCGAGGCGGCTTCGGAAATCCGCTCGACGCTTGTTCCCAGCGCCCGAGCGATCTGCGGGTAGCGCTTGCGCGCCAGCTCCTCCAGGTGATCGCGGACAATGCGGTACTCTAGGCTCCCGCCTTCGCCGTTCCGCTCAAGCTGCAGCAGCAAGGACTCCGGGATCCCGGAGGCACCGATGCCCGGCGGATCGAAGCTCTGCAGGAGAGTCAGCGCCTCGTCCATTGCCCTCTTCTCGATTCCCAGGCGGGAGGCGAGCTCGCGGGCCGGAAGGTCGAGGAAGCCACGCGGATCGAGATTCCCGATCAGATGACGCGCGGCGATGCGGACGTCGGGATCCACCAGCGAGAAATCGAGCTGATTGGAGAGGTGCTGCTGGAGTGTTTCCGGCGCGACGATCGAGTTGTAGAGGTGCTCCCGGCGTTCCTCGTCATCGGCGCTCCAGGGGTTCGAACGGCGTTCGAGGATCTCGAGATCGCGCCAATCGTCATCCGTCTTGTTCAGATGGTCCAGGGAGTCCGCCTCCTCGGCGTCCGGCGCGGGTTCATCGAGCGAGATCGATTCCGTGATATCCTCCAGGACGGGATTGATTTCGAGCGCCTGCTGGACAAGCTGCTGGAGTTCCATCGAGTTCGCTTGGAGGATTTCCAAGCTGCGCCGCATCTGTGGCGCCAGCGATTGCTGTTGTCCCAGGGATTGATGGAGCGAGGCATCGGCCATGGTCGAATTCCGCTTACCTGCGGAACGACATGAAGGTAAAGCCGATTACAATGGAAAATACAGCAAATTTCATGCCACTGCTGTTTTTTATTTTACTTGCGGCCCCTCGGGAAGTGTGGGAGGGCGGGGGAGTCGCTGCAGGAAAGAGGCCTCCGGGGCCGTCCGCGGCCGTCATCCCCTGACCAACGA
>CBIHMP010000238.1:0-6249 GCA_966211015.1 uncultured Luteolibacter sp. | reverse complement strand
TGACCGTCGAAGCGGTAGATCGAGCCCCACACGTACGGCTTGTTCAGCAGCACGCAGAAATCCCCGTCCGTGAAGCGGATCGAGACGTTGTCCGCGGGCATCGAGACCGTGGCGTCCTCGACGAGCGGGTTCGCCTCCGCCCATGCGATCAATTGCGCCTGCGATTGGGGCCGGGGCAGGCTGCGCCACTCGCGCATCTTCGCCGCGGCATTGCCCAGGAAGCCGATCTTCGCCTGCTCCCCGATGGGACTCTCGTAGAGGACCGTGTAAAGGGCGGGATCGTTCAATTCCGCGGGCGGGACCGTCGTCCCCGTTCCGGTCCTCGCCCTCACGAGTGCGCGCGGGCCGTAGCCCGCAGGCAGACGGAAGATCACCCGCGCCTGCCGTCCGTCGATGGGACCGGAGACCAGCGTCCGCCAGGTCGCGGCGGGGCCGGGATCGAAGACTTCCAGCAAGGCATGGCGAGACCCGGCGGGCACCGGAACCTCGATGGTGAAGCGCCCTTGGACGTCGAAATTCATTCGATCGACTTTCAGATCCGCGGCGACGGCGCGGAACATCCCCAGGGCGAGCAGGAGCAGCAGCAAGACAGGTCGTTTCATAGTGATGCGGGTGAACTGCCCAAGGGAGACAGCGGCCGGAGCCTGCCCATCCGCCCCTAACCGGTAAATGGAACCAAAGGAGTAAGAGCCGCCCCTTCCCAAACCTCGGGAATTCTCCCATACAGCGGGCATGCAAAACGACACGGGCGCGTCCCCTGCCGCTCCGCCGCGCAAGGCGGAGTGGTTCCGCCTGTGCTTCGACCGATCCGCCGAGGCGATGGCGCTGATCGACCCCATCACCACCACCGTCGTCGATTGCAATCAGGCGGCCGTGCTGGCGTTAGGCGCCGTGTCGAAGGAGGAGCTGCTGGGACGCTCGCCGGTGGACTACGCGACGGAAGACCAGCCGGGAGGGAATCTTTCCGATATCGCGCTCCGGGAGGCCGTCCGCCTCGCGCTGGAAGAGGGCAGCCACCGCTACGAGTGGCAGGTGCTGACTAGCCGCGGAGAAACGGCCATCCATGACGTCGTCGCCACCGCCTTGCCCGGGGAGGAGCGGACTTTGATCCTCCTGGCCTCCCGCGACATGGGCGAGAGGAAACGCCTCGAAGCCGAGCTGCGCCTTTCCGAGAGCCGCTGGAGCCGCGCCTTCGAGCAGAGCCCGATCAGCATGCAGGTCTTCGCGCCGGACGGCTCCACGCTCCAGATCAACCGGGCCTACCAGGAGCTCTTCCACCTGAAACTGGACGATCTGCGCGACCATAACATCCTCCGCGACGAACAGCTCGCGGAGGCCGGCGTGCTTCCGCTGGTGGAGCACGCCTTCGCCGGGAACGTCACCACCATCAATCCGATCCCCTTCCAGCTCAAAGCCGGGCCCGAGCAACCGGCGCTGGGAGAGCGGTGGATCGGATCCACGATGTTCCCCATTCTCGACCGCCACAACCGGGTGCTGGAAGTCGTCTGCGTGCACCACGACCATACCGCCGTGATCGAGGCGGAGTCCGAGATCCGGCAGCTCAATCAATCCCTCGAGCAGCGCATCTCCGAACGGACCGCGGAACTCCGCGCGTCCGAGGAGCGCTTCAAGCGCCTCTTCGAATTCTCCCCCCTCGGCATCGGCCTGGTGGACGAGCACGGCAACTTCCAGCAGACCAACACCGCCTTCGCGGAAATGCTCGGCTACACGACGGACGAGCTGAACTCGATGAACTACTGGGACATCAACCGGGTAAAGCATTTCGCCGGGCAGCGGTCCTTCTTCGACAAGCTCCAGGGCGCGGGGCGCTTCGGCCCGTTTGAAAAGGACTACGTGCGGAAGGACGGCACTCCTCTTCCGGTAATGCTCCACGGGATGCGCGTGATTTCTTCCACCGGAGAGGTCCAGATCTGGGGGATCGCGCAGGATATCAGCCTGAGGAAACGCGCCGAGCGGGCGCTCCGCGAGTCGGAGGAGAAGTTCAAGGCCCTCTTCGAGTTCTCGCCGCTGGGCATGGCACGCGTGAGCTGGGAGGGCCAGTTTCTCCAGGTGAATGACTCCTTCGCCCGGATGATCGGCCGCACGGTGGAAGAGACCCTGACCTTGAGCTACTGGGATGTCACCCCGCGCAAATACGAGGCCCAGGAGCTCGAGATCCTGGAGACCGTGAAAAGGAACGGCACCTTCGGCCCCTTTGAGAAGGAATACATCCATCGCGACGGCCACCTCGTCCCCATCGTCCTGAGCGGGATGCTCTTCAGCAGCACCGATGGGGAGGAGCAGCTCTGGGGCATCGCCGTGGACACCACCGACCGCACCCGTGCCGAACGCGCCCTCCGCGAGTCCGAACGCAAATTCCGCACCCTCTTCGAGAGCTCCAGCCAGGGAGTGATGTTGCAGGAAAACGAGTTTTTCTCCGAGGTGAATCCGGCCGCGGCACGCATTTTCGGCAGGCCTCGGGAAGACCTGGTAGGGAAGCACCCTTCCGATTTCGCCACCGAGTACCAACCGGATGGCGAGCCCTCCAGCACCGCTGCCCGCCGCCACATCCAGGACTGCCTCGACAAGGGCTCCACCCGCTTCGAGTGGAGCCAGCGCCATGTGGACGGCCACGACGTACTGATGGAGGTGGTCCTCACCCGGATCCCGGACGCGAAAAACAACCTCTTGCAGGCGGTTGTCACCGACATCTCAGAGCGCAAGCGTGCCGAAACCGAGCTGAAGCGCGCCTTGGAACGCGAGCGCGAGCTTAACCAGCTGAAGAGCAACTTCGTCTCGATGGTCTCCCACGAGTTCCGCACGCCCCTCGGGATCATCCAATCCTCCGCCGAAATCCTGGACGACTACCTCGACCGGCTCGATCCGGGAGAGCGCGGCGAGCAGCTCCAATCGATCATCAAGAACTCCCGCCGCATGGCCGGGCTGATGGAGGACGTACTGCTGCTAGGCCGTCTGGAGGCCGGCCGGATGAAATTCCTGCCCCGCCCGCTGGACCTCGCCGCGCTCTGCCGCCGCCTGGTGGACGAGGTGAGTTCCACCACCTCCGCCCGCTGCCCGATCAAGTTCTTCACCGCAAGCCTGCCTGCCGAAGCGGAGGCCGACGAACGCCTGCTGCGGCACATCCTGCTCAATCTCCTCAGTAATGCCGTGAAGTATTCGGAAGCCGGCCAGCCCGTCGCTTTCCGCGCCACGGATCTTTCCGGCGCGATCCGCTTCGAAATCGAGGACCAGGGCATCGGCATCCCCGCCGACGACCTGACAACCCTCTTCGATGCCTTCCAGCGCGGCTCCAATGTCGGCCAGCGGCCGGGCACGGGCCTCGGACTCGTCATCGTGAAACAAAGCGTCGAACTCCACGGCGGTACCATCGAGGTGCGCAGCCGGCAGGATGCCGGCACCACCGTCCTCGTCACCATTCCCTTGATCCCATGAAGACCATTCTCATCATCGAAGACGAGCCGGAGATGCGCCGGAATCTCGCCACCATCCTGCGCCTGGAGGAATTCCACGCGCTGACCGCCGAGAACGGGCGGGAGGGGATCTCGATGGCACGCGCCCAATCGCCCGACCTGATCTTGTGCGATGTCATGATGCCGGAGCTGGATGGCTACGGCGTGCTCCGGGAGTTGAGGGCGGAGACCTCCACGGAGGCCACCCCGTTCATTTTCCTGACCGCGAAGGGCGAAAAGCCCGACATCCGCGCGGGGATGAACCTCGGTGCCGACGACTATCTCACCAAGCCGGTGGCAAAGGCCGACCTGCTGGCCGCCATCCGTTCGCGGATGGAGCGCGCCCGCCAGACCGCGGTGGCCGGTTTCGATCCCGACTTTTCCTCCCCTGCCCCGCTGGAACGCGCCTTCGGCCTCACCCCGCGGGTCGCGGAGACGCTCCTCTGGATCGCGCAGGGAAAGACCAACGGGGAAATCGCCGTGATCCTCGGCATCAGCGAGGCCACCGTGAAGAAGCACGTACTGGACGTTTTCGAGAAAACAGGCGTGGAGACCCGGACCAACGCCTGCCTGAAGGCGATCGAGGTCTTGAGCGGAGGATTTTGACGGCCCCCGAGGCGGTCCGGATTCCCGCCGATCGTATCGGCCCGTCCCCTCTTTCGAGGGATTTGAGGCCTTTCGCGCCCGTTTCGTCACCTGCCGCTTCCCGGGGGGCGGCGGCCGGAATTTCATGTTTGCGAACGGAAAACCGCGCTCGACGCTAAACCCCATGGATATCCCGGACGTGACTGGCCAACCAGAGGGCCCGATGGACCGCAAGGACGATAAACTGGAGGAATTCGTGCATGAACTGACCCGCTGCCAAGGGGATCTGTTCTACTTCATCCGCGCGCTGTGCGGGGATCCGCACGCGGCCTCCGATATCCGTCAGGCGGTGAACATGGTCCTGTGGCGCAAGCGGGAGAAATTCCGCCCCGGCTCCAGCTTCAAGAACTGGGCCTTCCGCATCGCCCAACTGGAGGTGATGACCTACATCCGCCGCAAGAAGCGCGACCGCACCGTCAATTTCGACGCCGATCTGATCGAGTGCTTCGCTTCCGAAATGCCGGCCGTGATCGACGAACTGCCGGAGCGCCGGCTGGCACTCGTGGAGTGCCTCAAAAAGCTCACCCCGAAAGACGACGAGTTGATCCGCCACCACTATTGGTCGGGTGGCTCGCTGGAAACCCTGGCCCGCGCCACCCAGCGCAGCGTGGGCACCCTCAAGGCGAGGCTGTTCCAACTCCGCGGGAATCTCCGCCGCTGCATCCGGGTGCAACTTTCTCCCCGCGAATCGTAATGGAAGACCACGAACTCAACCGCCTGCTGAACCGCCTGATCGAAGGAAAGATCGGCAAGGAGGATTTCGCCCGGGTGCAGCAGTTGCTGCGGCAAGATCCTGCCGTGCGCGCGGAATATTATGACCTGCTGGGAGTGGATCTGATGCTGTCCGAGCGGTACGAGGTGCCCGACTACATCTCCGTCCACGCGAAAACCGCCGACGACCACTGGGTGGTGAAGCGCTCGCATCGCAAACTTTTCATCCGCACCGCATGGGCCGCCGCCGCCGTGCTGATGCTCACGCTGGGCTCGATCTTCGTTTTCAACGGCAGCCAGAGCGCCGCGACCCTGACCGCCTCGGTGGATGGCAACTATCTGGTGGACGGCTCCGCAAAGACCGTCTCCACCCTCAGGAAAGACGAACTGCTGGATGTGAAGAGCGGCGTCGTCTCCCTGGCGATCGGGCCTTATGTGGAAGCCTGTGTGGAAGGTCCGGCGCGCGTGAAAATGCTCGCCCACCAAGGCAAGCTCGAGCTGCAGGAGGGCAAGATCTTCCTCCAGATCTCCCCGGGTGGCCGGGGCTTCGAGGTCCACACTCCCGCCGGCATCATCCGCAATATCGGCACCAAATTCGGCGTGCATGTTTTGGCAGACGGCACGGTGGAAACCCACGTGACTTCCGGCGTCGTCGAAATCGAGCGCACGCCCGGCGAAGCCCGGCAACGGGTCGGCGCGGGATCGGGAGCAACGTGGAAGATCTCCGGGGCCATCAAAACCCACCGGAACGCCGCCGAAGGCTTCGTCCAGTCGCTTCCGTGGGACGAAGTGATCTTCCAGGATGATTTCAACGAGAGCGAAGGCACCAGCCTGCACGGGAAGAAGCCCGATACCGGCCACCCGTGGAAAGTGGAGATGGAGCTCAATCCTTCCACCGTCAGCCAAGGAAGGCTGGATACCTCCGAAGGCCCGCGCACGCTGACGGCGAGGTTCCGCGACGATCCGCCGTCCTCGGGCCGCAGGGTCTATATGGCCACCTTCTCGACACACGTCCCGCTCAACATCTGGGACAAGGCCGCCTATCTGGACGCCGCGGAACGGATCACCTTCAACGCGAAGGGCAACGGCCAGCTCTTCAGCTTGGTCGCCCGGAAATCCCGGGGCCATCACTGGCAGTTGAAAAACGAGCGGGACGGCACCCATTCCGTCGGCACCCGCACTTCCGCCTTGGAGCCCCATCAGCTCACGCTCACCTACGACACGGCGAGCGGGGAGGTGAAACTGTACGAAGGCGACAGCTCGAAAGGCACCTATCTCGACGGCCTCGCAATCGAGCCGGGCGTGCTCATCGACTCCCTTACCATTTCAAACGCTGAAGGAGGCGATGTTTCAATCGATAATTTGACGATCAAGGCGGCAACCTACTCCCAAAACGGGAGCCCGCTCAAGACACACTGATTTG
>CBIHMP010000237.1:0-6266 GCA_966211015.1 uncultured Luteolibacter sp. | reverse complement strand
ACATCGATCGCCTCGCCACGGAAGGCATGCGCTTTACGGATGGCTACGTGGCCTCGCCGATCTGCTCGCCGTCCCGCGCGGGACTGCTGACAGGGATGCATCCGTCGCGGCACGGCATCCACAGCTTCCTGGACAACAAGGCCGCGAACGCGAATCGGAACATGGACGACTGGCTCCAGCCGGACGCCACCACGCACGTCCGGTTGCTGAAGGACGCCGGCTATGCCACCGGGCTCTTCGGAAAGTGGCACATGGGCGGGGGACGCGACGTTAACGATGCGCCTTTTCCGCAGGAGTATGGCTTCGGGGCGTCGCTGACTTCCTTCGAAGGCATGGGAGACCGCTTGCTTGTCACCGGGCACGGCCTGTCCAACGACAACGCCGATGTTCCCGGCACCATCACCTGGACGACGTGGAACCAGCTCGCGAACGGCCACACCGATGCAGCGATCGATTTCATCACCGCCGCCCACGCCGCGAACAAGCCGTTCTACGCCTACGTCCCCTACGACGACACGCACTCGCCGTACAACGTGGAGGCCGGGCACGAGAACGACTTCGATCACATCACCAGCGATTTCACCGCGATGCAGTTCCTCGGCGAACTCAACGACCTCGACCGCCAGATCGGCCGGTTGCTGGATGTGATCGACAATCTGGGCATCGCCGGCGACACGCTGGTGATGCTGGTCGGTGACAACGGCGCGCCGAACGACGCGGTCAACACCCTGCTCAACCGCAACGGCGGCCTGCGCGGAGGAAAGGCCACGCTGTGGGAAGGTGGCAACCGCGTGGCTTTCCTCGCGCGGATGCCAGGGACGATCCCGGCGGGAATCGTGAATACCACGACGGCGATCTCCGCTTTGGACATGTTGCCGACCTACTGCTCGCTCACCGGAATCCAACTGCCCCCGGCACCTTTCGAGGGAGAGGACATGAAGGATGTGCTGCAGGGTGCGACACGTTCCCGCAGAAAGCCGCTTTTCTGGGAGTTCGGCACGGTGTCGGGGGTTGCCACGGCGGCGCCGAAGCTCGCGGTACGGGATGGCGCTTTGAAGTTCATGCGCAATCCGGACGGGAGCGACCGGCAGTTCTACAATCTCGCTAACGACCGCAACGAGACAACGAACCTCGTAGCCGATCCGGCCCATGCCGCCGATGTAGCCCGGATGGAAGCTCAACTGGTGGCCTGGTATCACCAGACGGTGCTGGGTGAAACGGGCGAGATCGGCACGATCGCGCCCGGCGAACCGGCCGCGCTGCTCATTGCCGATTCCTTCGACGTGGCGGGCGGGAATTCGAGCGCCACGGGCTTCGCTGCGACCGGGGGCGTGAACCAGGATCTCGCTACCCGCCACAGCGGCACCTTGGCCGGCCCGCTGCGGTACATCCGGACGGATACCGCGAAGCCGGCGACCGCGCATTCCATCGCGGGCAACCGCCTCACCATCGCGGATGCGGCGAACACCACCGCCTTCCAGCTCTCCGCCGACGGCACCGGTGCCTACGACTTCGGCCCGAAGATCCGCGGCCGCCAGTACCAGTGGAAGGCCACGCTCGATCTCGACGATGCCGATGTGGCCGCCGCCCGGATGACCCTCGGGATCGCCGACGCGATCCTGCCGGCGGGAGGAGTCGCCGGGCACGATCTGGGCGTGCAGCTCGATCTGGTGACCGGAAACACGATTTCCATCTTCAAGCGCATCGATGCCGGATCGAACGCGGGAGCAGCGGACATCAATGCCGCCATCCGCACCGGCCTGCCCGCCGGGGAGCCGGTGGAGATCCGGGTGGTGATGCAGGACAGCACCGACTACGGCAGCTATGGCACGACCTACGAGATCTTCATCAACGGAACCAGCGCGGACACGGGAGCGATCCGGTTTGCCAACAACTCGCGCTATCTGATCTTCGACGCCGCGCCAAACACCGGACCGGCGCAGTATAACGACTTCTCGCTGGAGACGCTTGATGCCGGGCAGCCGGTCACCGGCTACATCCCGACCCTCGGGATTTCAGAGCTCACCACCGCCGAAGTTTCCGGCGTGGCCAAGGTCCGCCTGCACTGGCCCACCCAGCCGGGTCGCGTCTTCCGGCCGGTGATCTCCACTGATCTGGACGAGTGGCAATCCTTGCCGGGACCGCCTGCGGAACCGCTTGAGATCGATAGCCAGCATCACACGATCCAGTGGCTGGAGATGGAGATCCCCGAGACGCATCGCGAGAAAGCTTTCATCAGGTTGGAATCCGTCCGTTGAGGGGTCTTCGGGCCGGGTAACCGGGTAGAGATGAAGGGGCTCCGCCTCGGGAGCGGGGCCCCTTCCTCGCGCTCCAAGACTGAAATTACCTTTGACTGTGGACTGCGGCGGAGGCCGGTGAAGCGGGGTGGGGGACCGGCCCCGGCGGGAGACCGGGCTGATTCATGGCTTTTCGGGGCGAAGGCTGCTTCAGAATTGTGCGAGCACCCGCGGCCTTTTCACCGGTTGCAAGACCACGCAAGAAGGGCTTTCGTGGGAATCCGGCAGGAGAACCGTGGCAACCGCGACTTTTTTCGCCTATCCCCGGGAACACCCCGGCGGCTCGCAACACTCCTGCAATGCTAGGCCATGCCCGACCTGAAGGAATTCACCCGCGTCATCGGCGACCATCACTCGAGCCTCAGGTACTTCATCCAGGGGCTCGGGGTGAACCCGTCGTGGGTGGATGACGTGGCGCAGGATGCTTTCCTCGTTGCCTACCGGCGCTGGGAGGAGTTCGACACGATGGAGAACCCGGGAGCATGGCTGCGGACGATCGCGCGCAATCTGGTGCTCAATGAGACCGCCAAGCTCAACCGCCGCCAGCGCTTGCTGGACGAGAACCTCACGACCTTGCTGCTGGAGGCCGAGCACGAAGCGCCGGCCGCGGGCGAGCTGCCCGACCTTGCCCAGCGTCAGGACGCCTTGCGGGATTGCCTCGCCCGCCTCACCGAAAGGGCCCGCCGCGTGATCGAGGCGCGCTATTTCAAGGATCGCAATTCTTCCGAGATCGGCGCGGAGTTCGCGATGAAACCCGTGGCGGTGCGGAAAATGTTATTTCATGCCCGGCAATCCTTGGCGGATTGTCTGAAGACGCAAGTGACCGATGCAGGCTGAAACTCCAGACGAGCTGATCGATTTGCTAGAGCGGCTGGCCGAGGGCGAGCTCGATGAAGGCGGGCGCGCAATGCTCGTGGAAATGGTCCGCGAGCGACCGGAGTGGCGCGATATGGTGAGGGAGCACTTCGTGGTGTCCCGGGCGCTGTCGCAATTCCACCGGGTCGAGCCGGCCTTCGCGGAGAAGACCGCGGCGCATGTCGCCAAGATCGCGGCGGAGAGCGAATTCGGTTTCGCGAGGAAAGTCACGAAGCGCATCGTGCGGCGGCGGATCGCAAAAGCCCTGGCGGCCGCGGCGGTCGTGGCGCTGGCCGTGCTCCCCTTTCTGCACACCCCCGCCACCACCGGCCCGCGGGTCGCCACGCTGGTGCGGAGGGATTCCGCGGATGGCACGGTTTCCACCCGCTCCCTGTACGCCGGGGAAAAGATCGTGGAAACATCCGGGCTCATCCGCCTCGATTTCGAGAACGGCGCGGTGGTGGCGATCGAGGCCCCGGCGAAGCTGACCGTGGTGTCCGCGATGGAGATCACCCTCGATGCCGGGCGCTTGAACGCGTGGTGTCCTGAAACCGCGCACGGCTTCAGGGTGAAGACCGGTTCCGCCTTGCTGACGGACCTCGGCACCTCCTTCGGCGTCACCGCGGACGCCAGCGGCAAGTCGGAGTTCGTCGTGCTGGACGGGGCGGTCGAGGTGGAGAAAGGCGAAGAGAAGCTGCGTCTCGGCCAAGGTGACGCGGTCGAGGCCACAGGAAAGGACAACCTCAGGGCGGTCGCGTTCGATGCTTCGGGTTTCAAGAACACCTGGCCGCTGGCCCAAGGCATCCTCGCCACCAAGGGCGCGGTCGTGCCTGCCGATCCGGATATCCCGGAAAAGGTGGCGCAGATGGAAAGCGACGATCACGTGCTGGTGATTCCCGAGCGGCGCGCGGTGCCATTCAAATTGCCGCTCAAGGTCAATATTGTGGATGCCGGCACCCTTCCCGGCACCATTTCCCACGGGATCCACATTCTCCCGCCGGAACCCGGCAAGCACCTCAGCAGCTTCCTGATCCGCTACGATCCTGTCGGCACCTTCCCGGATGATTATTTCATCCGCTTCGAAGGCGAGGTCACTTTCGACCGGCCGGTGAAGGCGATCGCCACACGCCGTGATACCCTGGAAGCAAGCGATGCGACTTTCTCGATGGGCAGGTGGGACTCCACGTTCCGCGGGATCGAACTCAAGCAGTTCAACAACCTTCCGGACAGCGTCACGCTGAGCGAAGACCGCCGCACGGTGAAGGTGATCTTTTACGCGGGCGCCTCGACCGACGAGATCCGCGTGATTCTCGAGGATTGAACGGAATAGTGTCACATGGAGGGGAACACTTCGTGCGGGTCGTGACATGGCTTGAGTGAAACCACCGCGGCCCGGAATCCCGGAGCGTGGCGGCGGCACTCAAACCCACCCATGAAACCCCTATGTCTCGCGGGACTACTCCCGCTTCTCGCCACGGCCCATGCCGGCATCCTGTTCGAGGACACCTTCGGACGAACCGACAGCCGTAACATCCAGGAGTCGCTCGCCGGGATTACCGATAACACCGGTTCCTCGCTCGCGGCCGGCGCGGTCTATAGCCAGCCCTTCCTGGATCCGAACAACGCCGCACCCACCTTCGGCGTGCAGGACGCCGTCGCCACCAACGGCGGCGGGGCGCAGGTCGCTTCGAACCAACTCCAGCTTTCGACCGGAGTCGGCACGTCGAACGCCTTCATCAACCACAACTTCATCAACCCGGGAATCCTGACCGACGGCAGGCTCTCCGTGTCGCTGGACGTCATGTCCTTCGCGGGCACCGACAACGGCTCCGGCGGCGGCTTTGCCATCGGCATGTCCCAGGCGGAGGCTGCGTCGGCGGGCGACTCCTTCAACGGTGCCTCGCGGATGACGGGAGGCTTCGGGACGGCGATAGGTGCCGCCGTGCCCGCGCAATCGCTGGCCGATTTCTGGGTCCTCCTGCGCGGCAACAACACGCTGGTGTGGGGCGGCGATACCGGCGTCGTGGCCGGTGTTACCGCCTTGCCTGCGAAAACGGGCAGCTTGCGGGTGGACTTCTACGCCACCAGCTTCGACGCCGGCAGCATCGTCAACTATCAGGTCTTTCTCAACTCGGTCCTGCGCGGCAGCGGCAGCTTCACCTGGAGCGGTACCGACGAAAACTACATCGGCCTCGACACGCGCGACGGCACCGGTGTGAACCTCGACAACCTGCGGATCGAAACCCAGGACATCGCCCTGCCGCCGAGCGTGACCGGTTTCGAGGTCACCAGGATCAACGACGGGCTCCTCGACACCCGCCTCCACTGGAGCGTGGCGGAGGGGACTCCCTTCGCGCCGGTGACGATCACGATCTCCGACGGCATCACCGACATCCATTCCACGAACGAGCTGAAGGGTTTCATCGATCTCCAGTCCGGCGGGGCGACCAGCTACACGCTCACGGCGGAAAACGGCAGCGGCCAGGACGAGGCGACCCGCACTCCGCCCGCCGCGGACGACGCCTTCGCCGCGGAAATCCGCGCCGATGTGCCGGTGGCATGGTTCCGTTTCAACGAGGCGGCGGGATCGAAGCTGATCGCGGACTCGGCGGAGAACTGGTTTCCCCACGAGGGGGAGGTGATCGGAAATGTCGTCACCGGCCAGGATGGACCGCGCGATGGGACCGCGAATTTCTCCGGAGACGGGGCCAGCATCCTTTCGGATCTCATCTTCAATCCTACCCTCCCCGCCAACGGCCACACGATCGAGGCGATCGTCCGCCGCTATCCGGGCAGCAATCCCAATGCCGCCATCGTCTCCCAGACCGACGGCACGGGGGGTGTCGGCCGCAGCCACCTCGCGGTGGACAACGACGGCACCGTCCAGACCTTCCTCGCCGGCGGGGCCGAGCAGCGGAAGGACGCCGACGTGAAACTGCCGACCTACACCTGGGCCCATCTCGTCATGGTGGTGGACCGGGTGACTCCGGAGATCCGCTACTATCTCGACGGCACCTTGATCGGATCTTCGGCGGATGGCATGAATCCCGATGGTTCCACCTTTGATCCGAACTTCGCCATCGAGTCGGCCAGCGGAGCGTGGCGGATCGGCAC
>CBIHMP010000236.1:0-6280 GCA_966211015.1 uncultured Luteolibacter sp. | reverse complement strand
AGCCGATGACGGCGCTCAATCCGGTTCACCGCATCGGCAAGCAGCTTTCCGAGTGTTTCCTGCTGCATAAGAAGATGAGCAAGAAGGAAGCCTGGGAAGCCGCGATCGACATGCTCCGGCTGGTGAAGATTCCCGCGCCGGAGCAGAGGGCGGGGGACTACCCGCACCAGCTCTCCGGCGGGATGCGCCAGCGGGTGGTCATCGCGATGGCGCTCGCCTGCCGGCCGGATCTCGTCATCGCGGACGAGCCCACCACGGCGCTCGACGTCACGGTGCAGGCCCAGATCCTCGATCTCATGAAGCGCCTCCAGGCGGAGATGGGCATGTCGGTGATGCTCATCACGCACGATCTCGGCGTCATCGCCGAAACGTGTGACGAGGTGGTGGTGATGTACGGCGGCCGGGTGGTGGAGCGCGCACCGGTGGAAACGCTCTTTGCCAATCCCCTCCACGCCTACACCCGCGGGCTGCTCGCCTCCATCCCGCGGCTGGAGACGGAGCGGAAGACGAAGCTGCCGGTGATTCCCGGCATGGTCGCTTCCTTGAAAGATTTCGTCCCCGGTTGCCGCTTTTGCCAGCGGCTGGACCGCCAGGGGAGCACCCTGCGCGACCGCCCGCCTTTCCTCGAAGCCGCCCCTGGCCACTGGGTGGAAGCTTGCCCGCTCTGCTACGCCTCGACCGACGTATGACCTCGATCCTCTCCGTCCGCGACCTGAAGGTGCATTTCCCGGTTTCCGGCGGGCTTCTGATGCGCCGCATCGGATCGGTGCGGGCGGTGGACGGGGTGTCCTTCGACATCGCCCCGGGCGAGACCCTCGGACTGGTGGGCGAGTCCGGCTGCGGCAAGTCCACGCTGGGCAAGGCGATCGTGCGGCTGACCGACCCGAACGAAGGCGCGATCCATTTCGACGGCCGCGATATCACCCGCCTCCGGCGCGGGGCCATGCGCCCGCTGCGGAAGGACATCCAGATGATCTTCCAGGACCCGGTGGAGTCCCTGAATGCCCGCCATAGCGTGCGCGAGATCCTGGAGGAGCCGCTCATCATCCACGGCTACGGTTCCTCTGCCGAGAGGCGGAAGCGGGTGGACGAACTGCTGGAGCGGGTGGGCCTGCAATCCGCCGCCGCCGACCGCTACCCCTTTGAATTTTCCGGCGGCCAGCGCCAGCGCATCGGCATCGCCCGCGCCATCGCCCTGAAGCCGAAGCTGGTGGTCTGCGACGAGCCGGTCTCGGCGCTGGATGTCTCCGTCCAGTCCCAGGTGCTGAACCTGCTCCTGGAGCTTCAGAAGGATCTCAAGCTCTCCTATCTCTTCATCGCCCATGACCTGGCGGTGGTGAAGCACATCTCCGACCGCGTGGCGGTGATGTACCTCGGCAAGATCGTCGAGCTGGCGGATGCCGTGAGCATCTACCAGCGGCCGAAGCACGCCTACACCAAGGCCCTCCTTTCGGCCATTCCCGAGCCGGATCCGACGCTCAAGAAAAAGCGCATCCTGCTGGAAGGGGACGTGCCTTCGCCGATCGATCCGCCGAAGGGCAGCGCCTTCGGTCACCGGATCGGGCATCCCCGCTACGAAGAAACCATCGGCGCAGACCTGTCCCTGCGCGAGATCGAAGCGGGCCACTGGGTGGCGGCGGATCCTTGCTGCCTGGAGGAAGCGGATTGGAAGCGGGTGAAGGCGCTGCCTAGCCACGCGTAGCGGCGCAGCCGCCTTGGACTGCGGCAGCCTGCTGCCGCTTTTCTTCCCCGCAGCCTGCTGCGGGGTGGGGGTGGGTGAAGGAATGGATTCCGCCTTTCCCATAGGCGCGTTCGTGAGAACGCGATGAGGACGGCCGGATTACAAGGCCATCTATGGCATCGGAGGCCCCACGGAGCAGGTGAAAGACGTCTTCCACAAGCACCTCATCCAGGGCAAGGAGCATGCCGTTTCGCCCCTGCCGATGGACACCAAGGCAACGCCGCAAGAAGCCATCGGGAAGAAGCAAGCTCCGCGTTCCTCCGCGACCTCCGTGACTCCGCGGTAGATCGAGAGTTTACCAAGGCACTCCCGTCCTTCCCGGCCAGCAGGCTGGCCTTGCCAAAAGCGGCAGCAGGCTGCCGCAGTCCAAGGCGGCTGCGCCGCTATTTCTGCTCCAGGACGGCGGCGGCGGTCAGCTCCACGAAGGAGCCCATGGCACCGACGTAGTGGATGCGGCGTTCGCCATCGAGCACGTAGGCGAGCGGCCAGCCGGCGACGCGGTACTCGGCTCCCAGCTTGTTTTCGGGATCGGAAAAATTCGGCCAGGAAATCTCGCCGGACGCCTGCATCACGCGCAGGGTTTCCTTCGGATCGCGGCTGACGCCGACAATCTCGAAGGGCTTGCCCGCGAAGCGTTTCCGCATCGCGCGGGCCATCTCCATGAGGGGCTCGTTGTTGCCCTCCTCGGAGCGCCAGAAGAGGAGCACCACCACCTTCCCGGCGTAGTCGGAAAGCTTCATCGGCTCGCCCCCGGAGCCGACCCCCTGGAGATCCGGCGCCTGGCGGCCCTTGCTGAGGAACTGGATGATGTAGAGCTCGTCTTCCGCCAGTTTCGCCACCGTCACCCCGTTGATCTCCACTTCGCTGCTCTCGATGATCGCCTTGCGCAGCATGGTCAGGCGGCGGCGCATCACCTCGGGCTCGTCGCTGAGGTTCTTCATGATCATGGCCACGCCGAGGGCCGCAACGCCCTGGACTTCCCGGTTCGGGCTCTCCTTTTCCACTTTTTCCAGAAAGGGGAGGACGCCGCCGTCGTGGGAGGCGACCAGGGCGAGGCAAAGCGGGGCGAGGCCCTTGTGCGAAAGGTGATATTTCAGCGCGGCCTCGCGGATCGCCGCGGAGGCTTCGGACATCAGGGGGCGGGAATTGCCGCTGTCGTCGCGGACGACGAGTTTCGCGGAGTGCCTGAGGAGCCAGGCGGCGGGCTCGAGGGTCCAGGCCTGGTTGAGGTTCGGCTGGATCACCGTCCACATTTTCTTCACCGCGGAGGCGGTGTCGGGGCGCTCCAAGGCGATTTTATTCCGCTCCTCCGCGTTCGGTGCCACGCCCAGCTTCAGCACCCATAGCTTGAAGTCGCGGTCGTAGGCATTGCTGATCTCCTGCGCCTGCTGGGGCGTGCCCGCGAATGCGGGAAAGACGGTCGCCGCCAACGCGGACACGAGGAGCAGTGAGAAACGCATGGTGCAGACGCTAGCCGCCTCTCCGCGGCTGACAAGTCCCCCATTCGTCCCCGGGGCCGGCAGGGGGAGGCGGACGCTTCGCGAGTCCGGAATCTCGCGCCGCGCGCAATTCCCGCCCTTGCCCACGCCGGGCCTTTCCTCTCCAATCCGCCCGCGCATGGCCACTGAACACATCGATGTCCGCTACGTCGCCGGCTTGGCCCGGCTGGAACTCAGCGAGGAGGAATGCGCGGTTTTCCAGCGCCAGCTCGATGCCATCCTCGGCCACGCCGAATCCCTGGCCGCGCTGGATGTCACGGGTATCGAGCCCACCTCGTACCCGGCTCCGGTTTACGATGTGATGAGGGAAGACGTGCCGGCCGGGAGCCTGCCGCGGGAAGCGGTGCTCGCCAACGCCCCGGACCAGGCGCAGGACCAGATCCGCGTGCCGAAGGTTATTGCCGACGCCTGAACGCACCCTTTTCCCCTAAATTTCCGATGTCCCTTTCCACTTCGACCATCTCCGCGCTGCGGAAACGCCTGCAGGCGGGTGAAATCACCGCCGTCGATATCATCGATGACCTTGAATCCGCCATTTCCAGCCGGGATGCCGGGATCGGGGCCTATCTGTCGCGCGATCTGGCCGGGGCGCGTGCCGCCGCCGCCGCCGCGGACCTTTCCCGGCCTCTGGGCGGCATCCCGATCGCCCTGAAGGACAACATCAACGTGCTCGGCCAGCCCTGCACCTGCGGATCGAAGCTGCTGGCCAGCGGCTATACCGCCCCGTATGACGCCACAGTGAGCGCGCGCCTGCGCGCGGCAGGAGCGGTGCTTTTCGGCCGGGCGAATCTGGATGAATTCGCGATGGGCTCCGCCACCGAGAATTCGGCGCTCCAGGCGACCCGCAATCCGCACGATCTCTCCCGGATCCCCGGAGGGTCTTCCGGCGGTTCCGCCGCTGCGGTGGCGGCGGATCTGGCGATTGCCGCGCTCGGGTCCGACACGGGAGGCTCGATCCGTCAGCCCGCCTCGCACTGCGGGGTGGTGGGGCTGAAGCCCTCATACGGCCGTGTTTCCCGGTACGGCCTGGTGGCCTTCGCGTCCTCCCTGGACCAGATCGGTCCCTTGGCGAAGTCGGTGGACGATGCGGCGCTGCTCCTGCAGGCCATCGCCGGGCCGGACGGGCGGGATTCCACCTGCCTGAATGTCCCGGTGCCGGATTACTCGGCGGAGCTGGACAAGGGCGTCTCAGGCATGCGCCTGGGCATCCCGCGGGAGTATTTCGGGGAAGGGATCGATCACGCGGTGCGGGCGCGCGTGGAGGCCGCTGTGAAGCGTCTGGAGGCCGCGGGCGCGGAGCTGGTGGATATTTCCCTGCCGCACACGGAGCACGCGGTGGCGACCTACTACATCATCGCCCCTGCGGAGGCCTCCTCGAACCTCTCGCGCTTCGATGGCATCCGCTACGGGAAGCGCGCGGCCAACCCGGAGGATCTGCTGGATCTCTACCGCCGCTCGCGGGAGGAGGGCTTCGGCCCGGAGGTGAAACGCCGGATCATCCTGGGCACCTACGTCCTCTCGTCCGGCTACTATGATGCCTACTACACCCGCGCCCAAAAGGTCCGCACCTTGATCCGCAGGGACTTCGAGACGGCTTTCGAGCACGTGGATGCCATCCTGACCCCGGTGGCCCCGGCCCCGGCACGGAAGATCGGGGAATATGCCGACGATCCGCTGCACGAGTATCTCTCGGACATCTTCACGCTGGGGCCCAATCTCGCGGGAATCTGCGCGATTTCCGTGCCCTGCGGTACCGTGGCCTCCGGGGAGGGGACGGAGCTGCCGGTGGGCCTCCAGATCCTGGCCCCGCATCTGGCGGAAGCGACCCTGCTGCGGGTGGCGAAAGCAGCGGAACTTTGAATCTTTCCTTGACTCCTAGGGCTCCGGAGCCTACCTCCGCCGCCCCAACGAACGCCCCACGACTCTCATGGCCAACGCTCAAGTCATTCTCCGCGAAAAAATCGAAGGTCTCGGTGCCGAGGCCGATGTCGTGAAGGTCCGTGCCGGTTACGCCCGTAACTTCCTGATTCCGCAGGGTAAGGCCTACGAAGCGACCCGCGCGAACCTCCGCCACGTCGAAAATCTCAAGTCCACCCGCGCCAAGCGCGAGTCCGAGGAACTCGAACAAGCGAAGGAACTCGCTTCCAAGATCTCCAAACTGCGCCCGAAGTTCACGCTCGAACTCGGCCAGGGCGGCAAAGCTTTCGGCTCCGTGACCTCGCTCGACATCCACAAGGAACTCGAAGCCGCCGGTATCAAGATCGATCGCCACGCCATCGAGCTCGAGAAGCCGGTCAAGAAGTCCGGCAAGAGCGAAGTGGTCGTCCGCGTTCACCCGGAAGTCAGCACGATCCTCACCATCAACGTCGAAGGCAACAGCGACGAGGCGGACGAAGGCTGATCCCTGTAAATTTTCGAAAAGCGCGGTCCCGGAAGGGCCCGCGCTTTTTCTTTGTGCGAGGCGTAGGCGCGTTCGTGAGAACGCGATTCCCCGGATGGTGTAGGCGCGTTCGTGAGAACGCGATTGGGGCGGTGCTTCGCGGCCGGAGGGAAAGAGGTGCCTAAGGACCATTCCCGCGCTGTCATCAGCGCGCCTACTATTCTGGGAGCCGCCGTGGTTTTCGAATTCGTGTCCTGCGGATGGGATTGACGCCTGCTGCCTGCCCTCCCCAAGGTCCCGGCAATGGTGAAGAAACCCGGCCACTTGCCCCGGCTTGATCCTGGCTTTTATCAGGGGCGGGCTTGGGTCCACTGGACGATGAGCATGAGGGACCGAGCCACAGGTTGGCTGGATGAGACTTTCCATCGGGATTTCCGCGAACTTTTACAGCACGCCCAGTCCCGGTATCATCTGCATTGTCCCGCGTATTGCCTCATGCCGGATCACTTTCATTTGCTCTGGATGGGTCTGTGGGAAGGTTCGGACCAGTTGAAGGCGGCCCGTTTTCTGCGGCGTCACCTCAACCGTCTGCTGGCGGTTTCCGGTGCAACCTTACAACCGCAGGGCCACGACCGCGTCCTGAGGAAGCCGGAGCAGGAG
>CBIHMP010000235.1:0-6334 GCA_966211015.1 uncultured Luteolibacter sp. | reverse complement strand
CCAGCCCTCCCGCATCCGCGAGATCCGGGAACGGATCGGCTTCGCTGAAAACGACGTCTATTGTGTCGGCCGCGCCGCCACCAACAAGGGGATCGACCTCCTCATCGGCAGTCTGCCCTCGCTCCGGCGGCTGGTGCCCAAAGCGCGCCTCCAGCTTGCGATCGGGGCGGGCTCCGACCGCGACCGTGAGCGTGTCGAGAAGTGGAAACGCCAGACGCACGAGCTGGGAATCGCGGAGCACGTGCATTGGATCGGATACGTTTCCGATGAGGAGATGGCCGACTACTACCGGGCGACCGGAGTCTTCGCGCTTTCCTCCCGCTACGAGCCCTTCGGAATGACGGCGATCGAGGCGATGGCCTGCGGTTCTCCCGTGGTGGCGACCGTCCATGGCGGGCTCCATGAAGCGGTGGAATTCGGAACTCACGCGCTCTTTGCAGATCCCAAACAACCGGTGGAATTCGCCGCCATGTTGGGCATGCCCCTGAGATATCCGCGCTTGAGGGAGCGATTGTCGCTCGAAGGCTCCCGTTTCGCCCGCAGGCAATTCGGCTGGACCGGCATCGCCCGCAGGACCTTGCAAGTATTCGACCGGTTCCGCGGCATTTATCGCTCGCACGATGAAGTCTCGGAGGTAGGTAGCTGACGATGTCCAGAATCCTCTTCAAACCACACGAGTACCGGGCCCTCAGCGAGCCCGAGCGAGAGCTGCTGGCGGAAGGCTATCTCCGGGCGATCGATGTCGTGCGCAAGAACGTCACGCCCAAGGGCTTCAGCGCATGCTCGCTCGCCGACAACACCGTCTATGGCACCGATGCCAACTACCGGTCGGTGTGGGCCCGCGACGGGGCGATCACGGCGTTGTGGACGATCGATCTGGAGGACGAGGACATCCGGAAAGCGCAGGTGGATACCTTTGAGACGCTCCTCTCCAAGCAAGGACCGAACGGCCAGATCCCGGCCAACGTGAACATCGAGACGGGGGAGCCGGAATACGCGGGGGTCGGCGGCATCGCCAGCATCGACAGCGTGATGTGGATCATTATCGGCATCGTCCATCTCTGCGAAGCTCGCAACGACTGGAGCCTGGCGGAACGCCATGCCGGCCGCCTGCAAAAGGCGATGGATTGGCTGGGCGCGCATGATTCCAACAACTGCGGCCTGCTCGAAATCCCGGAAGCCAGCGACTGGGCGGATCTCTTCGGCTTCAGCTATCATGTGCTCTACGACGAGGTGTTGTGGTACCGCAGCCTCGATTGCTATTCGCGCCTGGTGATGCAACTGGGGGACCCGGAGAAAGCGGCGGACTACCGCAAGCATACGGAGTTCGTGCGCCGGAAGTTCCTCCGCACCTTCTGGCCGACCACCCGCAAGGAGGAAGGTGTGACCGGCCATACCTTCACCGACACGCAGTATGAACTGGGAGACGCCCGCTACCTCGTCGCGCAAGTCTCGCCCTTCAGCTATAGCTGGCGCTGCGATGTCTGCGGGAATCTTCTGGCCTTCCTCACCGGGCTGCTGGATCCGGAGCGTGCGCTGATGACCTTCCGCTTCCTCTGGGGCTGTGGCGTCAACGATCCCGGGCCGGTGAAAAATCTCTACCCGCCGGTGCAGGCCGGGGATCCGGAATGGCGCTCCTACTACACGGTGAATCTCCTCAATCTGCCGAACCATTACCACAACGGGGGGCTCTGGCCCTTCATAGGATCGATGTGGGTACGCTTCATTCACCGCCTGGGGCTGCACGAGCTGGCGCAGCGGGAGCTGGTGAAACTGGCCCGCACCTGCCAACTCGGCATGTCCTTTCCCTGGGAGTTCAACGAATGGCACCATGGCATCACGGGTCGGCCCATGGGCAAGGCCTACCAGGCCTGGAGCGCGGCCGGGTTCATCCGGGCCTGCCACGATTTGGAGGCAGTGCCTTCGGAAATCTCGCACGCGATCTGAAGGCACGGATCGGCCACGGCAAGGTCTGCGCCGACCTTCGCTGGCCGGTGCCGTTCCCGGGCGGGAGATCCGGATTTCGGGGTGAAGCGGGAATGAAGTGCGGTAGAATGCTCTTCTTCAACCATTCCGTTTCGTCCCATGAAAACCAGCAAGCAGCAAGATGCGGCGGCGCGAATCGCAGCCGTTGCCCGCTCTCTGGAGACCGATCTCGACCCGTTGGTGGCAAAGGCGGGCGCGGCGGATTTCGTATTGATCGGCGAGGCCACCCACGGCACCCGGGAATTCTACGCGATGCGCGCCGATCTCACCCGCCGTCTCATTGAACGCCACGGCTTCCGGGTGATCGCCCTGGAGGCCGACTGGCCGGACATGCTGCGGGTCCACCGCTATACCACCGGGCGGGTGAAGGAGCATGATGCCAACGAGGCCTTGGGCGATTTCCGCCGCTTTCCCCGCTGGATGTGGAGAAATGAAACGATGCCGCCTTTCATCGAATGGCTGCGGGAATGGAACCGGCCCCTGGCCCAAGGTCTCGTGGGAATCTTCGGTATGGACCTCTACAGCCTCCATTCCTCCATCGATGCCGTCCTGGCCTATCTGGAAAAGGTGGACCCGGGGGCCGCTGCACGGGCCCGCGAGCGCTATGCCTGCTTCGACCATTTCGGGACGGATCCCCAGCTCTACGGATTCGCGACGGAGAGAGAAGGCGAGGAACCGTGCGAGGACGAGGTGATCGCCCAGCTCGTGGAACTCCGGAGGCGCAGGACGTCGGAAACCCCGCCGGACGATCCGGAGGAGCTCTTCCATGCCGAACAAAATGCGGCGGTGGTGGCAAACGCAGAGCGCTACTATCGAGCGATGTTCCGTGGACGCCAGGCCTCGTGGAACCTGCGGGACGCCCACATGGACGAGACCGTCCGCGCCCTTTCCCGCCACTACCACGAGGCCGGGGAGGACGCGAAGACGGTGGTCTGGGCCCACAATTCCCACCTCGGTGATTCCCGCTCCACCGAAATGGGCCATCGCGGTGAATGGAACGTCGGGCAGTTGCTCAAGCAACGCCTCGGCAAGCGCGTCTTCTCGATCGGCTTCTCGACCTATGCGGGCACCGTCACCGCCGCCCATGACTGGAACGAGGAGCCCCGGCAGATCACGGTGAACCCGGGCCTTCCGGGAAGCTACGAGGATCTCTTCCATCGCACCGGGCGGAAAGATTTCTGGCTCGATCTAACGACTGGAGGGGATGCGGTCGATTTGCTCCGCGAGCCACGGCTCCAGCGCGCCATCGGGGTGATCTATCGCCCTCTGACGGAGCGCCACAGCCACTATTTCAGCTCCTGCCTGCCCGAGCAATTCGATGCCGTGATCCACATCGATCACACCACCGCGATCCAGCCGCTGGATCCCTTCGCGGCACCGGCGCGCGACCGGCCCTCTGCAGATCCGGCGGGCAGGATCTAAGGGCTCCGCCGGTGATCGTCCTCGGCCAGGGCTTCCATCGGCACCACAAGATTCGTCACGGCAGCCTGCTTTACCAGCGCTGCCTGCCGTCTTACATGCTCCACCTTCTCCAAGATCGCGGCCTTCTTGCCGGGACTTTCGCTTCCTTGAAGGTGCTCGGCCGCATGCACCAGCAACGCCTCCGTTTCCTCAAGCGAACGAAGCGCGCTCATCAGCGAATCCTCGTTCTTCCGGGTGAGTTCCGATAGCAGGTGGCTGAGGGTGAAAGCGTGCCCGGTATGGCAGCGGAACCGCACGATCCTGTCCTCGGGAATCTCCAGGAGCACCCCGTGGCATTCCGGGCAGGTGTAGGGGGTGAATCCGCCCAGGTCCATGATCTCCCTCATCCGGCCGTTGTCGCCGAGCGCGATGCCGACCTCGCTGTCCATGATCGTCGGCACTTGGTAGTCCTCGTCAGCAGCATCCATCGGCCGCCTCGCCAGCTCGTTTAGCATGGGCCCGATCTCCGCGAGCCGGACGACATGATCTACCGCGACGTGCTCGATCGCACTACGGGGCATGCCGGGGCAAAATGCTTCCTCGGGATCCTGCACGATCGCGATCCCTCCACGCTCCTTGATGGCATAGAGACCGGGCGTGCCATCGTCCAAGGCCCCGGTCAGCACAACGCCAACCACCCCGGGGCCATAGGCCCGGGCGGTGGACCGGAACAAGACATCCACCGCCGGGCGGAACCGGTTCTCCTTCTGGCCGGAGGTGAGGCGAATGCGATCTTTTTCAAGCATCAAGTGGCGATTGGGGATGGCGACGTAGATGCGGCCGGAGGAGATCGGTTCCCCATCCTCCGGGCGGCATACCGGCAGCTTGCTCACCCGCTGAAGGATTTCCGGCAGCAGACTGTGATAGTCCGGTGCCAGATGCATCACGATGAAGATGGACCCGGGAAAATCCGCGGGCAGATCCCGGATGATCGAGACCAACGCTTCCACGCCCCCGGCTGACGCCCCGACCACAAAAATGCTCAGGCCAGTACCCATCATCCGGTTTCCTAGGGCCAGGACGGGCAGAGCTCAAGGAAGACCCGCAAATCCGGGTTTCACTTTCGGGCGCTCCCGTGAAAGAACGAGGCCGCCCCCGACACGATCCACAGAGAAAACCATGAACAATCCCTCGTCCGCCAGTTCGGCTCAGGCTGCCTCTTTTTCACGCATGCAGCAGCTCATGACACCATCGCCGGTGCCATCGATCTCGACGGAACTGCTGGCGACCGCCGATGGCGAATTGAATCGAGAGTTGAATGCTTTCCTTTTCGAACCTCTATCCGATCCCGATCTCCTCAAGGGCAAGCGCGTCGCGATCTGCTGCACCAACGGTGTGGAAGAAGTGGAAATACTGGGTGCCCAACGCTGGCTCGCCGAACACGGGGCCACGGTCCACGTCGTCTCGCCGCGGATCGGGGAATTCCCTCCCACGCTGGGGCTGCGCTTCCCGCCGATCGCCGCGACCCACGTGCTGGCGATCCGGCTGATGGAGAATGCAGGTTGGATCAGAATCGACCGCTACACCGACGAGGCGCGGGTCGAAGACTACGACGCGGTGATCCTGCCGGGCGGGTGCTGGAATCCTGATGCGCTGCGGATGGATGAGCACGCGCGGGCACTGGTGCGCGGGATGTCCGATGCCGGAAAACCGACCTGCGCGATCTGCCACGGCCAATGGGTGATGGTCAGCGCAGGCATCCTCAAGGGCAAGCGGGCGACGGCGGTGTGGAACATCCACGTCGATTTGGAGAACGCCGGTGCCCTCGTGTCCGATGAACCCTGCGTGGTGGATGGCAATTTGATCACAGCGCGCTTTCCCTACGACCTGCCGCGCATGGTCCACGCGCTCGTGGAGCAACTGCTGGCCGCCCGCTGAGAGACGCTCATTTGAAGAAAAGCTGGAGCGTCTCGGCGAGGTAGTGACGGGCGTTCATCCAGGTGTGGCCGCCTTCGGTGACGAATGATTGGTGGGCGAGCTTCTTCTCCTTTAGGTAGGCCTCGAAAGCGAGTGCCGGCTGATAGAGGAAGTCGTCCTTGCCAACGCCGAGCCAGAGCAGCTTGAGCTTCGCATTGGTGGCTTCGGGTTGGGAAACGAGCTCGGGGAAGTATTTTTCGCAGACCTCCGGCGTCAGGTGGGCGGCATAGGAGCCAATCCACGCGAACTTGTCGGGATTCCGGAAGCCCGCGAACAACGACTGCCCGCCGCCGCGCGAGAAACCGGCGATGGCGCGCTTCTCGCGGTCGGGGATCGCGCGGAAGTTCTCTTCGATGTAGGGCAGGATGTTGCCGGTCAACTCCTCATTGAAAACCTGATACATCTCCGCGGCCTGGGGTGACGAGGGCATCGGCGTGCCTCCCATCATATTGCCGTAGGGCATTACCACGATCATCGGCACCGCCTTCTTTTCCGCGATGAGATTGTCGAGAATCACATTGGCGCGGCCGGCCTTGAACCAGGTTTCCTCGGTGTCGGTGGTGCCGCTGACAAGGTAGAGCACGGGATACTTGTCGTCGCTCCCGCGGTAGCCGGGCGGAGTGTAAACGAGCAGCGGGCGGGTCCGGCCCAATGTTTTGGACTCGTAGTAGCAGTAGCTCATCTCGCCATGCGGGACGTTACGGACGGCGTGGAGCAATGGCGGACTGGCGGGGACATCGACGAGACTGGGCTTGAACCTCTCGTTCGGAAACAGGTCGGGATTGGAAGGATCGGGCGTTCCGACCCCATCGGCGACAAAATTATAGGGGTAAAGGTTCGGCTCGACCGGTCCGACTGTAATGCTCCAGATGCCGGCTTCGTCTTTCTGCATCGGCTGGTTCCCTTTGAGGAACTGGCCGCTGAGTTCGACCTTCGTTGCGCCCGGGGCCCGGAAACGGAAGGTCACCTT
>CBIHMP010000234.1:0-6345 GCA_966211015.1 uncultured Luteolibacter sp. | reverse complement strand
AGACGTGGCCGCGAAGCCGGACTCAAGTGCCGGCGACGCGGGTGCGAAAGCTCTGCTGCCGACTAAGGAACCCGCAAAAACGCCCGCGGAAATCAGCGCTGCCGCCGAGCCTTTTTCCACCTTCTCCCTGCATGTCAGCGATGCTTCCTTCAAGCTCGCGAAGGCGGCCATCGACCGCGGGGAGGTGCCTGACCCCGCTGGCATCCGTCCGGAGGAATTCTACAATGCCTTCGACTACGGCGATCCTGCTCCCGCCCGGGGCGAGCCGGTGGCTTGCGTGGTGGAACAGGCGGCTCATCCGGCGATCCCGCAGCGGAATCTGGTGCGGATCGGTGTCCGCACCGGTGCGGAAGGGCGCTCCCCATCGACCCCGCTGCACCTGACGCTTTTGTTGGACAGTTCCGGCTCGATGGAGCGCGAGGACCGTCACGCGGGGATGACCATGGCCGTGCAGCAACTCGCCGGACTGCTGAAGGAAGGCGACACCGTGAGCGCGATCGGATTTTCCCGCCAGCCGCGTTTGCTGGTGGACCGCTTGCCCGGAACCCGGGCCGGGGAACTAAATGGACTTATCGCGCAGACGCCCTCCGAGGGCGGGACGAACCTGGAAGAGGGCCTCAAGCTGGCGGAGGAACTTGCGAAACGGCAGTTCCATCCCGGCGCACAGAACCGCGTGGTGCTCTTCACCGATGGCGCGGCCAATCTGGGTGACGCGCAACCGGAGAGCTTGCAGGCGCGTGTCGAAGCCATGCGCCAGGACGGGATCGCCTTCGACGCCGCGGGTTTCGGTGCGGACGGCCTCAATGACAAGCTGCTGGAACGTCTGACCCGCAACGGTAACGGCCGCTACTACGTGGTGGACCGCCCCGAGGATGCAGGGGCGAATTTCGCGAAGCAGCTTGCCGGTGCCTTCCGGCCTGCGGCGGAGAACGTGAAGGTGCAGGTCCGCTTCAATCCGGCACGGGTCGGCAAGTACAAGCTGATCGGCTTCGAGGAACACCGTCTGAACAAGGAGGACTTCCGCAACGACGCCGTGGATGCCGCCGAGATGGCTGCCGAAGAAGCGGGGAACGCGCTCTATCAGGTGGAGGCGCTGCCCGGCGGGGAAGGGGAGATCGGCGAGGTGAGCGTCCGCTTCCGCGACGCAGCAAGCGGCCGGATGGTGGAGCGCACCTGGACGATCCCTTACGAGGAACAGGCTGCCGCCTTCGATCAGGCCAAGCCTTCCCTCCAGCTCGCAGGCCTCGCCGCCTTCGCCGCGGAAAGACTCCGCAACGCGCCGATGGCGGATGCCATCGATTTCCAACAACTCCGCCCGATCCTCGGCAAGGTGAAGGCGCGCTATTCCAACAGCCAAGCCGTGTCCGATCTGGATGCGATCCTCGGGACGCTGAAGTAGAGCGTTCCGTTTTTACCGACGATTTACCCAATCCTGCCGGTCCGGCGGCGATAGTAGCTCCGTGCCCTTACTCCTCAATCCCATGAAACTGTTAGAAAAAAGCGGCAAACGTGAATCCGAGATGGCGGGGTGCTCCCCCCCGCAGAGCGGTTCTCGACGGCTCTTCCCGGCCATCCCGAACTCTGCGGGCCCCTCCGCCGCCTTGGTCTGTTTTGCGGGCCGGCAGCTCCGCGCTCCCCGGCTAGCGCCCGGGTGGCTCTTCGCGGCTCTCTTCGGATTCCTCTCTACCGCTATCTTCGCCCAGACGAAAGAGGATGCGGTGGTGCTCGTGCCGATCGAGAAGATCGCGGAGAAGCCCGCGCCGCTCTTTTTCTCCGCGGAGGCTGTCAGCGTGGTGAACGTGATGCCGGCGCGAACGCAGCACTCGATTTCCGTGAAGTTCCGCATTCATCAGGGCAGGCCGGAGGCCCTGAGTATCGGCCTGGAGGGAGACGGCGAGATTGAGAGCGTTGCGGGCCAGGGGCTTGCCACGTGGTCGCTGAGGCGCGAGGCGGACGGCAGGCGCTTCCTCGATTTCAAGCCCGCCCTGCCCGCTCCGGGATCGCCCGACGCGGTGCCCACCGAGTTCAATTTCGCCGTCTCCGCGCGACATGAGGTCACCGCGGAGAAAAGCGGCCAAGCCTTCGATCTCCTCCATCCTTCGCCCGGTGCGGCGGTCGGTTTCTCTTCCACCGTGGAAATCCGTAGTGACGGCGACGCCCTCGCGCGCGTCGTCGAGGTCTCCGGCCTGCAGCCGCTCCAGGGCATGACCGACCGCTTCTTCACAGGAAGCGGCAAGCTGCGCGTGGTGCTGGGGCTGAAGAGCACCGCCGCGCGGCCGGTCGAGCTGATCGATGCCGCGCTCGAGGGAAAGCCCGCCGAAGATCTCAGCGGCATTTCCTTCATCCTGCGCGGCCAACTCAATGTCACCCGGCCCGGCGAGGCGATGGATCTGCTGGAAGGAGCAGCCCTCAGCGGTGCGGCCTCCGGGGAAGGCTGGTTTACGCGCCTGAAGAGAAAGGGGGACGGCTTCATTCACGAGATCGTGGGCGAGAGGGCCGGTACCTTTCCCTTCGAGCTCGCCTTCGAAGCTCCGCTGGTTCGGCGCGGCGACTGGCGGGGCGTCGATTTCAGGCTCCAAGGCGGCGCGGTGGTGCCGGTCACGATCGAAGGGCTGGAGGAGGGCGTCTCCTTCAAGCAGGACGATCCCGTGGTGCCGGAGCGCCGGGATGGCAAGTGGACGGGCTTCCTTCCTGCGGCGGGCACGGCGGCCTTCGCGTGGAAGAGCGGCAGGGTAGAGGGGGAAGGAACGCTCTTTTTCTCCAGCAGCGAGATCGCCGAGATCCGCGTTGGTGCGGGCCTCGCACGGCGGTATTCGCGCATCGGCTTCCGCGTGCTGCAGGGCAAGCTGGAAGGGGTGAAAATCCGCGTGGACGGCAGCGGCGAGATCCTGGCGGTGAAGGGACCCCAAGTGCTCCATTGGGCGCTGGCGGAGGAAGGCGGGGCGCGCATGCTGGACATCCGCCTGAGCCGTCCGATCGAGGGCCAGGGAGATATCGAGATCGAGGCACAGTCCGCCATCGGTTCCTTCCCGGCGAGGCTGGATCCGCTGCGATTCACTCCTATCGGAACCCTGCGTCACGGCGGCTATCTGCGGGTGGCGAATGACGGGGCGGTGCGGCTGGAGATCGTAGGCGCTACCGGCTTGATGCAGCTTTCACCGGCGCAATTCCCATGGGCGAAGGACGACGACGGCTTCCGCCAGGCGTTTGTGTACCGTTTCCCGTCGGCGGAGCATTCGTATGGCATCGCGGCCGATCAGGTCATGCCGGAGGTCTCGCTGACGGAGGTGACCATCCACGAGCTCGCGGAGACCGATCGCCGGATCCTCGCGGATCTCGAGCTCGATATCCGCGAAGCCCCGCTGCGCGAGTGGACGGTGGAGGTGCCGGAGGACTTCGCGGTGGCCGCGGTGGAGGGCGAGGGCGTGGCCGACTACAATGTCGCCAGCGAGGCAAAGGAAGGACGGCGCTCTTTGAAGATCCTCTTCTCCGAATCGATCATCGGCCGCCATCTCATCACGCTGCGGCTGGAAAAGAACTTGGCCGCCCGTGCCGGAGACTGGGCGCTGCCGGTTCTGGGCTATCCCGGAGTGAAGAGCGCACGCGGCTACATCGGCGTGGTCTCCGCAGCCGGTTTCCGCGTGGCCCCCGGCGCGATTTCCGGCCTCGCGGAAACTCCGCCGGACTATTTTCCCAAGAAGCTGCCGGGTCTCCAGCAGGCGTTCCGGATCCGGGAGATGAATTGGAGCGCGACCCTGCGGGTGGAAGCGCTGGGCCAGAGCATCCAGGCGGATGTCTTCCATCTCTACTCCCTGAAGGAGGGCGCGGTCTCTGCCAGCGTGCTGGTGAACTATTTCGTCGTCGGCGCTCCTGCGAACCAGTGGCGCCTCCGGCTTCCGGCGGGACTGGGCAACGTGGATGTGACCGGGCAGAACGTGGGCCGGGATTGGCGGAAGGAGGATGATATCCTCGTGATCCCGCTGGCCCGGCCGGTACTCGGCGCGGGCACGGTGCTGATCACCTTCGATCAGCCGATGAGCGCCCGGGGCGGCGATCTCTCGCCGGGCGAGGTGCGGCCGCTGGACGTGCAATCGGAACGCGGCCACGTGCAGGTAGTCAGCCCGCTTCAGGTGAAGCACACCATCACGCGCACTGAAGGTTCGCTGCTCAAGCTGGAGGCCTCCGAACTCCCCGCCGAATACCGCCTGCTGACCAGCGCGCCGACCCTCGCCGCGTGGCAGTACACCGCCCCCGACATTTCCCTCGGCATGAAGATCGAGTGGTACGAACCCGGGGAAACGGTGGCCCAGGTGATCGACAGGGTCCGGCTTTCCAGCCGTGTCTCCCGCGACGGCCAGGTCGTGACGGACGCCCGCCTTTTCGTGAAAGCGCGCGGTCGTACCGTGCTGGGGATCACGCTTCCGGAGGGGGCGGCGCTATGGGAAGCGAAAGTAGATGCCGAAACGGTGAATGCCCGGGAAGATGGCGCGAAGATCCTGATCCCGCTGCCGGCAAAGGCAGATTCAAACGATCCGATCGAAGTCGTGCTCCGCTACGGCGCTCCCGCGAAAAAGGCCTCGTCACCGGTACTCGCCGCACCGCGCCTGGATGCTCCCGTGGTCTTCGGCGAGTGGAAGGTCACGGCGGATGAAAACCGGCGGCTGGTCCCGCGTGCGGGCGAACTCAAACCGGTGGCTCCCGGCCTGACCGAGACCGGGGCGGAATGGATCCATGCGAAGGCGAGGGTCACGACGGCGCTGATTCTCCTCCTGGCGGCTCTGGGACTGGTGCTGTCGCGCTTCGCGAAGGGGCGGGCTTTCGGCATCCTGTTCACCGGCGGTGCCGGGATCTGGGCGCTGCTCCTCGCGGGCCGGGCGCTCACGGATCGCCGGATGAACCTAGGCACCTTGGAATTCACCATGCCCGTCGTGGCTCCGGCGGAGCCCATCGCGGTGGAGATCGGAAACGTCGCCCCTTGGGTGGCGATGCTGAGCATGGGAGGAATCCTTCTCGCGTTGCTCGGAGCGGGGCTCGTCATCTATGGGTTCCTGCATCGGAAGTGGCTTTCGTGGGCCTTGCCCGGCGGGGTCGCGTTGATTGCGATGGGCGTGCTCTCCCAGCGGATGGGGGCTGTCGTGTTCTTTGCGGGCTTCGGGCTGGCGCTTCTGCTGGCGAAGGCGCTTCCCGCCCTGCTCGCTCTTCTCCGGCGGCAGCCCCTGGCGGTCACGGCGCTGCTGATGCTTGCTCTGCTCGCTCCCGCGGCGCGGGGTCTCGAGGTCCTTCAGCAGGCACCCTTGGACCCGGTGACACCGCTGGAATCGGCGGTGCATTCGTGGAAGATCATCGATGGCCGCTTGACCGGGGAGGTGATCGTGGAAGCGCGCGGCAGAAGCGACGAACGCCACCTGCTCCTTCGAGCTCCCGCTGTTTTGACGGGATTCGAGGGCGATGGATGGCGGGTGGTGAAGGCCCCGCTTGATGGACAGGAGGCTTATCTGCTCGTCGGCGTGGTGGATGGCCGGAAGACCGGCAAGGCCACCTTTGAAATGCCGCTGCCGAACCCGCAAGCGGGCTGGCGGCTGCCGTCCGGCCCGGCCGCGGTGCAGCGGGTGAACGTCCGCTGGAATCAGGAGGGCTGGGAGTTCGAATCGCCGCAGGCTGCCAAGACGACGGCCTTTGCCGGACCCGGTGAAAGCGGTGCCGACCTGGTGCTCCGTCCGGCTGCGGACATCGAGCTCCGCGCGCGTCCGAAGCAACGCGATGCCGCGAGCGAGCAGACGCA
Source organism: uncultured Luteolibacter sp. (assembly GCA_966211015.1). Lineage (GTDB taxonomy): Bacteria > Verrucomicrobiota > Verrucomicrobiia > Verrucomicrobiales > Akkermansiaceae > Haloferula. Next base: position 563 of record CBIHMP010000234.1, on the reverse strand, counting down.
GTTTTATACGGAGACCTCCGATCTCTATCTGCCGGGAGCCGGCATCGTGAGTGGCAGGCACCACATCGCGGTGCGGCCGTCCCGGGGACTCGTCCGCGAGCTGACCCTCATCGTCCCGGAAGGCTTTACGGTGGGAGAGGTCGGTGATGGCCCGATAGGGGCGTGGCGCTTCAATCCCGGCAGCCGCGAGTTGAAGGTGGCGATCGAGCCCGCACAGCAGCAGCCGTTCTCTTTCACCATCGGCACCCAGCGGGGCACGGCGGCCTTGCCTGTGGATCTCGTCATTTCGGCGCTCCAGGTAAAGGGCAGCGCAGGGGCGGTCGGGCTGGTGGGCCTCGCCTTCGGAGACGACTCGCAGGCCGAATCGGTGGCTCCCAAAGGGATGAGCCCGGTCAACCTCGACGACTTCGGGAAAGCGCTGATCCCGCAGGACCGCGAGGGCCGTCCGCTCGCCGTGCTGCACCGCGCCTTCCGCCATGCAGGCGGCGAGGTTTCGGTGGCGCTCAAGGTGGCACCGGTGGCGGCAGAAATCATGCCCGGACGTCCGCCGAAAAAGGCGGTCA
>CBIHMP010000233.1:0-6372 GCA_966211015.1 uncultured Luteolibacter sp. | reverse complement strand
CACATGGATGGAATAACTGAAAGCGTCGGGAAGGAGGAATTCGAAGGTTTTCACGACCCCGAGTTCTCCCGCGTTCATCGACATCCGTGCGGCGGCATCTCCCGGAAAGATCAATACGCCGAGCCCGGCCACGCAGGCGTCCCGCGCGCCTTCCTCGTCGTCGAAGGCGAGCGTATCCGGCGGGAGGATGCCGTAGGAGTCGTGGCACCATTTTTTCAGAAAGGGCAGATAGCCGGAAATCAGCCGCTCGCTTGGCACCAGGATCGTCGAGCGGAGCGTCTCCGGAAAGCTGAAGTCCTCCATGTCGAAATCGAAGTACACCCGGTTCCAAGCGATCGTGATACCCCGCTGGCGCTCCAGTTCGACGCGCTGCAGCGTTGCCACGTTTCCGGCTTGGAGAAAGGTGCCGGTTATTGCGATGTCCACCTCGTGGTGCTCCAGCGCCTCCATCCACGACAGCCGGCCGTGGGAAGGCACGATCTCGAGCAGGCAACCATCCTGCTGGGTTCCTCCGAGACTGCGGGCCAGCCGGGCTCCCGCGAAGGACGCATCCACCATCGCCCGGACAATTCCCTTGGATTCCCGGATATGGCGGCTCATCCGCAAGCCCAAGCTGTCGTGCTCCGCCAGGATCCTGCGGGCGATCCCGAGTAGTTCTCCGCCGTCCCGCGTCACCTGCAGGCGCTCCTGATATCGTAGGAAAAGACGCAGCCCGGTAGTCGATTCCAGCTTGGCGATCCGCTGGCTGACCGCGGGTTGGCTGATCCGCTGGCTGACCGCCGTCTCGGAGAAGCTGCCGCAATCCGCCAGCCGGACGAAGGTCTCAAGGCAAGTAAGGTCCAGATCCATGGGAGGGATCGCCGAGGGCGCGGTTCATCTGTTCCACGATCGAAGGTAGGAATTCGTAGGGGTGCTGCTTCAGAAAGGAAACGCAGAGCGGATAGCCGACGTTCAGGTCCAGGGGCAGGAACGAGACCCTGGGTAACCGGCTGAAGGAAGCCGGACGGATGCATACCACCGCCTCGGTTTCATCCCCGGGGCTATCTTCGGCCCAGCTCAGGAACTGGTGCTGGGAGCACAATTTCCCGCTGCCGCCCCCGGAGCTCTCGATTTTCTTCAGGGTGTCGAGTGCCAGGGAAGTCTTGGCGAAGGTGGCCAGCGACCATCTCAGATCCGCCAGCTCGCTAGGGCGGACCGCGGGCTCCTTCAGCGGAGGACACTCGTAGGCGACGTCCAATGTAAGAGGGGGCAGGTCCCGCGATTCGAAGCGCCTTCCGGCGGTGCCGTCCACCGAGAAGAAAAGATCGCAAGCTCCCGCCTCCAGCGCCGATCTGCCCTCTTCGGCAGCCACTTCCACGAAGGAGATGCGGAAGCGGTCGTCCTGCCTCAACGTGTTGAAGAGCCGTCCGAAATGGCCGGTGTTGAAAACATTGCGGTCCGCTCCGAGCCGCAGCGTGCGGCCGTGACGGTGGATTTGCTTTACGGAGATCTCGAAGCGGCGGACTTCTTCCAGTAACGGGTTCATCTCGCGACCCAGGAGCTTGGCTGCGGATGTCGGGACGGTTTCTCCCCGCTCGTTGGAGATAAAAAGCTTCTCGCCCAATTGCTCCTCCAGGTTCTGCCAAATCCGGCGCACGTTCGAGGCACTGGTGCGCAATTCCAAGGACGCCCGCGCGACGGAGCCTTCGGTAATCAGGGTGTTGAAAGCACGCAAATGCTGGGGTTCGAGCTGCATGCGGTCAAAGGGAGAGCAGGGACAGCAATATCAGGGAAGTGGTGATTAATAGTTATTAAAGGTCATCCCGTCAATACCCCCCGCCGGATGAAACAGACCGCCGCGGCCCCTACGTTTCAACGGCTTACCGCTTATAAGGGGCGCAAGTTCAGTAGGATCAATGCATTATGCAACTGATGACAGTCGCCGTTTCTTAGATAAATGCACGGGTAGGAGAAGAGGCGCTTCCCCGGGCGCTCACGGAGGGAGGCAGCCCCCGGATCTTCCCTAGTTCCGGCAAGGCCGGGCGGCCACCCGGCCCGGCGAGCGGTGCCTCCGGCCCCTGCCTTCCCCTTTGACAATCCGGGGGGGCGCTACCACGCTCCGCGCGAACTTCATCGCACTCCCGAATCATGGCTTACGATCTCATTGTCATCGGTGGCGGCCCGGCGGGCTACGTCGCCGCCATCCGCGCCGCGCAACTCGGAAAAAAGGTCGCCTGTGTCGAGGCGGACCGCGCGGGCGGCACCTGCCTGAACTGGGGCTGCATTCCGACCAAGGCGCTGCTGAAGAACGCGGAGCTTTTCCATACCCTCAGCCATCGCGCCAAGGAATTCGGATTTTCCTTCGATAACCTGCAATACGACTGGTCCGCGGTCGTCGGCCGCTCCCGCACGGTCTCCAACAAGCTCGCGGGAGGGATCGAGTTCCTCTTCAAGAAGAACAAGGTGGACTACGTCCGAGGCCACGGTGCCATCGTCGCCCCCGGCAAGGTAGAAGTCACCGCCGCGGATGGCTCCAAGTCCGCCGCCGAGGCGAAGCACATCATCATCGCCACCGGTGCCAAATCCCGCCCGCTGCCGCCGCTGCCCTTCAATGGCACCACTGTCATCGGTTCCAAGGAAGCGATGGTGCTCGAAAAGCAGCCGAAGAGCATGATCATCATCGGTGCAGGCGCCATCGGCGTGGAGTTCGCCTACATTTACAATGCCTTCGGCACCAAGGTGACCCTGGTCGAAATGCTCCCGCGCCTCGTCCCGGTGGAGGACGATGAGATCGGCGACGCGCTGGAGAAATCCTTCATCAAGCAAGGCATCCGCTGTCTCTCCAACCACAAGATCACCAAGACCGAGGACAAGGGCACCCACGTGGAAGTCACCGTGGAAGGCGCCAAGGAAAAAGGCGTTCTTTCCGCGGATGTGGTGCTTGTCGCGATCGGCGTGCAGCCGGTCCTGCCCGGCGGCACCCAGCCCGAACTCACCGAGCGCGGCTTCGTGAAAATCGGGGACCGCTACGAGACCTCCATCCCCGGCGTCTATGCCATCGGCGATGTCAGCGGCCCGCCGCTTCTCGCGCACACCGCGTCGTTCGAAGCGGTCCAGTGCGTCGAGGGCCTCTATGTGGATGGCCACACCCCGCGGAAGGTGACCGTTTTCCCCGGCTGCACCTACTGCCACCCGCAGATCGCCTCCGTCGGCAAGACCGAGCGCGCCCTGAAGGAGGAAGGCATCGAGTACAAGGTCGGGAAGATCCCTTTCGTCGCCATCGGCAAGGCGATCGCCTCCGGCGAGCCGGACGGCTTCGCGAAGCTCCTCTTCGGCAAGAAGCACGGCGAATTGCTGGGTGCCCACATCATCGGTGAGAACGCCACCGAACTCATCGCCGAAATGGGCCTGGCGCTCGATCAGGAACTCACGTCCGAGGAAATCCACGCGACCATCCACGCCCATCCGACCATGAGCGAGGTGATCCACGAGGCCACCCTCGCCGCCGAGGGCCACGCGATCCACTTCTAAGCCGGTCTCAGGAACCAAAAAAGGCCGTCCGCTTCGCGCGGGCGGCTTTTCATTTTCAGGATTCGGCTTGGGCGAGCACTCGTTCTCGCCTCAAAACGAAAGCGGCCGGGAAATTCCCGACCGCTTCTCCAGTAACTCGTTGGCGGGATCAGGCAGCCGCGTAGTTCGCCGCGACGACGTCCCAGTTCACCACGTTCCAGAAGGCGGCGATGTAGTCAGGACGGCGGTTCTGGTAGTTAAGGTAGTACGCGTGCTCCCAGACATCGAGGCCCAGGATCGGGGTGCTACCCTTGGTGCCGCCGAAATCAGGGCCCATGGTGGGGTTGTCCTGGTTGGCAGTGGAGGAGATCGCGAGACCGTCGGCGGTCTTGGAAAGCCATGCCCAGCCGGAGCCGAAACGCGTGGTTGCCGCTTTGGCAAAGGCTTCCTTGAAGGCATCGAAAGAACCGAAGGCCTTGTCGATGGCCGCGGCCAGCTCGCCCGAAGGAGCTTTCGCGCCGCCGGGAGCGATCAATTTCCAGAAGAAGGTGTGGTTGACGTGGCCGCCGCCGTTGTTCCGCACCGCGGTGCGGATGTCCTCCGGCACGGAGCCCAGGTCCGTGATCAGCTCTTCGGTGCTCTTGGACTCCAGATCGCCCTTGCCGGCGAGGGCGTTGTTGAGATTGGTGACGTAGGCAGCGTGGTGCTTGTCGTGATGGATTTCCATGGTGCGCGCGTCGATGTGGGGTTCGAGCGCGTTGGAGGGGTAGCCGAGTTCAGGAAGCGTGTGAGCCATGGTCGTGGGATCGGTTTGATTTGCGTTCGCGCCCTGCGGCCGGTACTCCGGTCGGGCGTGCGCGACGGGCTAACGATGCCCCGCGCGCGATCATCCGCAAGGAACAATCGAACCATGCCTCCCGAACTCCAAGCCGCCCTGCCCTGGATCCTCAGCGCCCTCGCCGGAATCCTGTTTGGCTGTCTGATCACGGTGCTGGCCCTCTCCGGCCGCCGCGTGCGCCTGGAGGAGCGTATCAAATCCGACGAACGCCGGATGACGGAGCTGGAAGCTCGCCATGCCGCCGCCGTTTCGGAATCGTCACAGCACGAGGCGAATTGCCAGGCCTTCCGCACCCAGCTCGCGGAGGTGAAGACCCGGCTGGAGGACGAAACGAAATCCGCCGCCGAAAAACAGGCGCTGCTTGAGCGGGCGGAGCTGCGGCTCTCCGATACCTTCAAGGCGCTGTCCGCGGATGCGCTGAAGTTCTCCTCCGAGCAGTTCCTCCAGCTCGCGAAAACCTCGCTGCAGTCCCATACGGAGGAGGCGAAGGGAGACTTGGAGCAGCGCAAACAGGCGATCGAGAACCTCGTGAAACCGGTGGCCGAATCGCTCGGGAAATTTGAAAGCCGCATCGGCGAAATCGAGAAGGCCCGGGAAGGGGCCTACGTGGAGCTTAAGACGCAGGTGAAGGCGCTTTCCGAAGGCCAGCTGGGCCTCCAGCGGGAGACCGCCCAGCTTGTGAAGGCCCTGCGCCAGCCCGTGGGCCGTGGCCAATGGGGAGAAATCCAGCTCCGCCGCGTGGTGGAGCTGGCGGGCATGCAGGAGCATTGCGATTTCGAGACCCAGACCAGCAGCGTCAACGACGAGGGCAAGCGCCTGCGTCCCGACCTGGTGATCCGCCTACCCGGCGGAAAAACCATCGTGGTGGATTCCAAGACGCCGATGGATGGATATTTGGACGCCCTCGAAGCAACCGACGATCGCCTGCGCGAGGAGTCGCTCCAGCGCCACGCCCGGCAGGTCCGCACCCACGTGAACCAGCTCTCCTCGAAGAACTACACCTCCCAGTTCGACCACGTTCCGGAATTCACGGTGCTCTTCCTCCCGAGCGAATCGTTCTTCTCGGCGGCTCTCCAGGTCGATCCCCGTTTGATCGAGCACGGGGTGGAGCAGCGGATCATCCTCGCCACACCGACGACGCTGATCGCCCTGCTGCGTGCCGTCTTCTACGGCTGGCGGCAGGAGGCGCTCGCGGAAAACGCGCGCGAGATCTCCGCCCTGGGCCGCACCTTGCACGAGCGCCTGGCCACACTGGCCGGACATTTCGGGAAGCTCGGCAAGTCCCTCGAAAGCGCCGTGGGTCACTACAATGCCGCGGTGGGCTCTTATGAGACCCGCGTGCTCAGCACCGCCCGCAAGTTCGAGGATCTGCAGGCTGCCGCGGAAAATGCCACGCTGCCGGACTTGGAGCCGATTGAAAAAGCCCCGCGCCTGCCCGCTGCCGCGGCGGCCGGCGAGCCGGGAGGGCTCGAGGATTTCGCCTTCGTCGCCGATCCGAAGGAGAAGGCGACTTCCGTGGCCTCCGACCTTCGTTCGGCTCTGGAACTCTGAGCGAGCGGTGCTTCAATCCGGAGCTTACCACTCCAGTTCCGGATCCGGCACATGATCCTTCTGAGCCGCCAGGGAGCAGGAGATATAGAGCTGGCCGTCCGGGGGGAAGACATCGGGATGCTCGCGCTCATACTCGCCGCCGCCCGCGCAGGGCTCGCTGCCTTGGATCGCGTCGAAGGTCCTGGCGTTGATAAAGCCTTTCGCGAGGAGGTGAGCACCGATGTCCTGGGTGCCCTCCTCGGCATAGGGCATGCCGCCGGCACTGTAGCCGTAGAGGTTCTGGTAAGAGCGGACGGACATCTGCACCTCGCGGATGTTCATGATGCAGCCGGTTCGATCGGTACCATTTTTCCAAGCACGGGCGCCCAGAAGCAGTACGGTGGTCAACGACAGGATGACGGCGATCACTACGGCAAGTTCCAGTAGTGAGAAGCCGTTCCCTTTCGAAGACCGCAGGGGGGATGCGGTTCTCATATTTCGGGGGGATTGGGGGG
>CBIHMP010000232.1:0-6454 GCA_966211015.1 uncultured Luteolibacter sp. | reverse complement strand
CTCCTGTTACACCCCAACCCGCAATCACACCTGAGGCCGACGACGAAGGCCGGGTAACTCCCGAGCCTCCGCGCGAGCGCTAACCCCTTTTTTATCTCTCCTCTCCCATCAAATCCATGATCCAGAAAATCAAACGCTTCCTAGGAATCGGGAAACCGAACCCGAAGGAAGGCAACACCGTCATCGTCAATGTCGAACGACTCGAACGCCGGGTCGCCCTCCTCGATAGCGGCGTCCTCGAAGAATATACCGTCGAACGCGAAGGCGAGCAGAACATCGTAGGGGGCATCTTCAAAGGCCGAGTGAAGAACATCGAGCCGGGGCTGAAGGCGATGTTCGTTGATATCGGCCTCGACAAGAATGCCTTCCTCCACTTCTGGGATGCGATTCCCGCGGCTTTGGACGCCGGCCTCGAAGAGATCGAGCGAGCCAGCAGCCACAAGAAAAAGCAACAGCAGAAGATCACCTCCAAGGACATCCCGAGCATCTATCCGGTCGGCTCGGAAATCATGATCCAGGTCTCCAAGGGGCCCATCGGCACCAAAGGCCCGCGCGTCACCACCAATATCTCGCTCGCCGGCCGCTATCTGGTGCTGATGCCTTTCACCGAGCAATTCGGTATTTCCCGCAAGATCGAGGATCCGAAGGAACGCCTGCGCCTGCGCAAGATCATGCAGAAGCTCAGCGTGCCGGAAGGCATGGGCATCATCATGCGCACCGTCGCCCACGGCACCCGCGCCCGCCACTTCGTGCGGGATCTCGCGATGCTGATGGAGCAATGGCGCTCGGTCGAAGACAAGCGCGACTCCCGCCCGGCACCTCTCTGCGTCTTCCAAGAACCCGGTTTGATCGAACGTACGGCGCGCGACTTCCTCACCGACGAAGTCGATCAGGTGCTTTGCGACGATGCCCACACCACCGAGCTGATCCGAGAGATCGCGGGCAAGGTTTCGCGCCGGGCAAAGCGGCGCATCCACCATCTGCCTGCCTCCCAGCCGATCTTCGAGGCGGTGGGCATCCAGAAACAGATCGACGAGGCCTTCTCCCGTCAGGTGTGGCTGCCCTGCGGCGGCTACATCGTGATCGATGAGACGGAGGCCCTGATTTCCATCGACGTGAATACGGGCCGCAACCGCGGTTCCAAGGACGTGGACAAGATGATCCTCGAAACCAACGTCGAGGCCGCGCAGGAAGTCGCCCGCCAGCTCCGGCTCAGGAACATCGGCGGTTTGGTCGTGGTGGACTTCATCGACATGCGCCACCGCAAGGACCAGCAGACGGTTTACAAGACAATGAAGGACCGCCTTAAAAAAGATAAGGCGAAGACGCAGGTCCTCCAGATTTCCTCTATCGGCCTGATGGAAATGACGCGCCAGCGGCTCAACGAATCGCTGCGCGACACCATGTTCGAGCCCTGCCCCTATTGTCAGGGCCGCGGCCGCGTGAAGACGCCGATGACCATGAGCGTGGAGATCCAGCGCCGCATCGTGACGGTCATCCACAAGCACCGCGATCAGGCGGGCGATCTGGTGATCGTCGTGAACCCGGACGTGCTAAACCGCTTCAAAACGGAAGATGGCAAGCACTTGGTCGAGCTCGAGCGGCAGCACTCGGGACGCCTCATTTTCCGCTCCGACCCGACGCTTCATCGCGAACGCTTTCTTATTATGGACGCCGCGACGGAGAAGACCATCGACCAGGCTTGACCCGGTTTTGGTGGCCTCGCCGTGCAGGGCCGCTTCCGCGAACCGCCGTTCTTATCCAAGGACGGCGGTTCTCTTTTTCACGGTGTCGAGATGGTGGACTTGGGATCTGCGTATGACACGCTGACGGCCGTTCCAGAGCCAGCAAGAGCGACTTTCGCCGACCTCGGCTTGCACCGGGCTTGGTTCTTCCACCGCCGCCGCAGGGCCTGAAGAAATCCCGGCGAAGGGTCACCCGCGGCTCCGCCGACACGTCACGCCAGGCAGGCGAGCGGGAAGGAACGCTCCAGCAGCACTTCCCGACCCCTCACGACCACGTCCACGCTACCCTTCAGGGTCTTGTCGAGGAATGGCGTGTTGCGGCTCTTCGACTTCATGAAGCCGGTCGTGAAGGTTGTGCTGCCCTCGGGATCGAAGATGATGAATTCCGCCGGCTTGCCCTCCTCCACCGGCACCGGCTCCAGGCCCATCAGCCGCCGCGGCTCCGCGGAGTAGCGTTTCACCATCACGTCCCAGCCCAGCTCGCCCCGCGAAACGTAGCGGTCGAACATGGAGACCAGTGCGGTGTCCATGCCGGTGATGCCGTTCGGCGCGCTGGTGAAATCCTGCGCTTTCTCAAAAGGCGTGTGCGGCGCGTGGTCCGTGGCCAGCAGATCGAAGACTCCCGACTTCAGGCCTTCTAGGAGCGCCGCATTGTCCGCCGCGGTCCGCAGCGGCGGGTTCATCTTATAGTGGGTATCGTAGTTGCCGATGTCCTCGTCCCGGAACATCAGGTGGTGAGGTGCCACCTCGGCCGTCACCTTCACGTCTCCCCGCTCCTTCCACCAGCGGATCGTCTCCATCCCGAGCTTGCTGGACACGTGCTGGATGTGAATGTGCGCGCCGGTCGCGTGGGCGAGGCGGATATCGCGGTCGATCATGATTTCCTCCGCGCAGGCCGGGCTGCCCTTGATGCCCAGGCGGTAGGACATGGCGCCTTCATTGAGCGCGCGCGGTCCGGCGAGTTCGTGGATCTCGCAGTGGCTGGCGAAGAACATGCCGAATTCACTGGCATACTGCATCGCCCGGTAGAGCACGGCCGCGTCCGCCACGCCGTCGCCGTCGTCCGTAAGCATCTTCACTCCCAGGGCGCGCATGCCGTCGATCGCGGCAAGCTCCTTCCCCTCCCGTCCCTTCGTGATGCAGCCGGAGGTGTAAACGGGGATGCGGGAAACGGCCTTCGCCTTGTCCATGACCATCTTCACCACCGCAGGAGAGTCGATCGCGGGAGAGGTGTTCGGCATCATCACCACGCCGGTGATCCCGCCGTTGATCGCCGCTTCCGTGCCGCTGGCGATGTCTTCCTTGGCCTCGAAGCCCGGCTCGCGGAAATGCACGTGCGCGTCGAACATCGCGGGCATCAGCAGGCGGCCGCGGCCTTCGATCACCTTCGCGTTCGCCGGCACCGGGAGCCCGGAGGCCACCGCGCTGATCATTCCCTTCTCCACCCGCACGTCGGCTTCGCGAAAGACAGGAGAATCCTCGGATACCACACGAACCTGGCGGATCAAGAGCACGTCTGACATGCCCCGGTACATGCCATCGTATCCCCTCCCCGTCCAGCACCGGAAACAGGATCGACGGCATCCCCGCGATCGGGCAAAACAGGAATCCGAAACTCCATGGAACCACGTATCACCCTTCTCACCCTCGGCGTCACGGATCTCGCCCGCTCCGTGGCTTTCTACCGCGATGGCCTAGGCTGGCCTACCAGCTACAAGTCAGGTGATGAAGTGGCCTTCTTCGCCCTTCAGGGCACGAAGCTCGGGCTTTACGGATTGGAAGATCTGTGCGCGGACATTTCCCCGGAGACCCGCCCGTCATCCGGCGGCTTCGGCGGTGTCGCCATCGCCCACAATGTCAGAACCAAGCAGGAGGTGGCGGCCGTGCTCGCAGAGGCGGAGCGGGCGGGAGGAAAGATCGTAAAGTACGCCCGGGATGTCTTCTGGGGCGGCCATAGCGGCTACTTTAGCGATCCCGACGGACATCATTGGGAGATTGCTTGGAATCCCGTGATGCCGTTGGACGAAAAGGGCGAGATGACGCTTTAGGGACGGCTACGCGATCACGGTATCGCCGGAGCTCCCGCGGCATGAGAGGGTGCGGGCGTTCGGTTAACGCGTTCCACATTGATTCTGGCTTCAATGTTGAACATGGTGTTTTTGCCCCTTCGGTCTGGACAACCGGAGGGGCGCTTTTTTCCGCCTCCTCCCTCGCACCGGTGCCGCCCTACCCTGCCCCCTTACGGGTCACTCAGGCGATAGAACCCGACCGAGTCTTCCGGCACCGTTAGTTCCACCGTTGCGGCACCATCGTCGCCGATCGTCACCGGTCCATTCCCCGACCAATGTTCCAAATCCCCGGAGTGCTCCAGCTCATAGGTCCGGCCGGGGGTTCCCCGGACATGGAGAAACAGTTTGCCCGGCATGGAGGGATCGGCCCGGAGAAGAAGGGACGGAAGCGCAGCGGGCTCGCCGATCGACTTGGCTTGCCTGCCGGCGATGGGAGCTCGCGTGCTTGCTGCAGCCGGTGCCGGGACTTGAATCGTAATGGTCGCCGGTGCCGAATCGACGATGCCGTCATTGGCGACATAGGTAATCGCAACGCTGCCGGTGAAGCCTTTCTTTGCCTTGTAGGTTAGATTGGGCAACTTGCCTTTGAGCCTTCCGGAAGAAGGCTTTCCGGTCACACGGAATTTCAGGGGATCTCCGTCGGCATCGGTCGCGGCGAGTCGTACTGCCACGGCCGTGTTCGGGGATGTCTGGAGAGTTCCGGACTGCGCCACGGGGGCCTTGTTGTTCGGATTCACCACGGTGATGTCCACAATGGCCGCCTTGGACTTCGAAAAGCCATCGCTGGCGGAGAAGGTGAAGCGGTCCTTGCCCCGATATCCCGGCTTCGGTGTATAGACGAGGTTCGGGGGATCACCGGCGAGAGTTCCGTTCTTCGGCGTCGCTACAACTGCGAAAGTCAACGCATCGCCGTCCCGATCGGTGCCGGCCAGCACGAGAGACAGCGTGTCATTCTGGTTCGCGGTCACCTTTTGGGGAGTCGCAAGCGGCTTGAGGTTCTTCTTTTTGACCTTCACGCTCACGGTGGCTTCGGCGGAGTCCACCTGCCCGTCGTTGACCACGAAGGTGAAGCGATCCTCTCCGCTCCACTTTGCCTTGGGCTTATAGGTCACGTTCGGGGGTGTGCCGGTGAGCGTTCCGTTCTCCGGAACGCTCACGATGCGATAGCTGAGCGGATTGGAATCCGGATCGCTTCCTGCCAGCACCACTGCCACGGTCTTTTTCGGCATCGTCGTGACCGATTTGGGGTGGGCGGACGGCCCCCGGTTGGTGTTGGTGACGGAGATCGTGATGGTCGCCGTCCCCGAACTCGCGGTGCCGTCGCTCGCACGAAAGGTGAAGCTATCGCTACCGGTGTAGCCGCTGGTCGGAGTGTAGATAAGGTTCGGCGGTGTCCCGGAAAGCGTGCCGTTGGCGGGATTCGAGAGCACCGTATAAGTCAGCGGATTCCCATCCGGGTCTGTCCCGGTCAGGGTGGCGGCGACGGCGGTATTCCTGCCGGTGGAGATCGTGCGCGAAAGGGCGACCGGCGCATCATTCACCGCGGAGACGGTGATGCCGACGGTGGCAGCAGCGGAATTGCTGGTCCCGTCGTTAACCCGGAAAGTGAAGCTGTCTGCTCCGTTGAAATTGGCTTTCGGCGTGTAGGTGACATTCGGCGGGGAGCCGGAGAGCGTGCCGTTGGCCGGGCCGGCGACGATGGCAAAGGAAAGCGTGTTTCCCTCCACGTCCGTTCCCGCCAGTGCCACCGGTACGGGCGTGTCTTCCTGGGTCGATGCCGTCCGGGGTGTCGCCACCGGGGCGTCGTTCACCGGGGCGATGGTGATGGTGACCGTTGCTGGAGGAGATTCCAAAATCCCGTCGCTCACCTTGAAGGTGAAACTGTCGCCACCGTTCATGTTTGCCGCCGGAAGATAGCTCCGGCTCGCCCCGTTTCCCGTGAGGGTGCCCTTGGTGGGAGGGGTGACGATCGTGTAGGTCAGCGCGTTACCGTCCGGATCACTGCCGGAGAGCGAGATGGAGACGCTGGTATCCTCGTTGGTGGTGACCGACTTGGCCGTCGCTACCGGCGCGTCGTTCATGGGCGCGATGTTCACGCTGACCGCCGCCGCGGGAGAGTACAGGACACCGTCGAAGACACGGAAGGTGAAGGTGTCGCTGCCGCTCTGATTGCTCCCCGCCCGGTAGATGAGATTGGGCGGAGTGCCGACCAAGGTCCCTTTCGAGGGAGCCGTGACGATGGAGTACGTCAGCAGATCGCCTTCGGCATCGCTGCCTGAAAGCGTGACCGCCACTTCCGAGTCTTCGTCCAGCGCAACCGAGCCGGCAGAAGCGGCCGGAGCGGTATTGAGGACCCCCGGGACTGTGTAGGAAATCTCGGACGAGGGCAGGCTCGTTTGGCCGGAGGTATTCTTCGCGACCACCGCGAAGTAATAGGTAGTACCCGGATTGAGCCCGGCGACCGCGGCGCTCAGATTGGCACCGGCGTCGATGAGCACCGGACGATTGCCGCTGGAGGTGCCGTATTGCAGCTCATAGCGCTGGATATCGGTTTCGGGATTGGCGTCCCAGCCCAAGGTGACCGTGGCGGGAGTGCCGCCCCACGCTGCCCCGGCCACGGCAAACAGCGCGGCTAAGAGG
>CBIHMP010000231.1:0-6510 GCA_966211015.1 uncultured Luteolibacter sp. | reverse complement strand
GTCCATCGCGGCGGAGAGGGAAACGCATCTTCCCGGGCTGCCGTTCTTCGGGGCCTCGGTGGTGTCGCTGGCGGCGGCGTTTTTCGCGTGGCGTGCCTTCCGCAGGGCGGGGGAGCCTGTCACCGGGTGACCCGGCGGCGGGCAAGGGTAGTTACAAATCCTTGGCCACCGGATTTCGCGGCTTAGCATCGCCCCATGATGCCGCGATCCGAGAAGGAGAAGATGCTCGCGGGAGAGCTCTATCAGGCCTTCGGCGAGGAGCTTTTCCAGGAAAGGCAGCGGGCCAAGCGCCTCTGCCGGGCCTTCAACGCGACGACCGAGGAGCAGATGGCGGAGCGGGATGGAATCCTGCGCGAGCTGCTGGGGACCTGCGGCGCGAATGCCTTCGTCGAGCCCGCCTTCCGTTGCGACTACGGCTACAACATCCACGTCGGCGAGAATTTCTACGCGAACTACGATCTAATCATCCTGGACGTCTGCGAGGTCCGGATCGGGAAAAACTGCATGATCGCGCCGCGCGTTTCGATCTTCACGGCGGCCCATCCGCTCGATGCGGAAACGCGGATCAGCGGCCTCGAGTTTGGCAAGCCGGTCACCATCGGCGACAACGTCTGGATCGGCGGCCACGCGGTGATCAATCCCGGCGTGACCATCGGCGACAACGCGGTCATCGCGGCGGGAGCGGTGGTGACGAAGGACGTGCCCGCCAATGCCGTGGTAGGCGGCGTGCCCGCGAAGGTACTACGTCTGCTGGAGTAGGGGGGGCTCCCCGACGTTCACTCCGCCGCTTTCCGGTGATCCATCCGGCAGTCCGGATCCGGATTTCCCCCGCTGCGGGAGTTGGCGAAGCACGCATGACGGGAATGGCCGCAGGGCGTGAGGAACCGAACGGCGCCGGGACCGGCTTCCTGTTACCGCTTTCTTGCGGGCGGGGCTTTATCCGCCGATGCTCGGGCATGGCACCGAAGGCCAGGGGTATCAGCGAGAGCGCGCTCTATGTGGAGGACGTGCCGCATTCCGCGGAGTTCTACGGGGGCCTGCTGGGGAGTCCGGTGATCCACCGGGACGAGAGCTTTTGCGCCCTGCGGGTGGCACCGGGGCAAGTGCTTCTCCTTTTCCGCCGCGGGGCTTCCAAGGACGCGACGGATATGGGCTTCGGCACGATCATCGGCCACGATGGCTCGGGCCCGCTCCATGTCTGCTTCGGCATCGGGGCAGGGGAGGCCGCCGTTTGGGAGGGGCGTCTCGCCACCCTCGGGATCCCGCTTGAAAGCCGCGTCGATTGGCCCTCCGGCGCCATCAGCCTTTACTTCCGCGATCCGGACGGGCATGCCGTGGAACTGGCCACGCCCGGACTCTGGCCGGATGAAGCATGAACGCCCCGCCGCTCCGCATCCTCTACCTCGACGAATACCTCGTCGCCATCGACAAGCCGGCCGGGATGATCGTGCATCCGGGGCGCGACGAGGATGCGCCGGAATGGATCGCGATGAAGCGCGTGCGCGATGAACTGGGCCGGCCGGTGCAAGTGCTGCACCGGCTCGACCGGCCGACCTCCGGCGTGCTGATTTTCGCCCTCGACAAGAAGACCTGCGGCATCGTCCAGCAGGACTTCGAGAAACGCCGGGTGGAAAAGACTTATCTCGCCGTCGTCTGCGGCATCACCGCGGAGCAGTGGCTCTGCGAGACGCCGCTACAGAAGAGCCCCGAGGAGCCCGCGCTGCCGGCACGCACGCATTTCGAGCGCGTGGCGATTGCGCCGCCGTCCTCCTTCGCGGCTGACCCTGCATTGAGCCTCTCCCTGCTACGGGTGTCCCCGACCACGGGCCGCTTCCACCAGATCCGCCGGCATCTGCTCCAGGCGGATCTCCCTATCGTCGGCGACTACCGCTACGCGGGCCGGGACCGCAGCGATGAACTGGGTGCCACGCTCGGGACCGGGACGCGCATGCTCCTCCAGGCGAAGGAACTCCGGCTGAGCCATCCCTACACCGGGCAGCCCTTGCACATCGCGGCTCCCATGGATGCCGACATCTGCCGCTGCTTCCCGGAGCTGGCGGAAGAAGCCGTGCCACCGGCGGCGGTGTCGTAGGACGGGCGCGGAGGGACCGCTCAGTGCGTGCGCTTCCAGAGATAGACCCAGCGCTCGGAGACCACCTTGCCATTCTCATCCTGCAGCTCGCAGGTCATGTCGATGTCGTGGACATCCTTGGACGGATCCAGGACGAAGAAGGCGCGCAGCACTTGCGGCATGTGCAGATCCTTGCTGCGGCCGAGCCCGGCGGGGAGGTCGTCCACGTTCGCCATGCTCAGGTCCGTCAGGCCCACATGGATCAGCTTCACGCCCGGCTGGTTCACGGTGACCACGGGCTTGAACTTGGTGGCATCATCCCACTTCGGGTCGCCCACCTTCTTTTCCGGAGTGAGCGGCTTGGCGAAGTCGATGCTCATCAGCACCTCGTCCGGCTTCTGGACGGGATTGCCGGCGCGGGTGGCGCGGACGGTGAAGAGGCCGGAGGGCTCGGGGTCGCGGATCCACTTCAGGCGGTAGTGGAAGCGGAAGGGCTTGCCCACCTCCGGCGCGGGGGTGGGTTCCCACACCAGGATCACGTTGTCGTTGGTCTCGTCGATCGTCGGCATCTCGATGAGATGCAGCTTGCCATTGGCGAAGCCGGATACGGGCTCCACGATCACGCTCGGGCGATCATGGTATCCCGCCTCCACATCCTGATAGGAGGCGAAGGAGCGATCCCGCTGGACCAATCCCCAGGAGCGCGGGCTCTCCATGGTGAAGACGCAGTGGCGGAATTGGTCCTTGGTGTGCTCCAGCGGCCGGTAGTGCAGGTTGCCGCTGCCCAGTTCCATCAGGAAGCCGTCGCTATCGTGGACCTCCGGGCGGAAATCGTAGGGACGCGGATGCGTGTTCTCGCCGAACCAGAACATGCTGGAAAACGGCGCGAGCCCGAGCTGCTGCACCGGGCGGCGCAGGGTCAGCTCCGCCTCCACGTCCATCACCGTTTCCTCGCCCGGAGTCACCGTGAACTGGTAGGCGCCGGCCACGCTCTCGCCCTCCAGCAGCGCGGTGGCGGTGAGGGTCTTGGCGTCCTTCGCCGGGCGCTCCAGGTAGAATTCCGTGAAATCCGGGAACTCCTCCGCCACACCGGGCAGGCCGCTGTTGATCGAGAGCCCGCGCGCGGACAGGCCGTAGGGTGCGCCCTTCGGAATCGCCCGGAAGTAGCTCGCCCCCAGGAAGACCAGGAACTCGTCCATGTACTTGGGCGAATTCAAATGCGTCCGCGCGCGCCAGCCCGCATAGCCCGGAGGCGGCGGCGTGCCCGCGGGGATCTTGTTCTTGCCGTAGTCGAAAAGGGCGGTGTCGAATTCCAGCGGCGTCTCCGCCCCGTCCTTCACCTCGTGGATCGTGACGGTCTTCTTTGCCGTCCAGCCGGGGTGGAAGAAATCGATCGAGAAGGGCCCCTGATCCCACCACAGGCCGGACTCCATCTTGAAGCGGATGTCCCGGTGCTGGTCGTAGCTGAGATTCGCCCAGTAGTCGGCCAGCTTTCCGGAAGCGGGGGCGTAGGGCTTCGCGGCCAGCGCCCGGGCCTTTTCGCGCAGGACATCGAAGGAAAAGTCCCCGGCCGCGGGAGCGACGGATGGCAGGCCGGCCAGGAGGAGCGCCGCGGTAAAGGATCGGTGATGGAAAATCATCGGATGCGAAGGATCGGACACGGATTTCTGGCATTAGCCGGGGAAGGATGCAAGGGTCGCCGCAGAGCGATCCCCGTATGAGCGAAGCAGCGTGCCCCATGTGCGAGATGACAGAGGTGGCGGTCCATCCCGACCGCCATGAATGCCTCACCTGCGGCCACGAGTGGCAGCCGGAGGAAACCGCTGCGGACCGGGTGGTGAAGGACGCCTACGGCAACGTTTTGGCGGATGGCGACGTGGTGGCCATGATCAAGGACCTGAAATTGAAGGGCTCCTCCCAGGTGCTCAAGGTCGGGACGAAATCAAAGCCGATCCGCCTGGTGGACGGGGATCACGAGATCTCCTGCAAGATGGACGGCATCGCCATCGGCCTGAAAGCCTGCTTCGTGAAAAAAGTGCCGGTTTGAGCGCCGGGAGCATCATGGAAGCCTGGCAGGAAGAGCGCCGCACGCTGGAAGAAGAGCTCGGCGAGCGCATCACGCTCGACGCCCTCACGGGCCCGCAAGGCCTCTCCGGCCGGGAACCGCTGCTCGATGACGCGGGAGGTGTGGCCGGCTGGCTGATCGCCCAGCGGAAGAAGGGGCACCGCCACTCGATCGACGACGTGCTGACCGCCTGGTACGCCTTGGAGAACTCGCCGCAGGTCGCGGAACATCTGGATCTCGGTACCGGCATCGGCACCGTCGGCCTGCTTACTCTCTGGGGCATGGGACCTGCCGCCCGCCTCACCTGCGTGGAGGCGCAGGAAATCAGCTACCGGCTCCTGCAGGCGAATCTCGATGCCAACGGGCTCCGCCCGCGGGTGGACTGCCACCACGGCGATCTGCGGGAGCTGGCGCTGGACCGGAAATTTCCGCTCGTAACCGGCAGCCCGCCTTATTTTCCGGCGCATGCCGGCGTGGTTCCGCAGGATTCGCAGAAGGCCCACGCGCGCTTCGAGCTGCGCGGGGATGTCTCGGACTATGCCCGCGCCGCGGTGCGGCACCTCGCGCCCGGCGGCTGCTTCGTGCTGTGCTTTCCCTTTCCCCAGAAGCAGCGCGCGCTCGATGGCATCGCCGCCGCCGGACTCGCCACGGTGAAGCTGCGCGACGTGATCCCGCGCGAGTCCCTCGCGCCGCTTTTCACGCTCTTTGTCTGCCGTCATGCCGCGGAAGCGGGCGGGGGAACCGAGGTCGAGGAACCATTCGTCGTGCGCGAGCAGAGCGGCCGGCTCACCGCGCAGATGGCCGCGGTCCGGCGGCGCTTCGGCTTCCGCGACGGCGCGGCCCACGGGGGACATTGAGGCCGCTCAAGGCAGGGACGGCTCTCCGAGCCGTCTGGCTTCTGGCGGCCGTCGCCGGATTCCGGCCGCCCCAGCCGGCCTTTTCGGCGATAGGCCCCTGCCATGCATGGCGATAAGGAGCAGCGACATTCTTGTCGCTGGCAGGGGGCGCGCCGAAGCACCTCAGGGACAGGAATGTCCCTGCTCCTTACGGCTTCGCGTGAGCAGCAGGATGAGAAGCAGCGACCCGCTACTTCACCGCTACCTTCACGCGCTCCAGCACTTCGGCGTAGGCTTCCATCACCCCGCCGAGATCGCGGCGGAAGCGGTCCTTGTCCATCTTCTCGCCGGTCTTGAGGTCCCACAGGCGGCAGCCGTCCGGGCTGATCTCATCCGCCAGCACGATCGTCTCCGGATCGGTGGCGAGACGGCCGAACTCCAGCTTGAAGTCCACCAGCTTCAGCCCGCATTCGGCGAAGAACTTGCCCAGGATGGCATTCACCTTCAGCGCGGATTCGCGGAGAAACGCCAGCTCTTCCGGCGTCGCGAGCTTCAGTTCGCGGATGTAGTCGTCGTTCACCAGCGGGTCGCCGAGTTCGTCGCTCTTGATGCAGAACTCGATGATCGGCTGTGAGAATTCGCGGCCCTCCTCGATCCCGGTGCGCTTGCAAAAGCTGCCGGCGGATAGATTGCGGATGATCACTTCCACCATCAGGATGTCCACCTTGCGGACCTCCACGTTGGTGTCGTCGATCTGGCGGACGAAGTGCGTCGGCACGCCTTCCTTTTCCAGGAAGCCGTAGATGAGGGTGCTGATGGCGTTGTTGAGCCGCCCCTTGTTTTCGAACTGCGCCTTCTTCTCGCCGTTGAAGGCGGTGGCGTCGTTCTTGAACTCCATGCGCAGCACGTCCGGGTCTTCGGTGGCCCAGAGGCGTTTCGCCTTTCCCTCGTACAGCGGTTCCATGCGCGAGAGGTATGGAGCCGCGGCGCGGGGGTCAAGCGGGCGTCTCATTCGCCGCTCGAAAAGTCGGCGTTGGTCACGATATTTTTCGGTCCGGCGTTCGCTGTCGCGGTATTGCCGGCGTAGGCGGAGGCCTGCAGCCCTTGCTCCAGCGCCAGCCCCGGCCCCTGGTTCTTCTCCAGCTTGTTGTTTTCGATCATCAGGCGGGCGGCGGCGAAACGCACGGCCATGCCACCGAGGAGGTTTTCCCGGCAAAGGTTGCCGTGGATGCGCCCGGACACGGCGGAAAAGGCGACGATGCCGTACTCGCGGTTCGAGCGCAGGTCGTTGTTTCCCAGGACGACGTTTTCACCGTCGGTGTCCACGAGGATGCCGTTTCCGCTGTTATCCCGCGCCAGGCTGTCGTGGATGGCCCCGGAGCCGCCGTCCCAGAGGTCATAGCCGTGGCCGAAATTCCCGGTGGATTCGCACCCGGTGAATTCCACCCGGCTGCCGGCCCCGCGCACGGAGACCCCGTCCCAGCCGTTGTTCTCGAAGGAGCAGCGGCTTGCCACCACCCGGCCCGCCTCCACCAGCG
>CBIHMP010000230.1:0-6511 GCA_966211015.1 uncultured Luteolibacter sp. | reverse complement strand
CGCCCGACCAACAAGCCTGCTCCGCCGGTGCCGACCCACACATTTCCCTGCGGATCGCCGTACAAGGCCCGGATGCCGCTGCCATCGAGGTTTTCCGGCGGGACTTGGCGGGTGAACCGGCCGTTCTTGCCGCGGAAGAGATCGCCTTGTTCGGTGCCCACCCAGACGTTGCCGGCGGCGTCTTCGCAGATCGCCTGGGCCTGGATACCGGTGTATCCGGAGGAGGCATCGTAGAGGGTGATCTTTCCCTGCCTGATGCTCGCCAGCACCGAGTTCTCCCCGCCGGCCCAGACGGTGCCGTCGCGGGTGGCATGGACGACGTGGAATTTCCCGAGGGCGGGGACGTCGATCCGTTCCGGAGGCTCGCTCAGGTCAGGGCTGATCCTCAGGAGCTGGTTGTTCGTTCCCACCCAGAGACGCTGCTCCTGATCGGGATAGATGGGTACGGCCTTCGAGGGCCAGCCCGGTAGATCAGGAGGCGGCTGGAGCCTGCCTCCGGCTACCATCCGGAGGCCCACGCCGCTATTCGCGAACCAGATCTTTCCCGGCGGGCATTCACAGACGCCGCCCTCGATGTCCGGCGTCCATCCCGACTCTTCGCCCAAGAGACGAAAGCGGGCGTGCTGGATGAGATTCAATCCGCCGCCCGCAGTTCCCGCCCAAATGTTACCTTCCCTGTCCTGATGCAGAGCCGAGATGCGGGGGTGGGAAGTTTCCACGGGCTGGAATTCCGTGCCGGTGCAGCGGAATAGCCCGTGGGCTTTCGAGCCCACCCATACGGCTCCCTCGCGATCTTCCAGCAGCGCGATCGGCGGCGCGGCGGACCATGGAGTGGCCCCCGCGACCAGGGCGGGCGCGCCGCCATCCCATTTCCACATGCCATTGGAAGAAGCGACCCAGAGGCCTCCCGCAGCCGATGAAGCAATCGCCACCGCGGCCGCTTCGATTTCTGGCACCTGATGAAACTCCTTCCCGTCGAAACGTTCCAAGCCATGGCCCCTGGCGACATAGATGGCGCCGTCCTTCCCCCGGGCGAAGGACCCGAAGGCGGTTTTATTGGTGGCGGACGGAGCCGGGAAATGCATCGCTTTTCCGCGATCCCAACGCCACAGATCGCGGTCGTGCTTGAGCACCCAGAAGACGTCGGGCGCCTCGGCGAACAGCGCATTGATCCGCTTCGACGCACCGAGGGAGCTGCTCAGCGGGTGCAGCGAAAACCCTTCGGCAGTGAGCCTCACCAGACCGGAGGTGTCGCAGGCGACCAGCAAGGTGCCGTGATTTTCCTCGATGACCTCGACCACGCGCGATGTGCGGGGATTGACGAGGAGCGGCGAGCGGCTTTGCACGAAGTCGATCCCGTCGAAGCGGGCCAGTCCTCCCTGGGTGGCCACCCATAGAAAACCATCGCGCGCCTGGTAGATACCATTCACGCCGTTGTGGGGAATGCCTTGGTCTGTCTCCCAGGCGCGCGTCGCGAACCTGACCTCCCCGGGATCCTCCGCGCGGGCAGGTGCCGCCAGCACGGCCCATAAAGCCAGCATCGGAACGGCAAACCGCCGGAAAGCGCGCATCATTCGGAGCCTAGGGAGTAGGGGAGCAGGTTTACATCAATTTCAGCGACAGCCCCGGGAAACGGGTGGCCTGCTGCCGCTTCCTCCCGAGCCCGGCAGCCCTCCAAGGAACGATGCCGGCGCAGGATCACTCTGCCGGAAAAATCCGCACCAATACGACCCCGTGCGGCGCGATGGATGCCTCGTAGCCCTCCGGGAAGTTGCCGACGTCCTTTTGCCGCCATAAATCGCGCACCGTCATGGTTCCGTTGATCCCGAGATCCTTCCAGCTCACCGCGATCTTCTCTTCCGTATCGCCCAGGTTGAAGAGGCCGACGGCCTGCGACCCGTCCTCCAGCAGCTTGGCGAAGATGAGCCGCTTGTCCTTGCCTGCGACTTTCGTGGCCTGCTTGCAGAGAATGTCCTGGTTCACGTCGAGCACCTCGTCGTTGGTCAGCAGACTCAGCGTGAAGTCGTCCATCTTCTCCAGATCGCAGCCTAGCAGGAGGGGCGAGGAAAGCAGGCACCAGATGCTCAAGTGGGTGTACTGCTCGTCGGGCGTCAGCCGGGTCGGGTGGGGCTTCCCCCAGCCGACATGGCCGACGACCAGCATGTCGGGGTCGTTGAAATGGCCGGGCTTCGCATAGGGCGCCCATTTGTCCTGGGTGAAACCCTTTTTCGACATGCTGTCCCAGGTGTCCTTGATGTCTCCGGTGGTGCGCCAGCAGTTGGCGATCTTGCTCAGCTCGCCGATGCTCTTGAAGGGAGTGCTGTTCGAGAGGCTCAAGACGACATCGCGCCCGCTGTCGCGCAGCGCTTTCGCCATTTCCGCGGTTTCTGGAACCTCAATCGGATTCCAGTCGTATTTCAAATAGTCGATTCCCCATTCCGCCCACTGCTTGGCATCGTGGGTGGCGAAGGAGTATCTGCCGATAGCCCACGGAAGGATCTTCTTGTTCACCGTTTTCGGCCCGTTGCCGGGCGGGGTCCAATCGCCCTTCTCATTCTCGGAAGAGCCTCCGATGCGCCGCGCGTAGGTGGTCACCCACGGGCTCGAGTAAATCCCGACCTTCAAGCCCATGCCGTGGATCTCGTCGCAGAGGCCCTTCATGTCGGGAAAGCGCTTCGGATCCGGCTGGATGGCATTGTGCGGCCCGCCACGCCGGCCTTGCCACGCGTCGTCGATGTTCACGTAGGTCCAGCCGTGCCGGTCGAGCCCGTGACGGACGATCGCCTTCGCCGCGGCGAGCGTCTTCGCTTGATCGATTCTGCCGCCCCAGCAATTCCAGCTATTCCAGCCCATCGGCGGGGTGAGCGCGATCTCATCCCCCACGACAATGCGGAAGGGCTTCCGGGCGTCCCCGTGTTCGTTCTTCGCGCCGAGCGTCACCTGATGAGTGCCCGCCCGCTTGAGGACGCCGGTGATGCGACCCGTCGCCCGATCGAGCGTCAGGCCCGCAGGCAGGCCCTCGGCGGAAAATGTCATCGGTCTCTCTCCCGTGGCCGGAACCGCGTAAAGGAAGGGCGATCCCGGCCGCACGCCGAAGATCTTGGGCCCATTGATCCGGGGCGCGGGTGCGGGCTTCGGAGTGAGGATTTCCGAGGCGGTGGCCGGGTCGGCGAAAAGGGGAGCGGCGGGCAGGAAAACGAGAGCCAGCGGTAGGGCGAGGGTCCGGATGGGTTTCATGGCGGTCTCCCATGCTAGGCTCCCGCCCGTCATCCCGCCACCTACCAGCATGAGTAGCAAGAAGTCCCGCTGCGGAGCCGGTGCCACCGCGCTCAGGCACCCGAGACATGCATGGCCCAGGGAGCGCTGCGCCAGCCATCGTTGCGAATCGTCAGATCCACGATGAAGCTCGCGACTTCCGTGCCGCTATAGTCGCGGTGATTCCGCTCCCAGCCCCGCCGCGCCATCGCGATTCTCTCCGCCGACTGCGCGGCGTGGAGGCGCACCTTGTCCGCGAGATCCTCCGCCCCCTCGTAATACACGATTTCGTCCTCGGCGTAGAGCCCTTCGAGACCCGCACCGCGCGGGGTGAGGGTGAGGATCCCGTTCCCCATCAGCTCGGCGATCCGGGAGGAGGAGTAGAGCGGCACGTCCGTCCGCCGCGAGAGGTTCAGCGCCATTTTCGAGCGCCGGATCACCTGCTCCTTTTCCCAACCGAAGATGCCCGGTTGATCCAGGCATCCGTAGAAGCCCAGGCGCAGGTCGGGCAGCTTCGACCGCAAGTCTAACAAAAAGGCCCGGCGTCCCGGCTCGCCCTTGTCCCTGCCGAAGAAGAGCAGGTCGTGCATCAGCTCGTTTTCCGGCGTTTCGAAGGCCCGGTGGCACTCGATCCCAGCATCCACCGCGCTGGGAATGAAGGCCGCGGGACAGTCCGTCGTGGCGAGCGCTTCGAGCAGGGGCCCGCCGGTGGAGCAAAACAGCGCGTCCAATACCTCCAGCCGCTCCCGCAAGTGCCGCGTCTCCTCCTCGTCCCAAAGCGGGTCCACATACCAGAGGCCGATGCGGATCTGCGGAAGGATCCGCCGGATTTCGCGCAGGGTCTCCGCGGTGATGTACTGCGCATGCCCCAGGATCAACAGATCCGGATGCACGTTCCGGCAGGTCTCGACGAGGGCCTTGTTGGCGCGGCCTTTCCCGAAGGTCTTGCTCTTCGTCGGCGAGAGCATCCGGGCGCGGTCGTTGATCGAAAACGGGTAAACGAAGTGCCCTAGCCTCACCAGGCCGTGGTGGATTTTCTGGTCCTGGTTCCACAGGTGCGCCCCATCCTTGTCGAGCTGGAGATTGGCGGCGTGGACGATGCGCATGGGCGGGAGATTCAAGGGAGAAGTCAAAAGTGGAAAGCGGAGAATTCCGTGGCTTCACTTCGCACTTTTCACTTCCGGCTTCTCACGGAACTCTCCCCCCGTGATCCGCGTCTGTCACGTCCTCGCCAGTGTGGGTGAAAAGGGGGGACTCGAGAAAAACGTCGTCGAACTCGCCAACCGGCAGGCTGCTCTCGGCCATGCGGTCAGTGCCGTGGCGGATGAATCGATGCGGCCTCATTTCGCGGCACCGGTGGAATTCATCGCCCACCCGATGGGCGGAGGTCGGCTGAATCCGCTCAACCTGCTTTCCCTCCGCGGGAAGATCCTTTCGGCCAGGCCCCAGATCGTCCACGCTCATGCGAACAAGGCGGGGGCGATGGTGCGCTCGCTTCGCTCTTTCCTGCCCGGGATCAAGCGCGTGGCCACCGTCCAGAATATCAAGCGCAGCGCCCGTTCCTTCCGGAATTACGATGCGGTTATCACTGCCTCCGCACAGGTGAGGGATTCGCTCGGCGGCATTCCTGCGACCGTCATCTGGAATTCCATCGCCCCGCCGCCGCCCGGGACCCGGGAGGCCGCTCTCGCTACCGATCCGCCCTTCCTAGGCGGGGGAGAGCCGGTGTTCTGCACGGTTGGCAGGCTGGTCCCGGCGAAGGGGATGGATTTGCTCCTGGAGGCGATGGCAGAGGTCCCCGGCTTCAAGCTCTGGCTGGTGGGAGAGGGGCTCCAGCGCCCCAAATTGGAGGAAATCCTGGATCGCCACGGGCTGCGGGAGCGCGTCTGGATGGCGGGCCATCGCGACGATGCGGTGGGCCTGATGGGGTGCGCGGATCTTTTCGTCGTGGCTTCCCGGAATGAAGGAGGCCCCTACACGCTGGCGGAGGCGCTTCACATGCGCGTGCCGAGCATTTCGACAAAAGTCGGGTTCGCCCCCGAGTTCCTGCCGCCCGAGGCTCTCATGGAGACGCATTCGGTCCCGGAACTGGTCCGGGGGCTCAGGTTCGCTCTCGCCGATTTGGGAGGCTTGAAGCAGCGCCTGGCATCCTCCTTCGAGCTGGTGGGGCGCGAGGTCACGCTCGCGGCAATGGCGGCGAAGGTGTTGGGGGTATACGAAGAGGTCCTGACCCGGTAGGGGTTCCCGGCGGGCCCTCAGGACGCCGATGCCTGCTTTTCCGCACGCTGAAAACGCAGCACGCCATTGAGCAAATGCACCAGTTCCTGCGGCTCCACGTCGGCGACTTTCGGAAGCAGGCCGTGGCAGCCGAGCGGCTCGAAGATCTTCAGGGTCTCATCGGGCATCGCCTGCCGCTGCGGTTCGCTCACGAGATATCCGATCCAGCAGCGGTCCGGAGTGTCGGAGGGATCCCGCCTCAGGTCCACCAGCACGAAGCCGTGGAGATTGCGCCAGTCGAGCTTTTGCTTCCAGAAGGGCGAGCGGATCAAAATTCCATCGGCATCCAAGGTCACGCGCGAGCTGCCGGGAAATTGATGGATGGCAAAGACCAAGGCGGCGCAGGTGGCCAGATAGGCAATCCAGCGGCCCCAGGAGGCGTCGAACTGGCCGGCGAGCACCATCAGGCCCACGAGGCCCAAGGAGAACATCAGGCCGAGGCGCGAGCGGCGCGTCAGCATGTGGAAATGGAGGACGGGAGTCATGCGGGAATCGCCGCAAGATCGTCCGGATACGCCAGCGCGCAACTTTTCCCGGAGGGTCAGGCTTCCCAGGATTCTTCCCGTTGCCGTGCTTTCGACAGCGCTTGATTCAACAGGCGGACCAGCTCGGACGGCGGTATCTTGTCCACCGGCGGCAGCGAGCCGTGGCAGCCGTAGAATTCGTGGAATTTCCTGTAGAGCCGGGGCGTCACCTTGAGCTGCTCGTCGTTAACCACGTAGCCGATCGAGTAACGTGCCCACGCCGGGGTGAGGCCGATTCCGGTGTCGTCGAAATCCACCAGGACGAAACGCTGGACGTTTTCCCACCTCAAGTGCTGCCGCCAGAGCAGGGTGCGGAGAGCGATGCCTTCCTCGGCCACGGAGAGCCGTGAAAAACCGGGTGCCAGCGAGATGCCGGAAACAAGCGCCACGCAAAGCGAGAGGTAGATGAGGCCGCGGCCGAGTGGGAGGCCGCGGGCAATGCACGAGGCGCCGAT
>CBIHMP010000229.1:0-6526 GCA_966211015.1 uncultured Luteolibacter sp. | reverse complement strand
GTTGCCGGTATTGGACGCATCCTGCACGTCGCCGCTCTGAGCCGCGGCGAAATCCGGGATCGTGCCGCGGCGAATCACCACCGCGGATTCGCCCGCGGTCTGTGCGAGGGTAAATTCCCAGCTCGGGGTATTCTCCGGAATCGTAAGCTTGTAGTAGGCCGCCTCGCGCGCCGGAAGACCGTTGATCGCCACGTTGCTGCCCGCTGCGAGGCCCATGCTACCGATCGGGATGTCCAGGCCATTCCCGATGCCTCGGCTCTCCAGCGTCACCGTGGCAGGCTGGTTGTTCGTGCCGGTCACCGGATCGGAGCCATCGTTGTAGATGCCGATGTAATAGGTCCCCGGCACCAGCGGGCGTCCCGCAGCCGCGAGGATGCGGTCATTCATCTCGCGCCGGGCGGAGCCGGTCACATCGTAGGGACGGCCGGTCCAGTCGTTGCCGCCCGCCCATTGGTAGCCGGTGGGCCAGGCGGGATCCGAAGCCGGTGCCCAGCCGGTGCTGCCGCCGTTGTTGCTCCCGGTGTTGTGGGGGAGCAGGTCGCGGCGCACCACCAGCGTGCAATTGCCGCCCGTGGCATCCTTGAGCCGCAAATCCCAGCCTTGCATGCCTGCAGGGATGTCCATGCGGAAGTACCGCCACTTCAGCGGGAGGATGCCGGAGACGGCATTGCTGCTCTGAACGGCGAGCGCCGGAGGGGTGATCGGGTGCACATCCAGCGTGAAGGCCCCGAGCGCTTGCTGGGGCGTGAAGACACCGATGTACCAGACATCCGCCTGATGATTGACCCGCTGGATGAATCCGGTGGTGCTCGACTCATCCATGTAGGTCGTGCCCTTGTCCGTCACCGAAGTGCTGCCGTTCTCCCGCAGTTGCCAACGGCTTGGCACCTTGTTACGGCGCAGGGCGAGCTGGGTGCCGGGGACCTGGTTGGAAAGCTGCAGCTCCCAGCCAAGCGCCCCCACCTGGGAGGGAACATCGGTGAGTGCATAGAATCGCCAGCCGGAGCGCGCGGTCTGGTCGTTCACCTTGGTATCCGTAAAGGTGATCGGGGTGATCACCGGATCGCCGTTCTTCAGGGTGAAGCTGTACGGAGCGTTCCCCCAGACGGTAATGTACCAGGTGCCGTCGGTCAGGTAATTCGGCACCAGAGTAATGGCTTCCGTCGCGCTGCCAGGTGCTTCGGAGAAGGCTTCATTATCCCGCTCGGCGGGTACGTTGCCCTTGCGCACGCAGATGTTCGGGTCCCCGGAGACAGCGGTGGCACTGATGTCCCAGGCGATCTGGTCCACCGGCACCTGAACGCGGAAGACGCGGTAAGGCGCCGCGGTCACGGCGACGTTGTTGACCGTGCCATTGTAGGCAAGATCGCTCACCGTTTGGATCCGCGAGTCAAGGCCGACCACCTCTCCCATGGGCGCCACGATGCTGCTGAACCAGATGCTCGTTCCCGCACCGAGCACGGGGGGAACCAGCAACATCCGGGCGGACTGCTTGCGGGTGTAATTGTTGCTGTGGTTGTGGAAGGGCAGCTTGTTCGACCGCACCGCGATATCCCGCGTGCTGCCTGCCAGCCACAGGCTCCAGGCGGGGGTGCCGGCGGGAACGGTGGATTTGTAGAAGCGGATGCCTTCCGGCGGCATCGGGGCGGCGGGCGCGTCCTGCGCCGCCATGGTCTCGCCGATGTCATACTGGCTGTTGCCATTGGCATCGGTGAAGGGCAGCGGGCCCAGGTCATGGACATAGGGCTTGCCGGAAACGATGCTCCACTGCGCCCCTTCCTGCGCGAAGACCATGAGGTTCCACTCCTCGTTCGCGGCGAACTGGTCGTCCCGCAGGACCAGACCGTCCGACCCGGTCTGGATCGAGCTATGGGTGGAGCTCGTGGTGGTCGGGAGCGTGCTCTTCGTCATGTAGAGGGCTGCTTCGCCGGATTGTACCGTGAGCCGCGTGCGCCATCCGCCGATGTCGCTGGATTGCGTGGTCACCTTGAAATAATGGCGGCCCGCCCGGGTGTTGGTATTCGGGAAGACCGCGGTGCCTGCCTCGGCGGTGCCCGGATCCCAGGTCAAGTTGGTGATCAGCGGTTGCCAATCGTCCAGGGTCACCTTCGTGGCCGTGTAGTTCACCCGGAAAGAACCGCGGTCATTCGAAAGGATGTAGCGCGAGCCATTCGGATAGCCGCTGAACGTGCCGGTCACGCTGGTGCCTTCGACGATGGTGAAGACGCTGGTGCCCGCGATGGTGTCGTGGAAATTCCCCGTGAGCTCCACCAGAAGCGTGCCGCCCACGGTGACCGCGCTGTTGGAGGTGATCTTGTCGTAGTTCGTGCCGGCATTGGTGCCGCCGAGCTCGATCAAGGTTGTCGATCCTGCTTGCAGGGTCACCGTTCCATTCACCTGCAGGAAGCCCGGGCTCCCCGGCGCTCCGGGAGAAATGCTCCCTGCCACACTGAGAGGAGCGATGACCGTTCCTTGCAGCCGCAGGGCTGCGCCTTCCGCCACGCTGAGAGCCCCGGCCGTGATCGTCTGCGAAGTGGCGGAACGCAAGGTGCCGGATTGGAGCGAAACCGTTCCCACGCCCGTGGTGAGGGAGCCGCCGAGGAAGATCTCCTCCACCGGGGCCAGAACCACCGTGCCACCGTTCGTGGTGATCGCGGCGCTCGTGCTGATCTTTCTGCCGGCATTCAAGGTCAGCGGCATCGAGCCCGTGGTCGCCGACAGCCCGGCTTGGACCGAGATGTCCCGGGCGGCATTCCAGATCATCGGGGCGGTATTCGCACCGGTCGATTTGGCAAGCGCGGTCGAAAGGATGATATCGCCGTTTCCCACCGCAGCGCTCGCCGTTCCCAGCGTGATGCCCGTTCCACCATTCAACTCCGTTTGGATTGAAGTGGCCTGAACGAACGCCGAGGCATCGGTCGGCGTGAAGACCTTTGGATTCGTGCCGCCAAAGGCCCCGCCGGCGGTGGGAACGGTCGAAATGGTCACATCGCTGGCAGCATGAAGCAGGCCGGGAACTGCGAGGAGGATAGCAAGGAGACGCGGCGCGGGACTGGAGCCGGGGGAGGAGTGGCGATTCATGGAAATTCAGGAGGCGTGGAAACCGGATGGCGCGGTGGATTGGAGACCGGCGGCCAGGGGAGCGATCGTCGGGAGCGGGTTGTTTGCTCCTTCAATTCGGGTTCACCTAACACATCGGACAAACCGCGTATTTCTTGGCGGATACGCGGAAACTTTTTCCGGCGCCATCCATGAATCGCCCGCTTCACCGAAAGTGGTAAGCTCCGCGGATCCCGCCGAACGCCCGGCCCCGGGGCGTTTTATGTCATGCTACCCAAGATTGCGGGTAGGAATGCGAAGCCGAATCCGTATTGTCGCCCAGCTATGAAGACCCGAGCCCCGATCCTCCTCGCCGCCTGCATCACCCCGGTGGTGGCGGCCGACTGGAAAGCCCCGAAACCCGCCGACAAGGTAGCCGCCAATCATTTCCATGTGCCCGAGGGCCTGGAGGTGACCGTCTGGGCTTCCACGCCGGATCTCTACAACCCGACCAACATGGACATCGACGCCGCCGGGCGGATCTGGGTGGCCGAGGGCGTGAACTACCGCGGCCATAAAGGCCGGCGGCCGGAGGGCGACCGGATCGCGGTGCTGGAGGATACCAACGGCGACGGCAAGGCCGACAAGTCGCACACCTTCGTGCAGGAAACCGGCTTGGTCGCGCCCCTGGGCGTGGGTGTTTTCGACAACGTCGTGCTGGTCTCCCAGCCGCCGGATCTGATCAAATACACGGACGTGAACCGGGATCTGAAATTCGATCCCGCCGTGGACAAACGCGAGGTGCTGCTCACCGGCTTCAACGCCCGCAACCATGACCACTCGCTCCACTCGGTGACCGGCGGTCCCGACGGGAAATGGTATTTCAACAACGGCAACTGCGGCGCGGAATTCACCGACAAATCAGGGAAGACCTTCCGCATGGGCGGGGACTACTACAACAGCGGCGGCGGGGATTGGTTTGTTAACAGCCGCGAGCTGGCGGGCAAGAAGAGCGACGACGGCTACCTGTGGACCTCCGGCTTTTCCGTCCGCATGAATCCGGACGGCACCAATGCCGAGATCATCGGTCACGGCTACCGGAACAGCTTCGAACACTGCACGACTTCGCTCGGCGAGCTGTTCCAGAACGACAACGACGATCCGCCCGCGTGCCGCACCTCCTACGTGCTGGAATACGGCTCGGCCGGCTATTTCACCCGCGAAGGCAGGTTCTACCACACCGTGAAGCGGCCGAATCAGGACCATGGGCGCAACCATTGGCGGCAAGATGATCCCGGCACCTTCGACGTGGGCGACATCTACGGCGGCGGCTCGCCCACGGGCATCGTCTTCTACGAAAACGGCGCGCTGGGGCCTAAGCAGGCCGGCACGCTGCTGAGCTGTGAAGCCGCGCGGAACGTGGTCTTCGGCTATCAGCCGGAGCCGCAGGGCGCGACCTACAAGCTGGACCGCACCGACTGGATGACCAGCAACACCTCCGGCGAGTTCGACGGCGCGGATTTCACCGGCGGCGTGAAGAAGGAGGAAGCGAGGAAGGAAGGCAGTCCCCTGCTCTTCCGTCCCTCCGACGTGGCGGTGGGTGCGGACGGCGCGGTCTATGTGACGGATTGGTTCGACCCCCGCGTGGGCGGCCACGGCGATCAGGACGAATCCTGCTCCGGCACCATTTACCGGATCGCTCCGAAGAATTTCCGCCCGCGCAATCCGGCGATCGATCTCAATACCATTCCCGGCTGCGTGACCGCACTGAAAAGTCCCGCGGTTAACGTGCGTTGGACCGGTTTCGACGGCTTGAAGGCCAAAGGCGAGGCGGCGCTTGATGCCGTGCTGGCCGTGACCAAGGACAAAGATCCCTGGATTTCCGCGCGCGGCATCTGGCTGCTGCCCTACCTCGGCCCGAAGGGCGAGGAGGCCTGCAAGGAACTCCTCGATTCGAAGGACACGCGGCACCGCCTGGTGGCTTACAAGGCCCTCAAGCGCGCGGGGAAGGACATCCTCCCCTTCGCCGAGAAGATGGCGACCGATCCCGCGCCTGCCCTGCGCCGGGACGTGGCGCTCTCCCTGCGCGGTTTGCCTGCGGAGAAGACCGCACCGATCCTGATCACGGTCGCCAAGGGATGGGATGGCAAAGACAAGAACTACCTGGAATCCATCGGGCTGGCCTCGGAGAATCAGGAGAACGAGGTCTGGACGGCGATGAAGGCCGCTCTTTCGCCCGGCGAAGTGAAGGGCTGGAACGATACCTTCGCGAAGCTGACCTGGCGGCTCTGGCCTTCCGCCGCCATTCCGGATCTGAAGAGCCGCGCGCTCGACAGCTCCCTCAACGAAGACGCGCGGAAATTCGCCTGCGAGTCGCTTTCGTTCATCGACGACAAGGCAGCGGCGGAAGCGCTCTTCGACGTGGCGGGCACCGAAAATGCCGCTGTGAAAGCTGCGGCGATGAACTGGCTCTTCATGCGCGGCACCGGTGCCTGGGCCAAGTTCGGCATGCAGGACGAACTCAGGAAGCGCGGTATCTACGATCCGGACAAGATCGAGATCACGGAGATGATTTTCCCGGAGAAGCCGTCGAAGACGAACTTCACCGTGGAAGATGTGACCAAGCTCAAGGGCGATCCGGTTAAGGGCAAAACCACCGCGGGCCGCTGCGTCATGTGCCACCAGATCGCCGGCAGCGGTCCCGCCTACGGCCCCGATCTGAAAGGCTGGGTCGCCCGCCAAGGGGTCGAAATGGCGATCCGTGCGATTGTCGATCCTTCCGCGGAAATCGCCCACGGCTTCGATGGAACCGCGATCCACCTCAAGGACAACCGGTGGATCGACGGCCTGGTGCGCTCGAATGCTGATCCGGTGGTGGTCACCTCCTCCGGCGGAATCACCCAGATGGTCCCGAAGGACCGCATCCAGGGCATGCGCGGCATGGGCCGCTCCCTGATGCTGAATGCCGACCAACTCGGCCTGACCGCCCAGGACGTGGCGGATCTCGTCGCGTGGCTGAAAACCTATTAAGCTTGGCTTTCTCCACCCGAACCCCGGCCCGGTTTTCCGGTGCCGGGGTTTTTCTCGGGGAGAGTCGAGCTCGCTATCTCTTCTCCTCGGCAATGAACCGGTAAACAAACGCGCCGAACACCCCTCCGATGATCGGTGCCACCCAGAAGAGCCAGAGCTGCTTCAAGGCCCAACCACCCGCGAAGACGGCGGTCGCGGTGCTCCGTGCCGGATTGACTGAGGTATTCGTCACCGGAATGCTGATGAGGTGAATCAGGGTCAAGCCGAGGCCGATGGCGATCGGCGCGAAGCCCTGCGGCGCCCGCTTGTCCGTCGCCCCCAGGATAATGATGAGGAACATCATCGTCATCACGATCTCGGTGACCATGCCGGCGACCAGGGAGTATTCATCGGGCGAATGGGAGCCGTAGCCGTTCGAGGCGAAGCCCTTGGCGAGATCGAAACCGGCGGCGCCGCT
>CBIHMP010000228.1:0-6568 GCA_966211015.1 uncultured Luteolibacter sp. | reverse complement strand
TCTTGATGTTGAGCCAGATCAGCGGAGCCGTGGCGCTGGTGATCAGCGTGAGCGTTACGTCGGTATTGAGCATCACGATCACCACGCCGAGGGAGACGCAGAGGCCGGAGAACATCGGCACCAAGACGCCGGAGAGAAGCGACTGCAGTGCGTAGCTATCGTAGGCCGCGCGGTAGAGGAGGTCGCCCACCTTGGAGCGGTCGTGGTAGGCCAGGGGCAAGCGGTAGAGGTGATCCAGCGCCGCCACGCGGATTGCTTTCACCATGCGATTCCCCGCATGGATCATCCATAGCTGGCTGAACATCGTGAGCGTCTTGTGAAAGACCCCGAGCAGCACCACGATCAGCGCGATCGAAAGGATTGCCGCCGCGTCCCCGTCACCGGGGCGAAATCCCGGCAAGCGTGCCAGCCACTCCGGCGGTGGCTGGGAGCCGAATACACAATCCACCAGCCATTTCACCGGCCAAGGCAAAGCCACTTCCAGAAGCGCCGCGAAGATCAAAAGGATCAGCCCGCCCGTCACGTGGAGACGGACCGTGCGCAGATAGGAAAGGCACCGTCGGATCATTGGCTCAGCCCTGATAGTGGCGTTCTACTTCGGGCATTTCGAGCGCTATCCCGCATTCCAGGGCGGCTTGGGAGATCGCGTTCAGGGTGTGCTGGCGGGATCCCAGGAGGACCAATACGAATGCACCCAGCGGGATAAGCATGGGGGACAAGGTCGGCACGGTGACGATCAAGGCCAGGGCGGCAGCCACGAAAGCCCAAGCGAGGTAGAAGGATTTCCTCGGGCTGCCCTCCAACCGGAAGCGCACCCAGTGGAACCCCCGCTGGAGGACTTCCTCGTAAACCGAAGTCAGGCGGAACGAGTGAAAGCCGGGGCCGAGCACGAGGAGATCGCTATCGGACCACTCGCTGCTCGGCTGGCAGATCCACCCGCAGCCACGGAGGTGGCGGCAGAGCAATTGCAGCCAGGCATCCCGTTGGCCGATGTTTCCCCACAGCCGTTGATCCTCCGGATAATGCCTGCGGCCCTTCCATAGCTGGAGTGCGCCTTCCAGCCGACCCCACACCCGGGCCCATGGCTGTGCCAAGTGCAGGAAGGCCACCAGCAGCCCCCCTTTCAGACGGTCGATGGAATTCCACTGCTGCTCGCGGAGCCGGGAGGCTTCGACCCCGATCACTCCTGCGGCGAAGAGGGTCATTACCATGCCCGCGATCCCCGGCAGCAGGAGCCAGCCCGTGCGGTTCCAGAACAACAGGCCCAGGAGGCCCGACAGGATCACGCAGAGGAAATAGACCTGCCACTCGATCGACTTGAAGAGCGTAAGCCAGGACGAGATCTTCGGTTGATACATCGACTGGAACATCGCGCTCCCGAAGAAGCCCTGGTATATGCGCGGCCGGAAGATCGCCGGCAGCTGGCGGAAGGACGAGCTGGCCAGGCCATCATAGATACTTCCCTTCCAGACACTGTGCCCGAGCACGTTGAAGCGCGAGGGATAGGCTTCATGAAGGTGGGCCTCCGCGTAGCCGTAGCCGCGCTGCTGTTTCAGGTAGGCGCAGACGGAGGAACGGCGCCGGTGCCAGACGATCGCGGACGGGCTGAAGGCGATCTTCTTCTCCCGCACCAGCAGCTTCCAGCAGACATCGACATCATCGCCCGCGGCGCGATGGGTGACATCGAAACCGCCGATTCCCTGGAGATCCGCTTTCACGTAGGCCATGTTACAGCCCGGGACATGCTCCGCGATCTCGTCCCCCAGCAGCACGTGGGTCGGATTGCCCGGCGAGTGGTGGACGCATTGGGCGGTGAACTCCTCGTCCGGCGGCGAAAGATTCGGCCCGCCCACCGCGGATGCGCCCTGCTCGAGCAAGGCCTGCACCATGAAAAACAGCCAGTCCGCATCCGCGAAGGCATCGTCATCGATGTAGGCGACAATGCTGCCCTCGGCCATTTGCATGCCGGTATTCCGTGCATTGCTCAGGCCGCCGTTGGGCTCCACACGGTGATATCGCACGTTGAAGCCATCCGCGATCTGGCGGATCGGGTCGCTGGAACCATCGTCGATGACGAGGATCTCGTAGTTCGGATACTTCAGGTTCTGCAGCGACCGGAGGCAGTGCGCCAGGGTCCGCGCGCCGTTGTAGGTGGCCACCACCACCGTCACCCGCGGCCAAGGGCGCGTGGTCATCTGGTAGTGGTCGAGCCGGTAGGTGTCGCTCACCGCGGCCAGGGCGGGCTTTGGTGCACGTTCGGAATCGGTCACCCCGAAAGCCCAGCCATCGATCGCCTCGTCGAAGATGCCCCACTCGTCGGTCCAGCTGTACACCGCGGTGCCGCAGAGGCCCTTCTCGAAGGTGGCCCTCAGGAAATCGTGGAGATACGCGGCCTGGGCGTCGCGGCCGTTCTTGGCGCTATCCAGCCCCAGCTCCGCCAGGAAGAGCGGCCGGTCACCCGCAAGGCTGTGCAAACGTGCCAGGTACTTCCGGAACGTGAGCTGGTTCTCCAGATACACGTTGAAGGAGACCACATCGAAGTTCGGGAGATTGAGGTACTCGGTCGGTGGATGGTTCACGTAGGTCACCAGCCCTCCATCCGATTGCTCCTTCACGATATTGCAGAGGCGCCGGAGGAATTGGCTCACGCGGGTGACGCCATACCAGCGCACCACCAGGGGCGGAATCTCGTTACCGATCGAGTACATCAGCACCGCCGGATGGCCCGCAAGTTCGCGCGTGCGCTCCGCCGCCCACCGGTAGAGGAAGTCTTCGCGCTCCGTCCCGAGCTCGCAGAAGCGCGGACCCCACCCGACTTCGGGAATCAGATACAGCCCTGCTTCCCAAGCCGCATCGGCGATGCGGGGCGAGGGGGCATTGTAGAGGCGGACGGTATTGATGCCGGCATCCCGCATGCGCGCGAAGTCCTCCTTCAACTTTGGAAAAGGCGGGTAGTGCTCGCCTTCCTCGTTCGGGCTGAAACTGCCGTAGGTGATGCCTTTGATCCAGAAGCGCTCGCCATTCACCCTGAGGAATTTCCCATCCACCTCCGGACGGGGGTTGGAGGAGGCGATCGCCGGACGGGCTACAACCGGAGCCAGGATCGGTGATGGTTCGGCGGCGGTTCGTGTGAGAGCAATCGCTTCCATCGGAGGGACTGGTTAGAATTGGAGTTGCAGACCGAGCTTGGCGACGAGCTCGGTATCGAGGCGTTCGAAACCGGTGGCACCGTCCCAGTAGAGTTGGCTCAGCACCGCATTGAAGGTTTTCCCCGGCTGGTACTCCCAGGAGAACCGGGAGTTGAATCCGATCGTGTCGGAGATGGTGTCGTATTGGACGAGGTTCGACCACCGGACCCGGGGCGTGAAGCGGAGCACGAGCCAGAGACTGTAGAGATGGCTGTCGATTTCGCCGCCCGGCAGGTCGAAGCTGTTGTAGTCGTAGCTCAGGCCGTAGGCCGCCAGGCTGCCGGGGATCCACCAGAGGTTCGCGAAAAGCGAGTTCCAATCGCCGCCGTAGAAACCGCCGCCCCGGGTTCCGAAGTCCCCGCTCAGGCTGCGGCTCTCCGCGAGCTTCCACTTCGCCTCGTAGGTGAGCATATCATAGCTGCCCGCGGGCACCGAGACGCCGCCCGGAAGCGTGAAGGGATACTCGGTCCGGTCCAGGGTATCCGTGACGCCGATGCTGATCTCGTCGTTCGACGCCAGGCGCACGACAAGCGGGTAAAAGCTGTGGCTGCGGGTCTGCAGCTCGTTGTCGAGATCCTCGTAGATCTGGTTCGCGTAGATGAAGCCGAACCATTGGTACCAGGTCGTGGCAGCCGGGCGGATCAGGTAGCGCCAGTCGCTCGAATAGTAGCGCACGTCGTTCCGGCGGATGAAGCCAAGTGCGGGATCGAAGCCCGCGCTGATCTCCGCGGCCTGAATCGCGATATTGATCCGGTCGCCGGGCCAACTCAATCCGATACCGTAGGCGTGACCGCCGAAGTCGGGGAGCAGGACGGGATCCGTCTGCGAATTCAGGCAGAAAAGGTTCGCCACCAGAGTCTCGTCTCCCAGCCATTCGGACGTCTGATAGCGGAAATCGAACCCCAGCACCGAGTTGTCGCCGTTCGATCGGGGATCGCCGGCGGTCGCGATAAATCCGACGGTGGACTGTCCGAAAACTTCACGTGTGAGACGACCGGCGAAGACCGGCTTGGACTCCACCCCGAAAGCCTCGTCCAGATAGGCCGTGGTCGCACCCAGTTCGTATCCGCCTGCGCGTCCCGAGAGCTTGGCGGCCCCGAGAATCGGCACCCGCTCCCCGTTCGCGGAGAGGCCGACCCGGCGGGTGAAATAGGGGATCAGCAGCTCTTCGTTGAGGTCGCCGAAGCGGTAGATGCCCGAATCTTCGAGAAAGAAGTCGCGCTTCTCCGGGAAGAAGAGGGGAAAGCGCGTGAAGTTGATCTGGCGCTGGTCCACTTCGGTTTCCGCGAAGTCGGTATTCGCGCTCAGGGTCGCGGTCAGGCCCGGGTTGATACGCCACCGCAGGTCCATGCCGACGTCGCCGGTGACACTGCTATCTCCTCCCTTCGAGTCGCGGTAGCGTGCCAAGGCGTATGGCGAAAACTCGATGCCGAGGTTTTGCGGCAAGTGCTCTAGCCCTGTCAGCGTCCCGGCATTGCCCGCGTAGTGGACTTTCGTCTCCGGCCTGGGGGATGTCCAGCGTCCGCTCTCGCCCTTGCGTGCGATGCTCCGGGAAAAATTGAAGCCCCAAGTGCTTTTCGCGGGGTCGTAGGCAATCGTGGTGAAGGGGATCACGATCTCCGCGGTCCACCCTTCGGCGTTCGTCTGGCAACGCACGTCCCACAGGCCGTCCCAATCCGTGTTCGCGGTGAAATGATTGCTCACCAAGGCGTCCCACCGGCCTTCATCCGGACTGATGGCGAAGACATACCCGTTCCGGCGGTCATGGAAGGTGTCGAAGAAGAGCGCCACGTGATCGCCGCTGAGCACCGATCCGTCCCGCTCCCGGCCCCGCGCGCGGATGCCTCGCGGGTCCCGGTCCCTGCAACGGACCGCGATGTAGAGCGCCTTTTGATCGTGCAGGATCTTCACCTCGGTGTCCTCGGTCATCGCCTTGCCGGGTTCCGGCTCGACTTGGATCAGTCCGCTCGCGCTTGCCGCCCTTTGCCAGATCGCCTCATCCGGCACCCCGTCTATCTTCGGGGCTGCATCGGTCAGGGGAGCATCGAGGGACGCGCCCGCGGCCGTCATGAGCGTCCCTGCGACGATCGGCAAAAGACGCCACGCCCGCGACACGATGGTGCCGAGGGACGAGAGAGCGCAACGGTGCCATTGCCTGTGGCAAGACCGTGGTCCGGGCATCGAAGCGGGGTGACCCGGGACTGTCATCTCGGGAGCTGTGGGCGGGGGAATGGAATCGGAGCGCTATCGATGTAGAGCGGCTGGGATCGACAGGAGGGACGGTGGAAGATCTTGCACGCTCTCATGGCACGGTACTGCTGGAGGGGCCTGCAAGGGCTCCATCCGATTTGACGCGTGCGCGGCTGACCCGGTTACATCGGGAGGAGCAAAAATGAGCACAGGAAACGGAAAGCGCCCCCGAGCACCGTGGTGCCGGGAGGCGCCAACCCCCGCGGGCCGCTCATGACAAGTTAGTTGCGCCGACTGGCGCGAAAATTGAAAGCGCTGTAAGAAAAAGAACTACTAGGCTAACAGCCGATCGGTCCGGCTCATTCAATCGTGCGGCAGCCATGACAGCGCCTATTGGGGCTCGATGCGAAGGCGCATGAAGAGC
Organism: uncultured Luteolibacter sp.; assembly: GCA_966211015.1. Lineage (GTDB taxonomy): Bacteria > Verrucomicrobiota > Verrucomicrobiia > Verrucomicrobiales > Akkermansiaceae > Haloferula. Next base: position 766 of record CBIHMP010000228.1, on the reverse strand, counting down.
TTGGAGGGGTCGGTGGACCGCTCCACGCGGGCTTCGACGGATTCCGTGCTCGCGGTTTCACTACCGATTTCCAGCGCGACCGGGGACCATCCCGTCAGGTTCGAGCCGCTCTCCACGTGGTAGGCCAGATCCGCGCGCCCTTTTGGCCGCACGAACGAGAGTTTGACGTGGGTCTCGTCGATGGTCATTCCGGGGGACGGGGAGAAGGACTGCGGATTGCTGCCGAGGGCGTATTCCAAGAGATTCTCCAGCCCGTCATGATCTGGATCCCCGGATGCTTCCGCCAATCCGTCCGCGATTTCTTGTTCGGTGAATTCCGTGTCCCGCCACAGGTCGTAGGTCATTCCTAGGATTGTGAACTGGCCGGTCGCCGAGCCTTGGTAGTTCGCATCGTTCACCGTCGCCACCACCGGATAGATGCCGACGGTGACCGGAGCGGTCGCGCTCCCGGCGTAACTGACGCTGATGGCCAAGCCGGGTGGCGAAGTGGTAACGGAAACTTGCTTGGGAGTTCCGTCGAACATCTGCGAGAGATTGCTCAGGGTGACCGTTGCCGGAGCCTTGGAAACGTTCAGGACGCCGCTCGCTTCGCCCTGGTGGTTGGGATCGGTGATGTTCGCTTCGACGTCGTAGCTGCCCGCATTGACCGGAATCGAGGGACCGCCGTTGTAGGTGACCGTCACGGCCAGCCCCGGAGGAGTGGTGGTCACCGTCACTTCGCGCGGCCCGCCGTTGTAAACTTGCTGGAAATCTCCCAAGGTTACGG
>CBIHMP010000227.1:0-6593 GCA_966211015.1 uncultured Luteolibacter sp. | reverse complement strand
TGCAGCCGGAGACAATCCTGCTCAGCCATCCGGACGGCGGTCACGTCGGCGGCGCGCTGGAGGCGCTGGACACCTTTCCGGTGCGGGAAATCATTATTCCGGTGAAGAAAGCCCGGAGCAAATTCTTCAGGGAACTGGTGGTGGCCGCGGAAGAGCGGCAAATCCCCACGGTGGCGGGGAATGTTGCGGATGGCCGCAAAATCTCGGAGGAGGCGTGGATCGAGGTGCTGCACGAGCCGGATGCGGACGACCAGAACGCTCGCGCGGACGAGCGGGTCATGATCTTCCGCCTCCACTGGCGCGGCTGGCGGATCCTTTTCCTCAGCGACGCGGGCTGGGGCATCGAGCGCGCGATGCTGGAAAGCGGGCGGGATCTCGGGGCAGACGTGATCGTCGCGGGACGGCATGGCAGCGACTCCTCGATGGGTGCCTCTTTCCTGGAGGCGGTGAAGCCGAGGGCGATCATCGCCGGGCATGCCGATTTCCCCGCGCAGGAGCGGATTCCCGTCCGCTGGGCCGCGGACTGCGAGAGGCGCGGCATCCGCCTCGTTCATCAGGGGAAGACCGGTGCCGCGACCCTGCTGCCGGGGGAAAACGGAAGTCTGGAGATCCGCGGCTTTGCCGACGGCTCAAGCGTGAGCCTGACCCGCTGATTTCTTCAGCCGCAGGCCTTGGAGACTTTTTCCCTCGCTCTCCCACAGGAGTTGGAAGTCCGTCTTCGGGTAGAAAAAGGCATCCTCGGGCCAATCAAGCCGCTCGAACTTCCCGAACGCCGCCACTTTCTCCTCCGCCCAGTCGAAATAGCCCGGGTGGTCGGTCTTGAAGAGAAACTCCCCGTCCGGTTCCAGCAGGTCCCACACGGCCTGCAGGAACTCTTCCTGGATGAGACGCCGCCGGTGGTGCCGCATTTTCGGCCAAGGGTCCGGGCACAGCAGGTGGAGGCGGGAGACGGACTCCTTGGGGAGCAGCCATTCTGCGGTGTAGCGGCTTTCAAGGCGCAGGATCCGGGCATTACCCAGGCTGCGCTTGCCGATCTGCTTGCAGACTTTCCGCACCCGCCCGAGCAAGCGTTCGACGCCGAGGAAATCGCGATCGGGATAGCGCGCCGCCATTTCCAGAAGGAAGCGGCCATCCCCGCAGCCGAGGTCGACCTCCAGCGGCCGATCCGCCCGCACGATCTCCCCGCGCTCCAGGCGGCGGAAGTAATCTTCCGGCACGAACTCCTGCGGTTCGGGGATGCGGGCGAGGCGGACGGTTTCCACCGCGCCGCTTTGCAGCCCGCCACCGGTCTCCGGCAAGCCCAAATGCCGGATCTTCCTTATTTCCGGCCCGGGATGCAGTATCCTGCTTTGGGATCTTCATCCGCCCGGGTTCCCGCTTGACGCTGTTTCGGCGCGGTCCCTAGCTTTCGCATCCCGTCGCGACGCTGCCGCGACCACCGCACGCTTCCCACCAAAACCTTCATCACATCGTGGACCTCAAGGAAATCCGCAAGATCGTCGAACTCATGAACGAGCATGGTCTCACTCACTTCGACATGGCGAAGGAGGGATTCCATCTCAAGCTCAAGAAGGGACAGGACCTGGATTCGCTGCGCGGCTTGCTCGGCTCCTTCCAGCCCGCACCGGTGGCGCTTCCCGCCGCCGCTCCCGCTTCTTCCGGGGCTGCCGCTTCGGCCGCTTCGGCCGCTTCGGAGGGTGAGGCGATTACCTCCCCCATGGTCGGGACCTTTTACCGCAAGCCGTCGCCGGACTCCCCCTCCTTCGCAAACGTCGGCGATGCCATCAGCGAAGGCCAGACCTTGTGCATCATCGAAGCCATGAAGGTGATGAACGAAATCAAGGCCGAAAAATCCGGCGTGATCACCGCGGTCCTAGCTGAAGACGGCAACCCGGTGCAATTCGGCGACATTCTTTTCCGCATCAAGTAACCGGGCGCTCCCCGGAGCCGTCCGCTTGCAATCGAAAGCCATTGTCCATGTTCAAACGCGTCCTTGTCGCCAACCGCGGTGAAATCGCCCTGCGCATCATCCGCGCCTGCCGCGAACTCGGCGTCGAATCCGTCGCCGTCTATTCGGAGGCCGATGTCGATTCGATGCACGTCCATCTGGCCGACGAGGCCGTCTGCATCGGGCCCGCCTCGAGCAAGGAGAGCTACCTGAAGCCGGACCGGATCATCGCCGCCGCGGAAATCACGGAGGCGGATGCGATCCACCCGGGCTACGGGTTCCTTTCCGAGAACGCCCGCTTCGCGGAGATCTGCGAAAGCTGCAATTTCCAGTTCATCGGCCCTTCCGCCAAGGTCATCTCCATGATGGGTGACAAGGCGACGGCCCGCGCCACGGCGGAAGCCAATGGCGTGCCCACGACGCCCGGCTCCGAGATCCTTTCCGATGCCAAGCAGGGTCTTTCGGAGGCGAAGCGGATCGGCTTCCCCGTCATGATCAAGGCGACCGCCGGCGGCGGCGGCCGCGGCATGCGCCCCTGCTTCAAGGAGGAGGAATTCGAGTCGCTCTTCAAGGCCGCCTCCGGCGAGGCCTTGGCTGCCTTCGGAAACGGCGAATGCTATCTTGAAAAGCTGGTGCTCAATCCGCACCACGTGGAGTTCCAGGTCATCGCGGACCGGCACGGGAATTTCATCCAGCTCGGCGAGCGCGATTGCTCAATGCAGCGCCGGAACCAGAAGATCATCGAGGAGTGCCCCTCGCCGCTGCTCGGCCCCGAACTGCGCACCCGCATGGCGGAGGCATCCGTGAATCTCATCAAGGCGATCGGCTACGAAAACGCCGGGACCATCGAGTACCTCGTGGATGAGAAGGGCACGGACTTCTACTTCATGGAGATGAACACCCGCATTCAGGTGGAGCATCCCGTGACGGAGGAAGTGATGGGCTGTGAACTCATCAAGGAGCAGATCCGTATCGCCGCCGGCGAGCCGCTTTCCGCGCATGTCCTCGATGCGACTCCCCGCGGCCATTCCATCGAATGCCGCATCAACGCGGAGGACCCCTTCAACAATTTCTGCCCCAGCCCGGGTAAGATCGACATGTGGTATGCGCCGGGCGGCAAGGGCGTCCGCGTGGACACGCACGTGTATTCCGGCTACTCGGTCCCGCCGCACTACGACTCCATGATCGCGAAGCTGATCGTGACCGGTGCCAACCGGGAAATCGCCATCGCCCGCATGCGGCGCGCCCTCGGCGAGTTCATGATCCGCGGGATCAAGACGACCATTCCTTTCCAGCAGGAAATCATCGCCCATCCGGACTTCGCGGCCGGCACCTACGATATCGGCTGGGTGGCCCGCTATCTGGAGCAACGGAAGGGGTGATGCGGTTGCAGCCCGCCGCTGCCGGGCCCTCCTCTCCATGCAACTCACCGGGCAGCTCTACGCCATTGTCGATCTCGGCTATGTCCGGGCGACCGAAGCCGTGGCGGCTGCCCGCGCCTTGCTTGAGGGCGGTGCGGATCTTCTCCAACTGCGGGCCAAAGGCCATGCGGCGGAGGATATCGAACCCCTCGCCCGCGCGATCCTGCCTCTCTGTCGGGAGGCACGCGTACCTTTCATCGTGAATGATTTCCCCGAGCTCGCCCTCCGGGTGGACGCAGATGGCCTTCACATCGGGCAGGATGACGGGACGCTGGCGGAAGCGCGGGAAATTATCGGCAGGGGAAAAATCGTCGGCCGCTCCACCCACTCGCTGGAGCAGGCTCGGTCGGCCCTGGAGGAGGGCTTCGACTATATCGGCTTTGGCCCCCTTTTCCCTACGCCCACCAAACTCGGGCGCCCCGGCATCGGCTTGGGGGATATTCCCCGGGTACAGGCTGAAATCGGGAGCCACATCCCGGTTTTTTGTATCGGCGGGATCAAACGCGATAATCTGCCGGAAGTGGTGGCCGCCGGTGCGGGCAATGCCGTGATCGTCTCGGACCTGCTTACCGCGGCCGATATTAGCCAGGCCACGCGTGCCGCGAAGGCACTTCTCCCGGCTACGGTGGCCTGAACCGGATCGATCCGGGTACGCCGCTTTTTTCTGGCCTCTCCCGCCTGTCTTTCATCTCTACCGCCATGCCTGAGCCGCTGCCCATCGTTGTCGGAGGAACCATTGCGATCGATAACGTCAAGACCCCCTTCGCCGATGAAACGGATCTGTTGGGAGGCTCGGCTTCCTATGCCGCCCTGGCGGCCTCTTTTTACAGCCGCCCCGTGCATCTCGTGGGGATCGTGGGCAGGGACTTCCCGGCACCCCACCTGGCGATGCTCGAGTCACGCGGCATTTCCCTGAACGACGTCGAGCGGTCGGAAGGGGACTCCTTCACCTGGGCGGGGGAGTACTTCAACAACATGAACGAGCGCACCACCCACCGGGTGGGCCTCAACGTGCTCGAAAGCTGGCAAGTGAAGGTCAACGGCCCGGCCGCGAAGTCGCCCTTCGTGGTCCTCGCGAACATGTCCCCGGACAACCAGCTCGAAATGCTCGCGCAATGCACCGCGCCGGACCGCTTCGTCATTGCGGACACGATGGACCTTTGGATCGAGATCGCCAACGAGCGGCTGCATGACGTGCTCAAGCAGATCGATCTCTTCGTGATCAACGATGGCGAGGCGCGGGAATTCGCTTGTACGCACAATCTTCTCCAGGCGGGCCGCACCTTGCTGGAGAAGGGCCCCCGGCACGTCGTCATCAAGCTCGGGGAATTCGGAGCGATCCTATTCTCCTCCGGTGAGAAGCCGCAGATGTTCCGAAGCCATGCCTACCCCTTGGAAGAGGTGGTGGATCCCACCGGCGCGGGGGACAGTTTCCTCGGCGCCCTGGCCGGCTATCTGGCCGCCAAGGGCTCGACTTCCCCGGATTTCGAGACCCTCCGCCACGCGGTGGTCCACGGATCGGTGCTCGCATCCTTCACCTGCGAAGCCTTCTCCACCCGGCGGCTGGAATCCCTGGACGCCGCAGGGCTTCAGGAGCGCATGGATGATTTCCGCGCTCTTACCACCTGGTGAGGGCATGGGAGGCGGAGAGGAGGCCCATCGGAGCGCCTGAGCGGAATGAACGACAGCAGTGCCCGTTGCTCCGCTGTTGCCACCCTCTCCAAGCGAGGGAAGCGCCGAGAGGGGTAAAAACGGACATTCATCCGGGAAGGTGCATGTGAAGCGCTCCGTTGAAAAAACTTTCGGCTCCACGAAAAATAATGGTGCAAGCCCGCAAAACTTCCTTTCAAGGGATCTCCGTAGGAGCGACGTCGTTCCGAGAAATCCTCATCTTCAATGCGATTACCTGACGAAATTCCCGAAAGCCGCCTCATCTCAAACGCGTTTTTTCTCAGGGCATTGTCGCCATCCAAATGGATTCTAAAGGTAAATTGAGATCCTCGAAATCACCGGAAATCGACGTCGTTTTTCCTCAGCAAGCGCTTGGAGCTACGTAAATTACGGAGCATTCAAAAATTTCCTTGCGGAGGAAGGGGGAATGGCCGTGAATGACCGGCGTAAGAGAAAAATTTGCCGGGGAAACTGCGTCCCGTGACGAACCCGTCACTCCTCCCTGTGGTTTTTCCTCGACGAAATCAAAAACCGAACCTAAACCCAGTCTCGTCATGAAACCAATCATCCCCTTCGCGCTTCTCGGAGCGCTATTTGCTGTCGGAGCGGCGAATGCTCAGTCTTCCACCACGCCGGTGGGCTATTCTACGGAATCTCTGAAAACCGGTCAGTTCAACCTCATTGGTTTGACGCTTCACCAGCCAGTTGCAGCTTCCGGCACGCTAGAGACCGTTACCGCCACTACGGTTACGGACACCACGGCAGATTTTAGCGCTTTGGTCGCAGGTGCCACTTATGTTCTTGAAATCGACGACGAGGCGAGTTCCGCAAACGGAGCAATTGCAGAGGTGACTTCTTGGACCACAGACACTCTTACGACGACTCCTACTGACCTAGCAGCAGCAGGTGCGGCCAGCGGGGTCTCTTACAAACTACGGAAGGCCGCTACGATCGGGGACATTTTCGGCGCGACGAACGCTGCGGGCCTTCAGGCCGGTACGACCAGTACTGCCGACATCGTCTGGATTTCAACCGGCGGCGGCAACTTCAACCGTTATTACTACGCAACCGCGCAGCCTCCTTTTGTGACAGCGGGTTGGAAGCTTATCGGCGGTGGCAACGATGATCGCGCGAACACGCCGATTGTTTACACCGATGGCCTGATTGTAGAGCGCAAAGGACCGACGGATCTGGATCTAACCGTGACCGGTGAAGTGAAGACTGGGGACACCATCGTTGCTGTCACTGGTAGCGCCTTCAACCACCTTGGGGGTCTCTATCCCGTCGGCTCTACCTTGGGCTCGTCCGGTCTAGGTGCCTTTGTAACGCCGGGCACGACCAGCACCGCAGACATCGTTTGGGTCCCGGACGGTGTTTCCAGCTATAATCGTTACTACTTCGCAACTGCCCAACCGCCTTTCGTAACCGCCGGTTGGAAGCTTATTGGCGGTGGCAATGATGATCGTGCAGGTAGTGCCCTCGCTGCCGGGATCATCCTCGAACGTCGCGGCGCTTCAGGCAACTTGCTTGCAACGGCTCCCGCTTCCTACGAC
>CBIHMP010000226.1:0-6630 GCA_966211015.1 uncultured Luteolibacter sp. | reverse complement strand
GAGCAAGCCGCCGAGTCCCCGGAGCTTTTTACCGCTGCCGATGACAGCGAGGACACCGCGGCGCTTCTCGAAAAAGAGATCCGGCGCTTGCCGGAGGCGCAGCGGGACGTGCTCACGCTGAAATTCTGGGGCGGCCTGACCTTCGCGGAGGTGGCCACCGCGCTCGATATCCCCCGGGCACGGCCGCTTCCCGCTACCGGCTGGCCTTGGACTCCCTCCGCCACATCCTCACCACCACCCCGATATGAATGCTCCGAACGACGAGGAGATCGAAGCTCTGCTGGGCCGCTTCAGCCCCGCTTCTCCGGACGCGGCGCTGATGGCGCGGCTGCGCGCGGCGAAACCTCCCAAGCAGAGGATCCTCAGGCCCGTTATCTGGCTGCCGCTGGCGGCGGCCGCTGCAGCAGCCCTGGCCTTTGCGATCCATGAAACGCCTCAGGAGGAGATCGCCCCGCCGATCACGGAAACCGCCGCGGAAGCGCCTCCACGGACCCCGGTGGCAAGCCGCCAGCACTTGATGGAAGTCGCCGACCTCGGGGTGGTGAACGATGCCTCGGAGCAACCCGTGCGCCTGATCCGGACCACCTGGCTGGATGAAATCTATTACGTGACGCGTCCCGGGGATGCTCCGCAGAAGGAGTCGCAGATCCGCGAGGAAGTGATGCCGATTGCCCTTTCCACCTACTGATTCAATCCGACGAAACGATGAAAACAACAACTCCGATCCTATGCGCCCTGCTCGCCGCCGTCTCCACGGCGGGAGCCCAGGATTCCCGGGCGCTGCCCGCCACTCCCGGGGTACCTCCCGTGCCGCCCGCACCAAGCGCTCCCGGTGCGCCGGCTGATATCGTGGTGCCGACCGCCCGGGTCGAGCAAATCACCGAGCCGCTCCGCTGGAAGTACAGGGCGAGCGACGTGGCTTGGGAAATGGCGCTCCGCCGCCCCGGACCGGTCACCTACCTCGGCGTCTCCGCCACGCCGCCGCAGCCCGAGTTTTCCTCCCACTTGCCCATTCCGACCGATACCGGCCTGGTGGTCGATTACGTGGGGGAAGGCAGCCCCGCCGCGAGCGCCGGACTCCAGAAGAGCGACGTGCTGGCGAAGCTGGACGACCAGATCCTGATCCACCCGCGGCAGCTCGCCGTACTGGTGGCCAACCGCAAGGAAGGCGAAAGCGTGACGATCGCATACGTGCGGAAAGGAAAGCTGGAGGAAACCCGGGTCGTGCTGGGAGTCCAGCACGCGCCGCAAGCGCATGCGGGTGATACGCGCTTCCACGATGCCGCCTTGGACGTGCTGCTGGAAGGCCACCCGGGCCGGCCTCTGAAGACCTTCATCCGGAAGCTGCACCCCTCGCCGGAAGGCGGAGGTACGGTGATCGAGATCGAAGAGGGGGAGCGGGGTGCGAAGCTGAAGGGGCTGGTCCCGCCTCCCGGGCCGAAGGGGGAGAAAGATGAATTGCATGAGATCCGGAAGATGCTGGAAGAGATCAACAAGCGTCTGGACGCACAGGAATAGAAGACAGGCGGAGGCCGGGAAGAAGGGAGCGGCGGGCAAAGGTGGCGAGGGTATCCTCCCGCAGGTGCTGGAAACGGCGTGGCCGCCTGATGTGCGGCTCCTTTTCGGGCTCCGCTCTGATGATTTCACCGGCGGGACGCCGGCGCTCCTTGAGACGCGGGCGCTTCTTGAGGAACCTCAAACCGTGCTGTGGGTCCAGAAGACCACCATGTCATCCACGTTGGCGATCATGCGGACGTTGCTGTCCTGGGAGATGACGAAGCCCAGCACTTCGGGCTCAACCGAGCAGAGGCGGTAAACGGAGCGGTGCCGGGTCCCGTCCGCCTGCACGTTCCAATCGGACAGGCGGGCACCCTCGAGGTCGTGGGCCTGGCTGACGCGGAAGACATTCCGGTCCACGCGGATCTCCCCGCCGAAACCGATCACGCAGACGCGGCGATCCAGGACCAGCGCCCCGTCCACCTGCATCAGATCCGAAAGGAAGCGGGCAAGCTCGAAAAATGCCTCCTCCAGGCGATCCAACTCCGGATCCTTGCTGTTGCGGAAGATCTCCCAGGCGTTCTCGGTCGTGCAGCCCTCCGGGCAAAGCTGGCCGACCCGGCGGATGATCGATTGCAGCAGGTGGCGGAAGCGCATCCCCGCGTCGTCCGCCTCGGCGGTGTATTTGCAATCGATCCAGCGGGTCGCCGCTTCAACGCCGACCTCGCCCTCAGGAAGGAAGACGACGCTGCCGCCGTGGCCGCTATTCCGGACGAGATTGATAACGCGCTTGATGAACTGGAGGGAGATCAGGTGGGAGAGTTCGGCATATTCCTCGGTGCCGAGGCTGCCGGGCAGGCAACCGCCGGCGAGTTCCTCGACCAGCCCGCGGCGCAGATGGGCGAAACGGTCGTTGAGCAGGCGGGATTGGAAGACGTCCAGGCGCGGTCCGTGGAGTTCGCGGCCGCGCCACTCGGCGATCAACTGGTAGCCCTGGTAAAAGAGCAGCCAGCCGGGATCGCGCACGTGAATGATGGGGTAGGGGATTTCAATGCCGAGCGGCTTGCGTCCGCCGGCGACGAGATTCATCCAGCGGGGGCCGGTATTGAGCACGCCCCAGATACGGAATCCGCGGTCGCGGTCCGGCCATATCGCCACCACGGAGTGGAAGAAGCTGGCGGCAGGGCTCAGGCGCTTGATCTCGTTTGCCGTGAAGGGGTGGGTAACCGTGAAGCGGACCGCGTGGGTGCCGTCGGGCGGTCCTTCGGTGGGAGAAAAGGCATCCGGCGGAGCGAGGATCACGCGCGCGCGCACCGGGCGCCCCTCCTCCTTCAGAAGGCTCGAGGCGTAGAGGGTATTGAAGGCTTCCCGCAACTGTTGCGCGGTGGGGGCACTGGCATGCTCTTGCAAGACCTCGTGCAGCCGCGCGATCATGCCGGCGAGATCGAGAGGTGCGGTGATGGCGGACATGAGGAGGTGTTCCTGCTACTAAGTCGCCGCGATGACTCGCCGACAAGCTCTCTTCTCCGGCCGTGAAACATTGCGGGAGCGGGAGGCGGGGATAAGGTGGCGGCGATGTCCCTGCGAGGTCTTCTTTTCCCCAAGCCCGGCCCTTTCGTCGCCCGCATGGCGGTGCTGGCGGGAGTCCTGCCGGTGATCGGCTGGATCGGCGGTAAAGTGTGGCTGCTGGATCTCTTCAATCATTTCCAGGTACAGTACGCGGCGGTCCTGACGCTCTGCCTGATGGCGCTGCTGGTGCTCAAGTCATGGCGGCTGGCGGCGCTGGTGGCGCTTTTCATGGCGGTGCCGCTTGTCCGGATCGCGCCCCTGTTTCCGGCCGGGGGTGCGGAACCGCAAGGCACGGCCATGCGATTCGCGACCTTCAATGTGCTCACTTCAAACCAACGCTACGACGAAGCGCTGAAGTGGATCCGTGAGACCGATCCGGATGTGATTTTCCTGCCGGAAGTCGATGAGACCTGGGCACGGGCTCTCGCTCCACTGAGGGACAGCCACCCTTACTTCATCGACTATCCCGTGGAGGGGAACTTCGGCTTCGCCTTCTACTCCAAGCTTCCCATCGTTTCACGGGAGATCATCCCCTGCGGGCAACTGGAGCTGCCGCTGCTCAAGGTGATATTGGCCGGAGCCGGAGGGAATTTTTGTTTCCTCGGCGCCCATCCCGTTCCGCCCACCACGGAGTTCTGGGCCAGCGAACGGAATGTTTTCCTGAAACGGATCGCGGAAGAAACCGCGGAGGAGATCTGGCCGGTGGTCGTGGCCGGCGACCTGAATGCAACCCGCTGGAGCCATGCCATGAAACCGCTCTTCGAAGCCGGCTTGATCGACTCGGCACGCGGCCGGGGCATTGGAGCCACATGGATGGCGGGAAACCCACTGGTCGCGATTCCCATCGATCATCTGCTCTACCGCGGACCACGGGAGCGGCCGGAGGCGGCGGCTTGCGGGGAGAGATGGGTCGGGCCGGAACTGGGCTCGGATCACCGGCCGGTGGTGGCGGAGATCGGGTGGTAGATCCTGTATGGACTGCTGCGACATGTCGCAGCTTTCGCTGGGTGTGGGGGTGGAGAGGAATGTTGTCTCCGCAGCCGACATGTCGGCTGTGCCGGGGAATTGCCTTGGAGATCAAATGTATCGGCTTCAGAAATCGTCCTCTATCTGAAGACGATCGAGAGGAAATGATCGGACCGTCTCCCGGAAGGCGGGGGAAGAGTTTCGCTCGAACCATGCGGCAGAGCACCAGGGATATTGGGCTGCACAGCGAACCAAGCCATGGTGAACGGGATTGTGAATAACGTAGTGGAGCCGGGCGAGGTGGGAGTTTTCGAAGGTCAAATGGGTGTCCCTGTAGTTGAACCAGATTTTCCTCCCCTCCACGCCGTCCTCACGATTGATCTCTTTCGAGGATAGCATGTGAACCTTTCCCAGAACCTTCGAGAGCGGGCGGCTTGAAACTGAGGATCGGATGATGAGGTGATAGTGGTTCGGGAACACCGCCCATGCGTCGGCCCTCCATGAGCCCTCCGCCAAGGTGCCAAGGAGGAGATTGGTGAGGAAATCCAAGCGACCGGCTCCTTCGAAGGAGCGATGCTTCCGGTAGGTGGATGCGGTGACAAAATAAATGCCGGGCTCGTGGGTCCAATGAGGAGGAGCGTGGGGCCACGAATTCATCGAGCGGCGACATTAGGTGAAGATCTGCCCGGAGATCAACCGGCTTAGCCGACATGTCGGCTAAGGGGACGGCACCGGGGTGGGGGATGGACGGAGCAAAAGCTGCGACATGTCGCAGCAGTCCAAAACAGCTGCGAGCAAAATAAAAACCCCGCCGCCCTTTCGGACGACGGGGTTTGGGAATGAATCGGGAACCGCGCTTACTTCCGCTTGGCTTCTTCGCGCTCCTTGGCCGCCTTGATCACCTCGTCGGAGACGTTCTTCGGGCAAGGGGCGTAGTGGCTGAACTCCATGGAGAACTGGCCGCGGCCGGAAGTCATGGTGCGGAGGTCGCCGATGTAGCCGAACATCGCGGAGAGCGGTGCTTCGGCCTTCACCCGGACGCCGCCCGGGGTCGGTTCCTGGCCTTGGATCATGCCGCGGCGGCGGTTGAGGTCACCAATCACGTCGCCGACCTTTTCCTCCGGGGCGAAGACATCGAGCTTCATCATCGGCTCAAGGATCTGCGGCGCGCACTTCGGCATCGTCTGGCGATAGGCGGCCTTGGCGGCGATTTCGAAAGCGATGTTGCTGGAGTCCACCGCGTGGAAACCACCTTCGTTGAGCGTGACTTTGAAGTCCAAGCAAGGGTAGCCGGCAAGCGGTCCCTTATCGACGGAGGTTTTGAAGCCTTTATCGACGGCCGGGATGAATTCCTTCGGGATGCTGCCGCCGACGACCTTCGATTCGAAGATGAAGCCGGAGCCTGGCTCGCCGGGCTCGATGGTGTAATCGATCTTCGCGTACTGGCCGGAACCGCCGGACTGCTTCTTGTGGGTGTAGCTGTCGGTGACCGGCTTGGTGATGGTTTCACGGTAGGCGACCTGCGGGGCGCCGACGGTGACCTCCACCTTGTGGGTGCGCTTGAGGATGTCGATCTTGATGTCGAGGTGGAGCTCGCCCATGCCCTTGAGGATCATCTCATTGGTTTCCTCGTCGGTCTCGACGCGGAAGGACGGGTCCTCCTGGATCATCTTGCCGATGGCGTTGGCCAGCTTCTCGGCGTTGGCCTTGTCCTTCGGCGCGACCGCGATGGAGATCACGGGATCCGGGAACACCATGGGCTCGAGGGTGGCGGGATTCTTCTCGTCGCAGAGGGTGTGGCCGGTCTGGACGTTCTTGAGGCCGACCAGGGCGACGATGTCACCCGCTTGTGCGGACTCGACTTCGTTGCGGTCGTCCGCGTGCATCTCCACCATGCGGCTGACGCGCTCGGTCTTGCCGGTGAAGGAGTTCAAGATCGTGTCGCCCTTCCTGATGGTGCCCGAGTAGATGCGGGTGAAGGTGAGCGCGCCGAACTTGTCGTCCATGATCTTGAATGCGAGGCCGCGGAAAGGCGCCGCCGGATCGATGATGGCGAACTTGCCGGTTTCGTTGCCCTCGGCATCCACTTCCGGGAGCGGTTTGACGTCGGTCGGGTTCGGCAGGTAATCCACCACCGCGTCCAGGACGAGCTGGAGACCCTTGTTCTTGAAGGAGGAGCCGCAGTAGGTCGGGAAGAAAGCGAGGTCGATCGTGCCCTTGCGGATGCACTTCTTGATCGTGTCGATGTCCGGCTCCACGCCCTCGAGGTATTTCTCCATCACCTCGTCGTCCTGTTCGACGGCGGTTTCGATGAGCGCGGCGCGGTATTCCTCGACCTTGTCCACCATGTCGGCGGGCACGTCGGTGATCTTGAAGTTTTCCGGTTGTCCGGATTCATCCCAGATGTGGGCCTTGCGGGTGAGGAGAACGACCACGCCGACGAAGTCGCTTTCGGTGCCGATCGGCAGGACCATCACCAGCGGGTGGGCGCCGAGCACCTTCTTGACCTGGGCGATCACGCGGTAGAAGTCCGCGCCGATGCGGTCGAGCTTGTTGACGTAGATCACGCGGGAGACGCGGGAATCGTTCGCGTAGCGC
>CBIHMP010000225.1:0-6723 GCA_966211015.1 uncultured Luteolibacter sp. | reverse complement strand
ACGTAGAGCAGCGAGACACCCGGCGGGCAGTGCTTGTCGAGGTGAGCCTTCACCTTCTCCATGATGTCCGCCGGATCCTGGTTGGGGACCAGGCGGAAGGTGAACTTGGCAAAGGCTTCCGCGGGCAGGACGGTCTTGGAGCCTTCTCCCTGATAGCCTCCGCCGATGCCATTCACCTCGGCGGTAGGGCGTGCCCAGGTGCGTTCGGCGGAGGTGTAGCCGGCTTCGCCATGGGTCTGCGAGGCCCCGCTGTAGCGGATGAAATCCCCGTCGCCGGTGCCGGGCAGCTTCGCCCACATCTCGCGCTCCCAGTCTTCGAGCGGCTTCACGTCGTCATAGAACCCCTCTACCTGAACTCGACCGTTCTCATCGTGGAAGGTCGCCACGAGTCGGGCGATCTCCGTGGCGGGATTGCGGATCGCGCCACCGAAGATGCCGGAGTGCAGGTCGCGCGCCGGCCCGCGCAGGATGACTTCGCAAGCGGCGATGCCGCGCAGCCCGTAGCTGAGCGTGGGCTGCCCGGGTGCCACCATGCCGGTATCGGAAATGGCGATGATATCGCATTTCAGAAGCTCGCGGTTCGCCTCGAGGAAAGGGGCCAGGCTCGGACTGCCGATCTCCTCCTCGCCTTCGAAAAGCAGGGTCAGGTTCACCGGCAGTTCGCCCTTTTCCTTCAGTGTCTTTTCCACCCCGAGCACGTGCGCCAGCATCTGCCCCTTGTTGTCCGTGGAGCCGCGGGCCCAGATCTTGCCCTCGCGGATCTCCGGCTCGAAGGGAGGAGTGGACCAGAGGTTCAGGGGATCCACCGGCTGGACGTCGTAGTGGCCGTAGATCAGGACGGTCTTCTTGCCCGGCTGGTGCACGTTTTTCGCGACCACGATCGGATGACGGTCGGTCAAATGGAGGGTCGTCTGGAGACCCATCCCGGTGAGCTTGGTCACCAGCCATTCCGCACAGGCGCGGACGTCTCCGGCATTCCGCGAATCGGTGGAAATGCTGGGAAAACGAAGGAAGGCAAACAGATCCTCAAGCTCCGGCGTCATGCGCGCATCCAAGCGGCCCGATCCCCCGCCCGGCAAGGCGAATTCCTGAGCCAAGCAGACACCGGAATGCCGCATTTTTCCTCCACGCCTGGATTCCCCCCGGAAAGGACCCAAGAAAAACAGGGGGCGGACCGTTTCTCAGATATACCTCGCGTTCATGGACTTGGAACAAAACTCTGAAACATCGGAAACCCTCACGATCACCCCGAAAAAAGGATCTTTCTGGAGCCGTTTGGGTGGCGGTGCCCTGAGTATCTCCATCCTCGTCCATGTTCTACTGCTCACCGCAGGAGCTTTCTGGGTTTTCCAGATCATCCAAGACCCCCCGAAGAAAGTGGATTTCATGCCGGCGGCGGGCGGAGGCGGTGCCCCGGAAAGTGCGGCCGTGCAGAAACAGCGCAGCATGCAGCTTCAGAAAAACGTCGCACGCGTAGCCGCCGTGGGAGCGAGCTCCCCGATCACCCTTCCGGAGCCGGAATTGAGTTCTGAAATGGCGGCGCTAGGCAATCTGGGTGGCGGGGCCATGTCCGGTGGAATGGGTGGAAGCGGTTCCGGCGGCGGCAGAGGAAACGGTCGGGGGCCCGGCTTCGGCGACGGGATGGGCCCGGGCCTCGGTGGCGGCGGTGGGTTGAAGAACCCCTTCGGCGCGCTCGATGCTACGCAAAGCGCCTTGCTGGGAACCTTTTACGATCTGAAGCAGACCCGCGATCGGAAGCCCACGAACATGACCGACGACGAAATGCGCCTGAAGGTGCGCGAGATCGTGGACGGGGGTTTCAAGGAAAAGGAATTCGACGACTACTACCAAGCTTCGCAGAAGCTCTACCAGACGAAGCTGCACATGCCCTTCATGAGTGCCGACGCCGCGCCCGCCGCCTTCAACTGCGAGAAGGAGGTGCAGCCGAAGCGTTGGATCGTCGTTTACCGGGGTACCGTGAAGGCACCTAAAAGCGGAAAGTTCCGCTTCGTGGGTGCCGGGGATGACCTGCTGGTCGTGCGCTTCAACAACCGCACCGTCTTCGACTACGGCTACACGCTGGGCTGCACCGGCACGCACATGTTCGGCCGTGCGGCCGAGGTCGATGGTACCAAGGAAAACGAGGAACTTGCCAAGGACATCCGCAAGAGCGGACCGATGCGCGTACCCATCCGGTTCTACAAATACGACACCTCTCCCAGATATAACCAGAATATCGGCGGCATGGCCGTGGGGCCCGAGTTCCAGGTGAAGGCCGGCAATAGCTACCCGGTGGAAATCCTTATCGGGGAGATCCCCGGGGGATTCTTCGCGGTCTCCCTACTGCTGGAGGAAATCGGGGCGAGCTATGAAAAAGCCCCGAGCGGCGCGCCGATTCTGCCGCTTTTCCGCTTGGACAGCTCGCAGCCCGATCCGGCGCTGCGGGGCGAGGCACCCCGGTATGCGAAGGAAGGTCCTATCTGGAAACAGAGCGGGACCAGCGGAATGGTGCCCGGAATTTGAATGCTCCCGTGCGGGCCGAGCCGGTTCACATCTTGTCCCGTTCCTCGCGGATCACCGCCATGGCATCATAGAGCGCGAAGGCGACCGTGAAGATCGCCAGCGCTCCGCAGCCCGCCCACCAGAGGAGAAAGCGCCATACGTTTGCTCCCAGCCAACCGGGGATCACCCACAGGCCGACGGCGAAAACGGCGAGCAGCAGCATCAGGCAACGGCCCATCGCGCGGCGGCGCAGGGTCCTGTCACGCAGGATACCTTTCGCGATGCCTTTATCGGCTGACCACGACGACGGGATTTTCTCGCTCATCGGTCGCAAGGCTTCCCCAGGAGCCCGGCTGCTGCAAGATCTGTCGCCGCCGATTTCAGCCGCGCCGCTCCGAGGAAATCCTCATGCGGTCGAGAAGACGGTTCAGCAGGATCACGGTGGGAATCCCGAGTGCCGCGAGCTCCAGATAGAACCAGAACATCGGATGAACTTGGATCCGATCCACCACCTCGCGCGAAATTTCCTTTCCCAGCACCTCCAGCGGCGATCCCGCGGGTTCGCCCGACGGACCTTCCGAAATCCTCCGCACCAGCGTCTCCTTCGCCGGGAATCCCATCGCCGCCTGCGTGATGAGGCAGGTGAGCGCGATGGCACACAGCGCTCCCGAGGCACCGGAGAGGTCGCGGCGGCCCCGCGTCGCCCCCGCAAGCGCCATGACCACCGCCGACACCGCGCACAGCAGCGCTGCCGCCGCGAAATAGGACCTGCCGAGAGACACCTCCCCCGATGCCTCGATCTCCATGCGCACCGGGTCGGTGCTATCGTCCACCTTCGCGGAGCCTGAGATCACCTGCAGCCCGGTTTGCGTCGCCATCCGCTCGCCCCGGCACTCGATGCTGGTCCAGGGAAGGAAGAAAAACACGACCGCGGCCAGCGCAGAAACGAAGTTGAGCGTGGGAAGCATGGACCCGCGAGTCTAACGACGATCACGGGCCTGACAAGATTTCACACCTCCGGCAAATGGATGATCCCCCGCCGCAAGGCCACGGTGACCGCCTCGGTGCGATCCCTCACCTGCAGCTTCCCGAGGATGTTCTTCACGTGCGACTTCACTGTCTGCTCCGAGATTCCGATGGAGGCGGCGATCTCCTTGTTCGCCTCGCCGAGCGCAAGATGGCGGACGATCTCCCGCTCGCGGACGGAGAGCACTTCCCCCCGCTGCCGCGTGGCCAGATGGCTCTCCACCTCCGGCGGGATCCATGTCTCGCCGCGCATCAGCGCGTGGATCGCGGGCACCACTTGATCGCCGGAGCTATGCTTCAACAGATAGCCGGAAGCCCCCGCGTCGAAGGCCGCGAAAATGTCCTCGTCGCCCTCGAAGCTCGTCAGCACCAGCACCTTTGCCTCGGGAGACCTGCTCCGGATCAGCCGGGTGGCCTCCACGCCGCCCATCACCGGCATGCGCAGGTCCATGATGGTCACGTGCGGCTGCAGGCGTTCATGCATGTCCGCGCCTTCGGCTCCGTTCGAGGCCTCTGCAATGACGATCATGCCCGCCTCCCGGCGGATCAGGCTACGGAGCCCTTCACGCACGACGAAGTGGTCATCGACGACGAGAATCTTGATGGGTTGCGGAGGATACAGGTTCATCTTGGGTTGGAGAGTTTCCGTTCTGAAGAGGCACTTCCACGCGGACAATAGTGCCGCCGCCGGGTTTCGCGCTCACCTCCAGTTTGCCGCCGAGGCGCACGGCCCGCTCGCGCATGCCCGTGAGGCCGAAATGACCCGGCTTGGCCGAAGCCTGAATCCCGGTTCCATCGTCCGAGACGGTGAGCACCACCACCCCGGGCCGGGTCGCCAGTTCCAGCATGAGCTGCGCGGGTCGGGCGTGCTTCACGGCATTGGTCATCGCTTCCTGGCCGATACGCAGCAGGTTGTCTTCGACCAGCGAAGGAAGCTTCACGGCACTTCCGCTGCGCTTCACCTCCACGCGGATATTCGAGCCGAGCACGATCGAGCGCGCGGAGCGGTCGAGTGCCTCCACGAGGTCGAACTGTTCCAGCGCCACGGAGCGGAGGTTCCAGATCGAATGGCGCATTTCGGCATGGCATTGCTTCACCAGTCCCTCCACCACATCCAATCGCTCCCGCGTCTCCAGCGAGGCATCGCTTTCGGAGTTGCCGATGCTGTGCAGCTGCAGGTGGATCCCGGTGAGGCCCTGCTCCAGGGTATCGTGCAGGTCACGGGCGAGGCGGTTGCGCTCCGCCATGATGGCCTTCCGCTCGCGCATTTCCGAGGCCAGCTTCAGGTTCCGCCGGGATATAAAATAGGCGAAGATCGCCACTGCGGCGAGCCCGCCCAAGGCCGCGCTGAGCATGATCAGGAGACGCTTGACCGTGAAGACGCTCGCCCGCTCCACCACGCTCAGGCTCGCGGCATCCGGAATCAACAGCTTGAATGAGGTGGGGCTGCCCGTGCCATCGGTGCTCACCAGGCAGATCCCGCTGACATCCAAGGTGCAGCCTTCCTCCAGATAGGGGATTTTCACCCCCGGATCCTCCATCTCGGCGGTGAAGACGCCGCGCGGGGTATTGAGGGCCAGCACCAGGATCCCGCTTTTCCCGGGTGACGGCGTCTGGAGGCGGTCCAGCAGGCGGCCGCGCACCGTCACGTAGCCCGCGTGTTGCAGGCCATCCAGCAGCGCGTCCACCGGCATTGCCTTCGGCACTACCGGTTCCCCCTCCGGCGGGAAAGAGGTGAACACCGCATCCGAGAGCACGGGGAGGAAGTCTTCGAGGTCGGGGAATCCCACCGCTTCCACCTCGTCGCCCCGCTTCAGGTTTTCGGCTCCGGTCCCACGCACGGCTACCCCGCTGCGGCCGTCGTTCAGATAGGCCACCCCGTCCCGTTCGTAGATCATCTTCCCGCGCACCCGGAAGCGATCCCCGCGGGTGAAGCCCGGCCGGTACTGGAAGGCTTCCTGCAGGGGTCGCACGGGCGCCGCCCACGGATCGGACAGTTCCCGGTGGTAAATGTTGAAATCTTGCTCCGTCGAGGCCAGCACCTGAATATCCACCAACTGCCGCAAGCCGCCGCGAGCGCGGACGGGGACCGCCACCCCGCGCACCCAGACCTTTGCCGCGATCAGCTTCGCCGGATCAAGATTGCGCGCGTTGCTGACACGGACCGTCACCCGCGCGGAGCCCGAACTCAGCACTGCGGAAAAAGTCGTGGGTGCGACCATCTCGGCGCTCCGCACCCAGCCGTGGATGTCCACGAGTTCGCCGTTGTATTCGCCGTTGACCAAGCCCCCGCCGGAAGCATTCGCAGCGTCCGGACGGGTCCCCTTGCCCTTGTGCCGGAAGGTGGCCTTGCTGATGATGGGGGCGTAGGGTCCGCGCTCCAGCACGCCCTCCACCTCCACGGTATCATCCACCAGAGGCCAATCGATATTGGTGAAACTGACCTGGACCCCGCCGGTCGCATCCTGAAGCTGGAAATACTTGCCTTCCGTGGGGTCGATCCAAGTGACCGTCCCAACGGTCTTCACGCGGCCGGGGGTGAAGGGCTCCGTCGCCGCCTTGACCTGCAGCTCGCGAACGGTCTGCAGGGCGGCCTCCTGCGCGCGCAACACGCCCTCCGGCACCAGAACCCCGGCGACCAGGCAAAGGCGGAGCAGCAGGCTGGAGAGGCGGATCACGTGTCTTTGAAGGGTGATGCGCCGGAAAGCGGGAGGCGAATACTTTTTCCCTCCCTCCAAAGAGGGATTCCGCGGACAATCGGTGCTGCCAAGCTCCGCCCACGGCGAGGAGAAGGCAAAATGGACCCGTAACCGCCGTATCCTGTCTATCATGCACCCGCTCCGCACCCTCCTCGCCTGCTTCCCTGTCGCCGCAGCCCTCGCGCAGGAACCCGCTTCCCACGACATCGTGATTTACGGCGGAACCTCCGGCGGAATCACCGCGGCGGTCCAGGCGGCCAAAGACGGCCGCAGTGTCGTCCTTGTCTCCCCGACGAAGCATCTCGGCGGCCTGACCACCAGCGGCCTGGGCTGGACCGACCTCGGGGACAGCGCGATCCTCGGCGGCCTGAGCCGGGAATTTTACCGGCGCGTCTATCACCACTACCGGGACGAAAAGTCGTGGAAACTGCAGACCCGGGAGGAATACGGTAACAGAGGTCAGGGCGGTCCCGCCTTCAACGAGGCGGCGGAGATC
>CBIHMP010000224.1:0-6802 GCA_966211015.1 uncultured Luteolibacter sp. | reverse complement strand
GAGGAGGATGCGGAGCAGCATGAGGTGGATACGCGGTAGGTCCGGATGTCTCTCGTTCCGATGGAAATCGTGAGGGTGAAATCAAGAGTCGCCCCTCGCGGCGATCCGTGCTTCAATTCCACCGGATGACCTTCGCCAGCAAGATCACGCTGGGCCGCATCTTCCTGGTGCCGGTCTTTGCGGTTTTCGTCGCGAAGTATGGTCTCTCCGTGGAGGACGGGCAGCCGCAGGAGAAGCTGCGGTGGATCGCCCTGGCGCTTTTCGTAGCCGCCTCCGCCAGCGACGGTCTGGACGGCTGGATCGCGCGGCGCTTCAACCAACGCTCGAAATTCGGAGCCTTCATCGACCCGCTGGCGGACAAGTTCCTGCTCATCACGGCGATCGTCTTCCTCAGCGCCTTTCCCTGGGGGACGGACGACTGGCGCATCCCGCCTTGGTTCGCGGCGCTGGTCATCGCGCGGGACACGCTGATCGTCCTGGGAATCCTGCTGGTGAAGCGGGCATCCCGCGAGGTCCGCTACGCGCCCCACTGGACCGGAAAGGTGTGCACCGCCACCCAGATGTTCGCCGTCGGCTGGGTGATGCTGAAAATGGGCAGCTTGCCGCCGGTTTATCCCTGCCTGGTCGCGGCGGTCTTCACCCTTTGGTCGGCCGCCCATTACTATCTGGAGGCCTCCCGGCAGCTCCGCAGGGGTCCGGCGGCCCTGCCGTAATGCCCTTGCTACCCGCGGAATGCTGCCCTAAGCCCCTCCCATGCCTACCGTTGCCATCGTCGGCCGCCCGAATGTCGGGAAATCCGCGCTCTTCAACCGCCTCGCCAAGCGGAAGATCGCGATCGTCCACGATCAGCCGGGCGTCACCCGCGACCGCATCTCCGCGCCCTGCATGGCCACCGCCATCCCCTGCACGATCATCGACACCGGGGGCATCGGTGCCACGCTCGACGACGGCTTCGCCGCGCAGGTCTCGCTGGAGGCGGATATCGCGATGCAGACGGCGGATCTCATCCTTTTCGTCGTGGATGCCCAGGACGGCCTCACGCCGGTGGATCTCGACCTCGGCGGCAAGCTGCGGAAGGCGAAGCCCCCGGTGATGCTGGTGGTCAACAAGGTGGACGACGACAAGCACACGCGCCACGCGGACGAGTTCGCGCGCCTGGGTTTCGGCGAAGCCATCCGCGTCTCCGCCGAGCACGGCAAGGGCATGCAATTCCTGACCGACCGCATCGATGAATTCCTCAAGCCGCTGGCCGGGGAGATCGAGGAAGCCGTGGCGGCAGCCGAGGAAGCGGGGATCAAGCTGGCCATCATCGGCAAGCCGAACGCCGGCAAGTCCTCGCTGGTGAATGCGATCCTGCAGGACCAGCGCACCATCGTTTCCGAAATCGCTGGAACGACCCGCGACGCGATCGACCTGCCCTGCGAGTTTGCGGGAGAGAGGTTCACGCTCATCGATACCGCCGGGCTGCGCCCCCGCTCGAAGCGCGATACCTCGGTGGAGGTCTTTTCCGCGATGCGCTCGGAGCGCTCCGTCCGCCGGGCGGATCTTTGCGTGCTGGTCATCGACATCGCCGCCGGGGTCTCTTCCCAGGATCGCAAGATCGCCCAGCAGATCCTGGAGGAAAAGAAGCCCTGCCTGATCGTGCTCAACAAATTCGACCTCTATCATCCGGACGCGCCGATGAAGGAGCGCAAGCTGGAGGCCGAGGATCACGTCCGCCGGGAGCTTTTCTTCCTCGCCTACGCGCCTTTCCTCACCGTCTCCGCGAAGAGCGGGCAGGCGGTGGAACTCGTGCTCAAGGAAGTCCTCAAGATCCAGAAGGGCGCGAAGAAGGTGCCGAGCACCGGCAAGCTCAACCGGATGCTGCAGGAAGCCTTCCAGATCAATCCGCCGCCTTCCGACAAGAAATCCGCCAAGCGCCTGAAGCTCTACTACGCCACCGCCGCGGTGGAGGAGAAATACAGCACCATCCCGGTGCCGACCTTCGTGCTCTTCGTGAATGACAAGAGCCTGATGCCGAAGAGCTACGAGCAATATCTCTCGAACCGCCTGCGCGAGTTCAATCCCGTGGCCGGGGTGCCGATCGTCTTCTCCGTCCGCTCACGCGACCGGCGGGAATGGGAGAAGCGGGATGGTCCTCCCGGCGGGGCGAGGGGCGGGAAGAAGAGGGATTAAGCCCCGAGAGCTGGCACTCCAGCCGCTTCGGAGAAAAATACCTGTCATCCCGCCGCCCGTCGGCTTGAATTTCTCCGATATCCCATGCCGCTGCTCGACGTCCGCAACCTCACCACCCGCTTCCACACGCGAAATGGCACCGTCCACGCGGTGGAGGATGTTTCCTTCTCCGTCGAAGCGGGGCAGACGCTCGGAATCGTGGGCGAGTCGGGATCGGGGAAGTCGGTGAGCTGTTACTCGCTGCTCGGCCTGATCCCCCAGCCGCCCGGCCGCATCCACTCGGGCACGGCGATCTTCGACGGCCTGGACCTACTGAAGGCGAGCGAAAGCCAGCTCCGGAAGATCCGCGGCAAGCGGATTTCAATGATCTTCCAGGACCCGATGACCTCGCTGAACCCCTATATGCGGGTGCGCGAGCAATTGACCGAGCCGCTGGAATTGCACGAAGGACTGAAGGGGGCAAAGGCCGTGGACCGCGCGATCCAGTCCCTCGCGGAAGTCGGCATCCCCGATCCGGAAACGCGGATCAATTCCTATCCGCACGAATTCTCGGGCGGCATGCGGCAGCGCGTGATGATCGCAATGGCGCTGATCACCCGGCCGGAACTGCTCATCTGCGACGAACCCACCACCGCGCTCGATGTCACGGTGCAAAAGCAGGTGCTGGATCTCATCCGGGCCCGGCAGCGGGAACTCGGCACCGCCGTCATTTTCATCACCCACGACCTGGCAGTCGTTTCGGAGGTGTGCGATTACGTGAACGTGATGTACGCGGGACGCATCGTGGAGAGCGCGCCGAAAGCGGAGCTCCTCGGCCGGCCGCTGCACGCCTACACGCGGTCCCTGCTGAAAAGCATCCCCGCCATCCATAAGAAGGGCGAGGAACTCTACACGATCCCGGGCCTGCCGCCGGACCTCTCCCGCCCGCCTGCAGGCTGCGCTTTCCAGCCTCGCAATACGCTGGGCAAGGCCGAGCTTTGCCTCACGGACCGGCATCCTGCGCTTGCTGACAAGGGCAATCACCATCTGGTGCAGGATTGCCCGGGGTGCCTGGCAATTTAGCCAAGGAGCACCGGCGTCCCGCCGGTCGCCCCTGTCATGGGCCCGATCAGGAAATCACCGGCGGGACGCCGGCGCTCCTTGATGAAAGACGGGTGCCGTCTCAGCTCGTCACGCGCATCGGCATGATGACGTAGAGGAAGCTGCCATCGATGCGGATGACCCCGGGGCTCATCTCATCGATGAGGTCCAGATAGACGGTGTCGCTCTCCAGATTCCGCAGCGGTGCCATCAGGAACTCCGGGTTGAAGGCGATCTGCATCGGCTTGCCGGTGTAGGCGACTTCCATCGTTTCGCGGGCCTCACCCACGTCCGGGGAGTTCGCGGTGACTTCCACGGTGTTCGTGCCGAAGACGAGCTTCACCGAGTTCGACTTGTCCGAGGAAAGCAGGGAAACGCGGCGCACGGTGTCGAAGACGGACTCGCGCGGCAGTTCCACCCGCTCGGTGGAATCGCCCGGGATCACCTGGCGGTAGTTCGGGTAGTTGCCTTCGATCAGCTTGCTGATGAGAAGGTGCTCGCCGATGGAGAAGGAGATCTGGTTTTCGCTCAGGCGGATCAGCACCTCGCCGGAATCCCCCAGCAGGCGCTGGAGTTCCTGCACGGCCTTGGTAGGCACGATCACGTCGGTCTCGTGGCTGGCCGGGAAGTCGAGGTCGTTCTCGACCATCGCGAGGCGGCGTCCGTCGGTGGCGACGAGCGTCAGCTTGCCCTCGCGGAAGGAGGTGTAGATGCCGTTGAGGACGTAGCGGGTCTCGTCGGTGGAGATCGCGTAGGAAGTCTTCTTCAGGCCGTCGCGAAGCTGCTGCTGCGGCATGCGGAATTCCTTCGCGCCCTCGAAGTCCGGAAGCGGCGGGAAGTCATCCTGGCCCAAGCCGATGATCTTGAAGAAGGAGGGGCCGCTCTGGATCGAGGCCACGTTCTTCGCATCCACGGAAATCTCCACCTCGCTAGCGGGAAGCTCGCGCACGATGTTCACGAGGCGCTTGGCCGGAAGCGTGGTCGCGCCTTCCTTTTCGATCTTCGCTTCGACGGAGCCGGTGATGCCGACATCGAGGTCCGTGGTCGTGAAGGTCAGGCGGCCGTTTTTCGCCACGAGCAGCACGTTGGACAGGATCGGCAGGGTCGTCCGGGTGCTTACCACGTGCTGGACCTTCTGCAGTCCTTCCAGCAGGGCTTCTTTGGAGATACTGAACTTCATGGGGAAATGGGCGGAAACGCTTCGGCTGGGCGCAATGCTCTCCGCAACCTCCGACCCTTGGCAAGCCAATCTATCGGGAATGCCAAGGAAGGCATCCCCGGGCCGGGAGTCCGTACGGAATTCTAAAAAAATCCCGCCGTGGCGCTAGCGCCGCAAAGTGGCCTCGATCGTGCCGATCGCATCCCTTACGGAAGCATCCATCTCCATCTGCGAGCCGATCTTTTTACAGGCATGGATCACGGTTCCGTGATCCCTGCCGCCGAAGGCCTCGCCGATTTCCATGAGCGATCCCTTGGTCATCGTACGGCTCAGATACATGGCGATCTGGCGGGGGAAAGCGATGCTGGCAGGGCGGCGGCGGCTGGTCATGTCCGCCAGGCGCACGTCGAAATGGTCCGCCACGACGCGCTGGATGGAATCGATGGTGACCTGCTTCCCGGCTTCCTCCCGCAGGAGGTCCCGCAGCAGGTGCTCCACCCGCTCTTCCGTCACCCGCTCCCCGGCGAGGGAGGCGAAGGTGGCCACGCGCATCAGCGCGCCTTCCAAGCGGCGGACGTTGCTGCGGATCCGCTCGGCCAGGAAACGCATGATGCCTTCGTCCACCTTGACCTTCCACTCGTCGCGCTTTTTCCCCAGGATCGCCAGCCTTGTCTCGAAAACGGGCGGCTGGAGCTCCACGGTGAGGCCGCACTCGAAGCGCGAGATGAGGCGCGGCTCCAGGTTCTTGATCTCGCTCGCGGCGCGGTCGCTGGTCAGGACGACCTGGCAGCGGCCGTCCAGCAAGGTATTGAAGGTATGGAAGAATTCTTCCTGCGAGCGGTCTTTGCCGGCCAGGAATTGCACATCGTCCAGCAGCATGAGCTCGGCCGAACGGTAGCGCTTGCGGAACCGCTCGAGATCGCCTTTGCGGACAGCATCGATGAACTCATTGGTGAATTTTTCGCAGGTCAGATACACCACCTTGGAAGCGGGCACCTTGCGCAGCCACTCGTTGCCGATGGCCTGCATGAGGTGGGTCTTGCCGAGGCCGGGGCCGCCGTGGATGAAGAGCGGGTTGTAGCCGGGGCCCTTCCGCTTTGCCACGGCTTCCGAGGCGGCGTGGGCGAACTGGCTGTTCGCACCTACGACAAAGGAATCGAAGGTGAACTGTTGATTCAACCCGGCCGTTTTCAGCCGCTTCTCATAGCTCGCCTCACCGCCCGCAGGAAGGTCCTCCGAGACCTCGCGGGCTACCGCCGGACGCGGGACCGGGACGGATTCTTCGCCGGCGGGGATCGCATCTCCCACCACGAGCTTCACCTCCCGCACTCCCTCGATGGCCTCGGCCACGGCGGAAGCGAGCTCGGGCAAATAGTTGGTTTCGATCCACACCTGATGGATCTCGTTGGGGACGGCCACCACCGCCCGCGAATCTTCCACGGCGATCAGCCGGGAAGTCCGGAACCAGCGCTGGTAAGCATCCTTGCTCACCAAGCGACCCAGGACCTCGCAGGCTGCTTTCCACTGCGCCACCGTGTCCGCCACGGCCGCATCCCCCTCTTCCTCCTCGAACTCCATCATTCTCACTCGTCGTATCAAAAAAGGTTTTTTCCGCCGCGCGCTCCGGGAGCGACCATCCGTGCCCCCCGGCGCGGCGGAGACGAGGGATAAACCCGCACGACCATCGAGGGGGATTCAAAATTTACCCGGTCTAACAGATCGCCCCGACCGGCCCATTTTCCACAAGCGTTCCACGATCAATATTTTTAAAATCTTGACCTAAAAAGTCCTTAATTTTCCCGAAGCATTCGCGATACCGGAAGCCGTCGCCGGACTCGCGAATCCTTGATTTGAAAAGGAAATCGGGGCTTCAAACGCTTTGCTCCGGCAGCACATCGTAATCACGGCGGTCACAAAAGTTCCCGGGACGGCCGTTGACGAAAAAGAGGTGATGAAAGGCCCCTCAATTCCAACGGTTTGCCGGAACAAACCGCAATGAGGAGGGTCGCCAAGTCTTTCGCTTGTCGCCCCGCTCCGGACCGGAAACACTCCCCCGCATGCCCGGTGCCGGTCTCGATCTCGCCATCATCGTCGTCTATTTCGTGATGATCGTGGGCATCGGCCTCTACGCGGCGCGCGGTCAGAAGACGATGGAGACCTACGCGCTGGGGAACCGCTCCATGCCGTGGTGGGCGGTGCTGGCCTCGATCCTGGCCTCCGAAATTTCCGCCGGGACCTTCCTCGGCACTCCCAGCGAAGGGTACGCGAAGCTGAACTTCCTCTACGCGCAGCTGGTGATCGGCACGATCATCGCCCGGCTTCTGGTGGCGGCGGTGTTCATCAAGCCTTTCTACGACCTCAAGGTTGTCAGCATCGACTAGTTCCTGG
>CBIHMP010000223.1:0-6802 GCA_966211015.1 uncultured Luteolibacter sp. | reverse complement strand
GATTCAGGCCGAAGGCGATCAGGACCAGCCCGTTCAGCGCCGCGGACACGACGAAGGCTATCAGCCACAGCCGGGCTTGATCTCGGGAGCTGTGACCTGCGGCCGTCATCGGTTTCCGGGCGCGAGCTTCACCCGGATCCGGCCGACCTGCAATCCGGGAAATCCCCGCTTTTCACCAGTCGTCCATATCCGTCGGCACGTGCTCGCCCGTATCGGCAAGCGAGCAACTGAAATAGAGCGAGCCCGGCATTGGGATAGTGTCTCCCGCAGAGGTGTAAATCCCCTCGCCGGGGCACACCGGCATTTTTTCAAGGAAACAGCCGGTTCCGATGATCCGGTTTTCAAGGCCTGACACGGTATTTCCCGGTTGGTAGCCGTTCAGATTCGAGAAGCTCCGGACACTTCTCTGGATCGCTTGAAGATTGAGAATGCACAACGCGCGGTCCGAGCCCTTTTTCCACGTCTTCGCCCCGATAAGGACGATTCCGATCAGGCTGATCGTCATCATGATCACCAGGGTCAGCTCCAGCAGCGTCAAGCCGGGAGCCCATCCCCCCCGAATACGGCGGGGACAAAGCTCCGCCCTGGAGAGCCGGGAACGGCACGCAAGTTTCATGGTCAGGACAGCGGGTTTTTTCCGGGGCTTGCGGGGAGCGCCGCGAGCATAGAAACTTTCGCCTGCTGGACAAGTTAATTTTAAAAACTTCCAGCTTATCCTAATCAACGTCCGCGGGCGAGTTTCCAGCATGCGAGGAAGCCGGATGCGAAATCGCGGGGGCACGCGGCAGCCCAGGCATCCAGTTCTTCGGAACGCATCCACAATGCCGCCTCCACCTCGGAACAAGGGTAACGGAGCGCTCCATCCCAACGGGCCAGGAAGAGAGCCACATGCTCCCATCCCGTGGCTTCGCTAGGCGCGATCCGGCCGATCTCCTCCACCCCCGCGCCTGTGATTCCCATCTCCTCTTCCAGTTCGCGGATTGCGGCGGCGGGGTAATCTTCGCCCGCGTCCAAGTGGCCCGCCACGCTGGAATCCCACACGGACGGGTGGGCGTCCTTGAAACGGGACCGCTTTTGGAGCAATAGCTCGCCATGACGGTTCACGACGAAAACGTGGACGGCCCGGTGGACCAGATTACGCGTATGAACCTCCAGCCGCGTCGCCTGCCCCGTTACTTCATCCGCCTCGTTCACCACGTCGAATAGCTCGTCCGCCCGCTGGGGAATGTCCCGCAGGGGGTGATCATCGTACAGGCGCGCCAGCTCCACCCATTGGGAGAGCGACAATTCCTCGGCGCGGGCGGTCAAGGGCGCTCCGATTGTCCCCGCCGCCTGCTCCCAAGGCGGCTCGGGCGGCATCTGCTTGCCCATCTGCTTCCTGCGCTGGGCGAACCCCCGGCGGATCAACTCGTCGAAACGGCGGGCGTCGAAGGGCGGCAAGTCCTTCCCACGGGGCAACAAAAGCGCCACGGAGGAATCGATCTGTGGCCGGGGATGGAACGCTTCCGGCGGCACGGTCCGCAGCGGCTTCACCTGCCATTCGCTCTGCACCCGCAGCGTCAGGACACCATAGTCCTTTGTCTTCGGAACCGCGGCGAGACGCTCGATCACCTCCTTCTGGAGCATCACCACCGCCCGCTCGAAGGGATTCGGCCGCGAGAGGAAATTCCGCATGATGGCCCCCCCGGACGAGTAAGGCAGATTCCCGAGAAACTTCACCGGCCGGTGCTTGAACAGGGTGCGGATGTCGAATTTCGCTCCGTCGGCATGGTGCACTTCCACCGACGGGTCGGCCGCGAAGCGCTCCTTCAGCCATGCCGCGAGCCGGGAATCGAACTCCACCAGCACCACCCGGCGGACCTTGCCCGCCAGATGCTCGGTCAGCGCGCCCGTGCCCGGGCCGACTTCCACGATGGTGTCCTCCGGCCCGGCATCGAGCTGGTCGGTGATCCAGCGTGCCATGTTCGGGTCGCAGAGGAAGTTCTGCCCGAGCTGCCGGCTGGGCATCACCCCGGCGGCGGCGAGGGCATCGCGGATTTCGTGTCCTGTCACGGGAGCGAGCGAAACGCTCACCCTCCTCTTCCCGCAAGGTTCCTTTCCGCGGCGATGACGAAAAAAATACGGAAACATTTGAACGGGCCGAAATCCCCCCTGTCTCAAAACACTGAAAACCGCGCGCAAGTGCAGTTTTCATGTAAGGGTGAACAGCAGTTGTCAGCTTATGCCCGATTTCGCCTGACGAGACCGGCGTGGGTTGACGAACTTGGCCGTCGGGGAGTGGGTGCTCCCCGGCGGCTCTTTTTTTGCCCGGGAGCAGGCTTCCGAGCCGCGAATAAGGGTTGATGCCACGGATACGGCTCCCTTTACTTCCGCGCCCCGAGGGGCAACTCCCAAGAAGCGTCCATGATCGAACATCTCCGCAAATATACCGGCCTGATCATCTTCGTGATCGCCCTGCTTTTCGTCGGCCTGGCCTTCTTCGGCGATACGGCGAGCCTGGGCCGGGCGAACTCCAACGATCCTGCCGTCATCCGCGTGGACGGACGCACCTATTCCGTGAGCGAATTCCGCAAGACGGGAGCGGCCGCGAGATCCCTGGGGATGAATCTCGGCCTCTACGAGTATGTTTCCACCTTGGGCGGCTTCGGCGGCAACGATGACGAGTCCGACAAACGCTTTTTCGTCAACCGGCTTCTGGTGAAAGAGGCCAGCGAGGAATTCGGCGTGCATCCTTCCGATGAGGAAGTGACCGCCGCTTTGAAGGCGATGCCGATTTTCCAAGGCCCGGACGGTGCCTTCGACCAGACGAAATATAACGAGATCGCCACCCAAGGGATCGGCCGTTTCGGGATGACCGAAAAGGACCTGATCGAGCTCGTGCGCGAAAGCATCGCCGTGAAGAAACTGGCCGCCATCATCGGCGGGGGCTTGGCCGCAAATCGAGAGGTGGCCTTGGAATCGGTGGCGAGCCGGGATCAGCAGGTAAGCATCCAGCTCGCGCGCACCTCCCTTTCGAGCTTCCGGGAAACCTTCAAACCCACCGATGAAGAGCTGAAGGCCGCTTGGGAAACGACCAAGGACAAGTACATGACCGAACGGAAGATCAAGGTCAGCTACTTCATCGCCAAGCCGGCCTATCCCGAGGCGAAGCCGGAGGCGCCGAAGCTTTCCGACGCGATCACGGAGGAGGACAAGAAGAAGGCCGAGCAAGAAGCCGCCGAGAAAAAGGCCGCCGAGGAAGCCGCCCTGGCCGAGGAAAAGCGGAAGATCGACAACGATCTGGTGGATGCCGTGGACTCCTTCCTGGCGGAACTCCAGAACAACGAGGGCAAGGATTTCGAGAAGCTGGCCAAGGATCACAACTGGGAGCTGGTGACCACGGAATTTTTTCCCCGTACCGCCGTACCGCCCGCCCTTTCCGTCAACCTCCGCTCCAGCAGCAATCCGCAACCCCTTGCCGATCGCCTCTTCCAACTCGATCTGACGGCTGATCCTCTCGGCCGCTACACCACGGCGCTGCCGATGCCGGACAACGCCTGGCTGATCGCCCGCCTCGACGAGGAGGAAGCGGCCCGACCGAAGACCTTCGAGGAAGCCAAAGAGGAAGTCCGCACCGACTACATTGCCGAAAAAGCCGGCGAGGCGCTCAAGAAAGATGCCGACGAGAAAGCCGAAAAGATCCGCGAGGCGCTGAAAGCGGGGAAAAGCTTCGCCGAGGCCGCAAAGGAAGCCGGTCTGGAGCCGAAGGCTCACGGCCCTTTCAAGGCGACCGACAAACTGGACGGAGAAGCCGATACGTCGATCCTCTTCCAGACCGCCGCCACGGTGGATCCCGGCACCCTGGCCGATCCGGTCATGCGGCCGGACGGTGCCCTCTTCGTCTTTGTCGAGAAGCGCGAGCTGGTGAAGGATCCCGCCCGCGCCGAGCGGGTCGAGCAGGCCCTCACCGGTCTGGCAAGCCAGCAGCAGCGCTTCGCCTTCAGCGCTTGGCTGGAGTCGAAACTGGAAGCTTCCAAGGTGGAAGACGTCACTCCCTGACCCCGCAGCCGCGGACCCGCCGTTCATGCCGGATTCCGAACGGGATACCCTCTTCGACGACGCCAACGGCTGCCTGGCCCTCGGCGAGTTGGAAGAAGCGACGGACCTTTACCGGAAGTGCGTGGCCATCGATCCCGCCTTTTTCGACGGCTGGCACGCGCTCGGCATGTGCCTGCTGAAGCTCGGCCAGGTGAAAGAAGCCATCGGCTGCGGTCTCCAGGCCACGACGCTGAGGCCGAATGATCTGCTCGCCTGGACCGCCCTCTCCCAAATGTATGTGCGGGACGGCCAGATCGCCGAGGCGGAGACCGCCAAGGGCAACGCCCGCATCCTTTCGCTCGGCGGCAAAGTGGTGCGCGACGCGTGAGAGGAAAATACCGACCGCCGGATTCCCCGGTCACGAATGTCTTGTGATGGGAGGCGGGCAATCCGACCATTCGCGCGGCCGTCGCTTCTCCGCTTCGGCCTTGAATCCGCCATTGTTCCGCCATGTTCTTCATCACCACCGCCATCGACTACACCAACGGCGCGCCGCACATCGGCCACGCGTACGAGAAAGTGCTCGCCGACGTCATCGCCCGCTACCGGCGGCTGCGGGGTGAGGAGGTTTACTTCCTCACCGGCGTGGACCAGCACGGGCAAAAGGTCCAGCAGACGGCGGAGAAGGAGGGGATCAATCCCGCGACATTCGCCAAGAAGAAGACCAAGCTCTTCCTCAACCTCTGGAAGAAGCTCGGCCTCCAGTACGACGGCTGGGCGGAAACCACCGACGAGCGTCACAAAGCCTGTGTCCAAGGCATCTTGAGCGACCTCAAGGACCGCGGCGAGC
The DNA here is from genome assembly GCA_966211015.1 of uncultured Luteolibacter sp. GTDB lineage: Bacteria > Verrucomicrobiota > Verrucomicrobiia > Verrucomicrobiales > Akkermansiaceae > Haloferula. Next base: position 1,935 of record CBIHMP010000223.1, on the reverse strand, counting down.
TCTACAAGAAAGCCTACAAGGGCTTCTATTCCGTGCGGCAGGAGCAGTTCCTGACCGATCGCGACCGCAACGAGGCGGGAGAATTCGGCCCGGAATGGGGCGAAGTCGTGGAGATCGAGGAGGAGAACTGGTATTTCCGGCTCAGCGCCCATGCGGAGTGGCTGAAGGCCTACGTGGCGGCGAATCCCGGCTTCGCGATCCCGGCCTTCCGCCGCAACGAACTGGTGGGAGCCCTCGCCAATTCCGGCGAGCTGGATCTCTGCATTTCCCGCCCGAAGGAGCGCCTGCGCTGGGGCATCGAATTTCCCTTTGATCCGGACTACGTCACCTATGTCTGGTTCGATGCGCTCATCAACTACATCTCCTTTGCCGGCTACAAGGCGAAGGAGGACAGCGGCCTCCCCTCCTTCGATAAGCTGTGGCCTTGCGCGGCCCACGTCATCGGGAAGGACATCCTGGTCCCCGCCCACGGCATCTACTGGCCCTGCATGCTCCATGCCATGGGCTTCACGGATGAGGAGATGCCGAAGATCCTCATCCATGGCTGGTGGAACATCAAAGGCGAGAAGATGTCCAAATCGCTCGGCAATGTCGTCGATCCCGACGAACTCGCCGACAAATTCGGGACCGATGCCCTGCGCTACTATCTGGTACGCGATATCACGACCGGCAAGGACGCGGATTTCGACCTGGACCGCCTGGTCATGCTCTACAACCAGGAACTGGCAAACGAGCTCGGCAATCTCTGCAACCGCGCCCTGAACATGACCGCCCGCTTCGGCGGCGGCACCGTCGTGACGTCAGCCGGGACCAACGACGACGATCTCGACTTGCGGGCCTCGCTAGAAACGGTGGCCGCCGATTATCGTGCCGCGATGGACGGTTTCGACATCGCAGACGGTCTGAAGGCCATCAACCGGCACGTGACCGTCTGCAATGCCTACGCGGAGCGGAACAAGCCCTGGGAGCTCGCGAAAGATCCGGCGAACAAGGCACGGCTGCACTCCGTGCTCTTCCATCTCGTGGAAAGCCTGGCGCACTGCGCCGTGCTGATTTCTCCCGTTCTGCCCGAGCCTGCGGCACGAATCGCGGCCCAACTCCGCATGGACAGCCTGCTCGAGCTCAAGCTCGGGGACCTCAAGTGGGGCCTGGTGCCGGATGGCCACGAGACGGGTAAGCCCAAGCCGGTTTTCCCGAAGATCGTGATCGAGGAAACGGCCTGAACCAAGGAAGCGGCCCGGACGGTTATGGAGCCTACTGGAACAGGTTCCGGTCAAGCGAGCGATACTGGATCGCCTCCAGCACGTCGTTCGGCCGGATGGCCGGCGATCCGGCCAGATCCGCAAGGGTCCGGGCCACTTTCAGGATACGGTCGTGCGCCCGGGCGGAGAAGTTCATCTGCTCCATCGCGTGTTCCATGTAGCCCGCCCCCTCCGCGTCGAGCTTGCAGTGCTCTTTCACCTGGCGCGCCCCCATCGCGGCATTGGTGGTCGCCTTGCTGCCCTTTAATCGCTGCTTCTGGATCTCCCGGGCCTCGATGACCCGCGCGCGTACCGCTCCCGATTTCTCGCCGCCGCCGCTTTCGGAAGAAAGCTCGCGATACTCCACGAGGGGCACGTCCACGTGCAGGTCGATGCGATCCAGGAGCGGCCCGGAAATCCGCTGCCGGTAGCTTTCGATCTGGCGCACGCTGCACCGGCACTGCCTCTTGCTATCCCCGTAGTAGCCGCAGGGACAGGGATTGAGCGCCGCCACCAGAAGGAAGCGCGAGGGAAAGGTCAGCGAGCCGGAAGCACGTGAAATCGTCACGTGCCCGTCTTCAAGCGGCTGCCGCATCACTTCCAGCGTGCTCCGGCGGAACTCCGGCAATTCGTCCAGGAAGAGGACCCCGTGATGAGCCAGCGAAACCTCGCCCGGCCCCGGGTTCGTCCCGCC
>CBIHMP010000222.1:0-6815 GCA_966211015.1 uncultured Luteolibacter sp. | reverse complement strand
CTGGAGGACCTGCCAGACGACTCGATAGACCTTGTTGTCATCCAGCGCCTCGTGGGGCTCCATCCCGGCGGGGATGACGACGGGGAGGATGACGTAGCCGAGCTTTTTCCCGGGGGCATTCCGCATCACGCGGCCGACGGACTGGACGACATCCACCGGGGAATTCCGCGGGGTGAGGAAGAGCACGGCATCGAGCGCCGGGACATCCACGCCTTCGGACAGGCAGCGGACGTTGCTGAGGATGCGGCAGGTGTCCTGCGGCGGCTCGGCCTTCAGCCAGGCGAGCTTTTCCTCCTTCTGCCCGGCATTCATGGAGCCGTCCACGTGCTCGGCCTCGCAACGCAGGGCGATCTCGGCGTCCTCCTTTTCCAAGTAGGCGTCCACGACCTTCCGGAACATGCCGGCGATCTGCTTGGAGCTGACCTTGTGGGTCTTTTGGCCGAGGTGGCGCTCGATGACCTGGCAGAAGGCGACGGCGCGCTTCATCGGCGCGGGGTCGTGGTTGAGGTCAGGGGCGAGGCCCTGCTTTGCCAGCGCCTTCCAGCAGCCGATGATGCGGGCGGCGTCGTCCACCTTGAGCTGGTTGTTCTCGTCCTTCAGCAGGTCCTGGAGGCGCTTGTTCACGTGGTCCTCGCTGATGGTGAGGACGAGCACCTTGTAATCGGTGAGGAGCTTCAGCTCGACGGCCTCCGAGAAGGTGATGACGTGGAACTGCTTCCCATAGAGCGCCTCGTCGTCCATGGAGGCGAGGGCGACGTTGTCCTTTTCCGCCATGGCCTTCGCGCCCTCGCCATAGATTCGCGGGGTGGCGGTCATGTAGAGGCGGCGGGCAGCGCGGATGAACGCGGCGTCGTGGACGCGGACGAAGTTGCTCTCCTTTTCATCGCTGGCCCAGGTTGCACCGGTGGTGCGGTGGGCCTCGTCGCAGACAATCAGGTCGAAATCCGCCAGCCCGTGCAGGAGCTGGGCGCGGCTGATGACATCGAGCGAGTGGTAGGTGGAAAAGACGACGCTCATGTGGTTCGCGTCGTGGCGCTTGGCCATTTCCAGCGCGAGGCGCTTGGCATCCGTGGTGGCGGGGTAGCGCAGTTCGTGGGTGAGGGTTTCCACGATGTCCTCGTCCTTTTTCCGCTTTTTCCCGACCTCGGCGTCCGAGCAGACGGCGAAGGAGTGGAGCGGCGTGGCGCTTTCCTGAGTCCACTCGGTGAGGGTCTGGGACAGGAGGTTGAGGCTGGGGACGAGGAAGAGGACGCGCTTGCCCTTGCCCGCGATCTCCTCGGCGACCTTAAGGGAGGTGAAGGTCTTGCCGGTGCCGCAGGCCATGATGAGCTTGCCGCGGGCGGCGGACTGGAAGCCAAGCCTGACCTTGGTCAGCGCGGTCTCCTGGTGGGGGCGGAGGCTTTTCTTCGGCTTGAGGACCGGGGGCTGGCTGGGCTGGTACTTCGCCCAATCGATCTGCGAGTTCTCCAGATCGTGGAGGTCGATCTTATAGACGGGCGGCTGTTGCTGGCCGAGGGAGTTTTCCGCATTCGCGCTCCAGTCATTGGTGCTGGTGACGATGATCCGTTGGACGAAGGGCTTTTGTCCGGAGGCGGTGAAGAAACTGTCGATGTCAGCCTTCTTCACCCGGTAGTCCGGGGCGTAGCACTTGCACTGGATGGCATGGTAGTCGCCGGTGCCTTGGGCCCGTGCGACCAGGTCGATGCCGGTATCCTTGGCGGAGAAGCCGAATTCCGGACCGCCGATGGCTTTTACCCAGTCCGCATAAAGCCAGACTTCCGAGTAGAGATCGGTGAAGCGGGGCTCGTGGCGGAAATAGGTGCGGATGAGTTCCTCGAAGTAGGTGCCCTTTTCCTTCTCGGAGTGGGCGGTGGAGCGGTAGTTGGCGAGGATGCTTTCGATAGGAGTCATCGGGATGGGCAGGAGAGAAACGGTGGCCGGGGCGAGGCGGGGAGATCGCGGCGGGATGTTATGGATTGTTAATGGCAGCGGGCGAGGGAATCCCTCTGCGGCTTTTGCTTCAATCCCGGGTGAGAATCCGGATCAGCGGTTGATTGAGGTAGTAATTGTTGCGGCCGATCTTGCGTTTTTCGAGGAATCCCCCTTCGGCGAGTTCATCGAGGTAGCGGGTGGCAGTCAGGCGGCTGACTTTCAGGTCGCGTTCGACGAAAGCGATCTTGGTGTAAGGGTGGGTGAAGAGGTTATTGATGAGATCCTGGCTGTAAAAGCGGAAGCGGCTGCGGATGCGGTGCTTTGCATCGAGGAGGGCGTCCCGGATCAGGGCGACGGTGAGGGTCGCATCGCGGGCGGTGGATTCGACGGCGGTCAGCATGTAGAGCACCCATTCCTCCCAGGCGTCCCGTTCGCGGACGGCTTGGAGAAGCCGGTAGTAGTCGGCCTTCGTCCGGACGATGTGGCGGCTCAGGTAGAGGACGGGGACATCCAGCAGGCCCTCCTTCACAAGGTAGAGGACATTGAGGATACGGCCGGTGCGGCCATTCCCGTCGTAAAAGGGGTGGATGCTCTCGAACTGGTGATGAATCAGGGCCATCCTTACCAGCGGATCGGCATCGAAAGGGGGCTCGGCGTGGATGAACTTCTCCAGTTCCGCCATGAGCGCTTCGACCTCCGGGCCGCTCTGGGGCGGGGTATAGATTACCTCCCCGGCGCGGTTTTTCAAAGTGGTGCCGGGAACCTTGCGGAAGCCGGCGCGGTTCGCCTCCAGCACGGCCTGGATGTCGAGCAGGTGGTTGTTGGTAAGGAGACCGGTGGTTTTGACGGTCTGGTACCCGGTCCACAGGGCCTCCCGATAGAGAAGGACTTCCTTGGTGGCCGCGTTCATCGCGTCTCCCTCGGCGGATTCCCGTTGGTAGAGTTGATCGTGGGTGGTGACGATATTCTCGATTTCCGAGCTGTCCTTCGCCTCCTGGATCGTAAGGGTGCTGATGAGGATATTTTGCTGGGGGATTGTTCCGACGGCTCCCTTCAATTCCGCAAGGGCACGACCCGCCGCGGCAACCGCTTTGAGGATGGCGGTTGTTTCAAAACGGGTGGGTTCGAGGTGGTTGAGACTTTGAAGCATCGTCTGGCGAAACGTGTATAGAGATGACGGATTTTTATGCAAGTTGTCGGTGCTTTTGTATGCGTTTGAGGGCGTTTGTATGCGTTTGAGGGCGTTTGAGGGCGTTTGAGGACAAGTTCGCCGAGTTCCGGAGCGCCCGGGCCATCAAATCGCCTTCAAGTGTGACAAGGGTTCGGCGACAACCGAATCTGCCAGAGTCGCCCCGCGGCGCTTCAGATCGGGCACGATGCGGAAAAACGTCTCACCCTCCTCCCGCGGGTGGAGGCTCAGGTAGTGCCGGCGGACAATGCTTTCCGAATTTCCCGCTTGAAGGGCGGCATCACCGATAGAGCGGTGGAGTGCGACATGGTAGGAAATGAAAGAATGCCGCGCTTCGTCGTGATCGAGGCCGAAGTGACGGCGGATCTGCTTTGCCATGCGGTCGAAATTCACGGGGATCGCCGGTGCCGGAGCGGCTTCGAGCCATGCGGCGAGGTTGTTGGAAATCGTGACATGCCGCTCATGGCGGGTTTTCGAGACCTTGGCAGGAATAGTGATCGTCCGGGTCCGCAGATCGATGAGGCGGGCTTCCTGCTCGGCCATGCGCTCGATTTCTCCGGGGCGCAGGCCGGCGAAGTAGAGAAGCGCGTAGTAGCGGACCATCGCTCCGCCCTTCCAGCGGGAGAGGACACGGAAGAGGCGGAGCACGTTCTCCGGCGAAGTGGTCGCTGGCTTGGGATTTTGCTCTTCGCGGACTTGGCGGGCGGCGAATTTCCGCACATCGGCCACCGGGTTCTTGAAAACAAAGGGGCGATTCGAAGCGACATCCGGCTGGGAGCACCACTCGAACAACGAATGCAGGGCGTTGCGGTAGTTGTTCCAGGTCTTGCGGGTTGCCTTGCTCTTCCCATCCTTTGCCCGGAGGCCGCGGAGAAAGCCCTCGATGTCCAGCGAGGTGACTTCGTGCGTCCATGGGTTGTCGGCCGTCCGGAGGAATTGCTCGACCACGCTCTTGATCGCCAGCCGGGAGCGGTCGCGAATGCCGTCCCGCTCGCGGTCGTCGAGGTAGAGATGAATTGCCTCGCGCAAGCGAATGGCGAACTCCGGGGGGCGATGATTGCGGAGGAAGAACTCGATCGCCTCGGAGAGCGAATAGGTGTTCCCGAGCCGGTCGAACGCCTTCACGGCTTGGTCAAGCTGTTCGTCGCTGAGGGGGCAGAGCATAAGACGTTGCTGCCGACCCTGGTTTTCCACTTCTACTCGCTTGAGCGCCACGAACCGTTCTGCCTCGGCGAGATCCTTGAACTGCTTCCGCTGCCACTTGCCGTTCTCCTTCCAGCCTTGGACGAGATGGGAGGTATATCCTTTGGAATCCACGTGTGCCCGGATCGTAATCTGGGTCGGAGCATTCTTCGTGGCCACCACCCGCGTTCGCTTCGCCTTCCTCCCCATGCCTGCATTCACACGCACTCGGCTTGCGCTTTCAAGCATCTATTGCGGGAATCGATGCGGGAAAATGGATGATGTCATGTTTTGTCAAGGTTGGCCATCAGGCTCATAACCTGAAGGTCGTAGGTTCAAATCCTACTCCCGCCACCACTTTCAAAGCCCTGCAAGCCAATAACTTGCGGGGCTTTTTTCGGCTTGATGCAGCGCCCCATCGGGCGCGGCACGCGGGGGTTCCCGTCTGTCGGGCTTGGCGGCGGCCATCGGAAGATTCCCCGGTTTCTTCTGCCGCCTCGATTCTTTCTGGCGCGCGCCTTGATCTGGCCGATCCTGGCGAGCGTGAAACGCTCCCGCGAGCAACTGCTTACCATTGGAATCACGGCCGGCGTTTCGGCCCTTCTCACCGTCTTCATCCGGAATTTCATTTCCGGCGAAAAGAAAATCACCCACCGCATCACCCAGCACTACGGCATTTCCGATCCCCAGTTCGAGCGCGCGATGAGCCAGCTTCTCGGACCGCCGATCGTCGAGGGGAATCGCGTGACTCCGCTTCAAAACGGCGCGGAGATTTTTCCCGCCATGCTCGACGCCATTGCCAGCGCGGAACGCAGCATCACCTTTGAAACGTTCATCTACTGGTCCGGATCGATCGCCGATCGTTTCGCCGATGCCCTCGCGGCAAAGGCTCGCCGCGGCGTGAAAGTTCACGTGCTCATCGATGCTTTCGGCTGCAACTGCGTTAATGGGGAAGCCTTGCGCCGCATGGTCCAGGCCGGCGTGGAGTTGGAGCTCTATCACATGACCAGCCTGGCCCGCACCAATCACCGTACCCACCGGAAGCTGCTGATCGTCGATGGGAAGACAGGCTTCACCGGGGGCGTCGGGATCGCGGACAACTGGGACGGCAATGCCGACGACCCGAAGCACTTCCGCGACACCCAGTATCGCGTGGAAGGTCCCGTAGTGGCGCAGATGCAGGCCGCCTTTCTCGATAACTGGATGAAGACCCGTGCCGTCGTGCTCCATGGTGAGGACTATTTCCCTTCCTTGGAAGAGGTTGGAACACTGCATTGCCAGATGTTCAAGAGCTCGCCGATGGAGGGGAGCGAGAGTGCTCGCCTGATGTATCTACTCTCCATCGCCGCCGCGGAAAAGAGTATCAAGATCGGCAATGCGTATTTCCTCCCGGACGATCTCACCACGCGTACCCTCGTGGAGGCCGTCGGGCGCGGAGTCTCGGTGGAGGTCCTGTTGCCGGGTCGCACCATCGATTCGCAGACCGTCCGCCTTGCTTCCCGTCAGCGTATGGGTCGTCTGCTCAGAGGAGGCGTCCGCGTCTTCGAATACGAGCCGACCATGTATCACTGCAAATGCATGATGATCGATGGCCACTGGACCTCCGTCGGCTCCGCGAACTTCGACAATCGTTCCTTCCGGATCAACGACGAGGCCAATCTCAATGTCATCAGTCCTGATTTCACCGGTGAGGAGATGAGGGTCTTCGATCAAGACATTGCCCGCTCCGTCGAATTCACTCTCGATGATTGGCACGGCCGCTCTTCGGGCGAAAAGATCTTGGGCCGCACCGCCGCGCTCCTGAGATCGCAATTGTGACGGGGAAGCGGGAGGGGGCGAGGTCGTCGATGGAGAATTGCTCGCGGGATTCCCGCACCGCCTCAGCTCCGCTCTTGTCCGGCTTGATCTGGTTAAACAGCGTTTCCCTTCCCCGTCGCATTGGTCTTCACGGCATCCGCGGCATAAATGGCCACGGCGGTCCAGATCAGCGCGAAGGAGACAAGGCGCAGGGTGTTCATCTCTTCCCCATAGAAACCCCAGCCGATCAGGAACTGGAGGGTAGGGCCGATGAATTGAAGGATTCCGAGGGTCGTCAGGGAGATGGTCCGCGCGGCGTGGCCGAAGCAGAGCAGGGGAGTGGCCGTGGCGATGCCCGTGCAGACCACGAGCGCGGCTGTCCCGGCGGTGGGGCCGAAAAGCGGCACCCCTCGCGACCCCTGCCACAGCAGCCACGCCAATGCCACCGGCGCGAGCAGCGCGGTCTCCGCACCGAGTCCGGCCAGCGCTCCCAAGGGCGCTTTTTTCCGCACCACGGCATAGAGAGCGAAGGTCACCGCGAGCACGAGAGCCACCCAGGGGACTCCCTTTACCGCCGGAAATTGGCAGGCCACTCCTGCCGCCGCCACCACCACCGCCGTCATCTGGAGGCGGTTCTGGCGTTCCCCGAAAAAGAGGGCTCCCAGAAGCATGTTGATGAAGGGATTCAGGTAATAGCCCAGCGCGCCCTCCAGAA
>CBIHMP010000221.1:0-6816 GCA_966211015.1 uncultured Luteolibacter sp. | reverse complement strand
GGCCGCCGTCTGCTCCGGCGGCTTCCAACTGTCAGGTGAATACCGTCACTGCACACAGCTTCTGAGAGCATGTATCCGTTTCCGGCTGAGGCATCTGATTGCCACTCGGCTCCGTCTGCGTTCGGGGGAGTATGGCGGCGGGTAGCGCGCGGCTCCGGCGGGTATGCTGGTTAGGGAGCAAAATCGACCGGCACCGCGCCTTTCACTCTCCGTAAAATCACCGCAGCGGCGGCGGCACGATGGAGCTTCCGGCGGCATCCTGCCTGCCGGTATCCAGGATCTTCGCCAGCCCCGCGACGGCTCCGCCGATATCGCTGAGGTTCTGAGGAAGGATCAGGGTGTTCGTCTCCTTGGCCAGATTCCCGAACTGGATGATGTATTGTTCCGCGATCCGCAGGTTCACGGCGTCCTTGCCTCCGGGTTGCTGGGTGGCTTGGGCGATGCGGATGATGCCCTCGGCGGTGGCGTTTGCCAGCAGCTCGATTTCGCGGGCCTTGCCCTCGGCTTCGTTGATCTGACTGAGCTTCTTAGCCTCGGATTGCTTGATGACTTCCTGCTTCTGGCCCTCGGCCACGTTGATCTGTGCTTCCCGCTGGCCTTCGGAGAGGGCGATCTGGGCGCGGCGTTCGCGCTCGGCGCGCATTTGCTTTTCCAAGGCGTCCTGAACCGACTGCGGCGGCTTGATGTTCGCGATCTCGTAGCGGGTGATCTTCAAGCCCCAAGGCTCCGAGGCCTTGTCGAGGGCGGAAATCACCTGGGCGTTGATCGTGTCCCGCTCCTCGAAAGTCCGGTCCAGCTCCAGCTTGCCGATTTCCGAGCGCAGGGTGGTTTGGGCGAGCTGGGAAGCGGCATAGTAATAGTTGTCGATGCCGTAGGAGGCCAGTTTCGCATCGAGCACCTGCATGTAGAGCAGGCCGTCGATCTCGATCGCGATGTTGTCCTTCGTGATGCAGAACTGCGGCGGTACGTCCATCGCCACCTCCTTGAGGGAGTGCTTGTAGGCGACGCGGTCGATGAACGGGATCAGGATGTGGAAACCCGCCTCCAGCGTCTTGTGATACTTGCCGAGCCGCTCGACAATGTGGGCTTGCCGCTGCGGCACGATCCGCGCCGTTTTGATCAGCGCGACCACGATCAGGATGACGATTCCGACGATCAGGACGGCGCCGAAGCTGCCGCCGCTCTGGGCGAGGATGGGGTGGGGAAACAGGGAGTTCATGGCTTTTTCGCGGTTCTCAATGACGGGGACGGACGTGGAAAGTGAGGCCTTCGCGGCGCTCGATAATGACGGTGGATCCGGCGGGAATGGCGGCTTCGCTGCGGGCTTTCCAGTTGGAGCCCTTGATCTCCACTTGGCCGTCGCCCCCCTGTCCGGGCAGGGAAATGGTGACCCGGGCCTCGCGCCCCGTGAAATCGTCGTCGCTATCGCTGCCGTGGACGGAGTGACCGACGAACCACTTTTTCACATAACGGCGCAGGGTGAAGAGGAGCAGGACCGAGCTGGCGGCGAATACGGCGGCCTGAGCCCCGATCTCCGTCGTCCAGCCTGCCCAGGTCGTCAGGGCGGTGAGGATCGCCCCCACGCCGAAGAAAACGATGATCACGCCCGGCACGAAGAATTCCACCAGGAGGAGCAGGACTCCGGCGAGGAGCCAAAGGGTTTGGGCGTCGAGGGTCATGGCGGTTCGGGGTTTCAGGAAAATTTCTAACACGGGCCACGACGCGGGCGAATTACAAAGTTAAGACAAAGCTCCACCGCTCCGGAGGGGCACAAGACATCTTGGCTCCCGGCGATTCTTCGCCCAGCCTCCGCCCGTGACCACCTGGCAAGCCGCCTGCTCCATCGTCGATACCTGCCTTTCCCAAGGCGTGCGCGAATTCGTCGTCTGCGCCGGGGCCAGGAATGCCGCCTTGGTCGAAGTTCTCTCTCGGGCGGAAGCGGCCGGAATCGCGCGGATCTGGCGGCATTTCGAGGAGCGGAGCGCGGGATTTTTCGCTTTGGGCCGCACGATGGCCACGGGCGAGCCCTGCGCGGTGGTGACCACCAGCGGGACCGCGGTGGCGGAGCTGCTGCCCGCGGTGATCGAGGCATTTTACCAGGGCCGCCCGCTGCTGGCACTGACGGCCGACCGCCCGGAGCGCTTTCGCGGCACCGGGGCTCCGCAGGCGATTTCCCAGCCGGGTATCTTTGGCGAGCACGCGGGCAGCGGCGATTTGGCGGATTGGCTGCAGCGTTCGCCCTGGCATTGGAATGTCGAGCTGGAGGAGGATTTCCAGCCGGGAGAGTGGTCACTGCCCGCTCTGCCGGAGAATCTCCGCCTGCCTCTGCCGAATTTTTCGGTGGCGGAGCTCTCGCATTGGTTGCGGGAGGATCTGTATCGCGGTCTGGTGGTGCTCCTCGGCGATCTGGAGCCGGAGGATCAGGAGCATGTCTTCCACTTCTGCCTCGATCTCGGGGTGCCCGTGGCGGCGGAGGCCACGAGCGGCCTTCGGGAGGCTCTGGTGGAGCTGGCTCTGCCCGATCCCGACCGCATGCTCCGCGAGCATCCTCCGGGGAAGGTGCTGCGCATCGGCGGCGTGCCGAGCGGGCGCTTTTGGCGGGATTTGGAGGATCGCCCTGAGATCGAAGTTTACAATATCACGCGCACCGGACTGCCCGGCCTCGCCCGGGAGTGCAGGACCATCACTTCCCCGGTGGGGCGGGTCATCAAGGGCTTGGGCGGAGTGGAGAAGGCGGGTGACGCGCTCGACTACTTCCGTCGTACGTCCCGCCGCGCCTCCGAAATCGAGGACTTGCTGGAGGCGTATCCCGAAAGCGAACCGGGGCTGATGCGGATCCTTTCCGCCTACGCTTCCACAGGCTCCTCGCTCTACCTCGGAAACAGCCTGCCGATCCGCGAATGGAATCTTTTCGCCCAGCGGGACAAACCCGTGACGGACGTCCGGGCGAACCGTGGTGCCAACGGCATCGACGGCCAGCTCTCCACCTGGCTCGGCTGGACCGCGGACGTGGAGGATGCCTGGTGCCTGGTCGGCGACCTCACCGCACTCTACGATCTGGCCGCGCCCGCGTGGCTCGGCCAGATCGAGCGGAAAGGGCGGGTCTTCGTGGTGGTGAACAACGGCGGCGGACAGATTTTCTCACGGCTCCCGCGGTTGGATGCGATGAGCGACCGCGCGAAGGATCTCATGCTGAATTCCCACGAGGTGCGGCTCGACGGCTGGGCAGCCCTGTGGGGGATGCGCTACCTGAGGATCGAAAACGAAGAGGCTTTCGACGCGCTTGAGCCCGGAGAGGTGCCTCTGCTCGTGGAGGTGGTTCCCCACCCCGAGGAGACCGCCGCTTTCTGGAAGGCCTGGGACGGGGCTTGAAGCCCGCGACTGTGTCTGGTCCCGGGGCTTTACGGCTCCTGATAGGGAAATGGCTCGTCTTCCGAAAGGGAAGGCTCGGTTTCCTGGAGAGGCGGCAGGTAGTCGTCGGGGAGCGTGTCTTGCGCCGGTGCCCCGGCAGGATCGGCGCTCTCGGTGGCCGGAGCGGATTCTTCCTCAGCTTTCTTTTTGGCGGCTTTCTCCTTCGCCTCTTCCTTTTTCTCCTCCTCGCTCTCGCTGAAGGCGTCGGCCGTGGCGTCGGCGGCTTTCTTGCCAACCTTCGCGGTTCCTTCCGCCACCGCGCCGACGACCCGCACCGGGACGGTGATCAGCTTGCAGGAAGGCAGGACAATCAGGGAGCCAGCACCGAGCAGGAGCAGGAAAGGGCGGAAGGGCATGGCACCCACCATAGCGGCGCGGCTGCGGACGACCAGCCATTCGATCCGGGACGAAAGGCTTTCCGCGGACGCGGAGCCCGCTAGAACTGCCCCGGATGAAGGGAACGCTCTGGTGCCTGCACGGGGCCGTAGGCATGGCCGCCGATTGGCGGCGATTTTCCGTGCCTGCCTGGGGCGTGAAGCGGGTGGACCTATGGCGTTTCCTGGATTGCCGCTCCATGACGATGCCGGAGTTCGGCAGAGCGCTCAACCGTGAGGCGGAAAGCGGATCGACCGGAAAGCGCGTGCTCCTGGGCTACTCGATGGGTGGTCGGCTGGCACTTCATGCCTTGCTGGAAGCGGGGCCGTGGGACGCCGCCATCCTGATTGCGCCGCATCCGGGGCTGGAGGCCGGGGACGAGCGGGTGGCCCGGCGGGCAAGCGATGCGGAGTGGGCGAAGCTGGCGCTCTCGGGGGAATGGGGCGATTTTCTGAAGCGGTGGCAAGGGCAGGGGATTTTGCAGCGCGCTCCGACAAGCGAGGGGGAAATGGCGGATCGGATGGGCCTGGTGAGCCGGCGGCGGGAGGTGGCGCGGAGCTTTGTCGAATGGTCGCTGGGGGCTCAGGAGCCGCTGTGGGAGAGGCTCGGGGAGATTTCGTGCCCCGTTCTTTGGTGCACGGGAGAGGAAGACGCGAAATTCCGTGCGCTGGGCGAGCGGGCCGCGGGCTTGATCAGGGACGCCGAGCTATGGGTGGCTCCCGGGGCGGGCCATCGGGTTCCTTGGGACGCAGCGGAGGCTTTCCGGGCAAAGGTGGGGGAATTTCTTGAGCGGGTGGCAGGCTGACCCGACACTCAGCCGCCATGTGGACCACCGTTCGCGAATTCGAGGACATCCGTTATGAAACGACGGATGAAGGGCAGATTGCCAAGATTACCATCAACCGCCCGGAAGTCCGGAACGCCTTCCGCCCGCTGACGGTGAAGGAATTGCTCGAGGCCTTCGAAATGGCCCACGAGGACCCGCAGGTGGGCGTGATCATTCTGACCGGCGCGGGACCGGATGCCTTCTGCTCCGGCGGCGACCAGAAAGTGCGCGGCCACGCGGGCTACATCGGCAGCGATGGCGTCCCGCGCCTGAACGTGCTGGACCTCCAGAAGAAGATCCGCGGCTTGCCCAAGCCCGTGGTGGCGATGGTCGCGGGCTACGCCATCGGCGGTGGCCATGTGCTCCACATCGTCTGCGATCTCACCATCGCCGCGGACAACGCCCGCTTCGGGCAGACGGGTCCGAAAGTGGGATCCTTCGACGGTGGCCTCGGATCCAGCTACCTCGCCCGCATCGTGGGGCAGAAGAAGGCCCGGGAGATCTGGTATCTCTGCCGGCAGTACGATGCACAGCAGGCGCTCGACATGGGCTTGGTGAATACCGTGGTGCCGCTCGCCGAACTGGAGGCGGAAACGCTCAAGTGGTGCCGCGAGATGCTGGCCCATTCGCCGCTCGCGCTGCGTTGCCTGAAGTCCGCGCTCAATGCCGATTGCGATGGCCAGATGGGTCTCCTGGATCTCGCGGGAAATGCCACCCTCCTCTACTACATGAGCGAGGAAGCGAAGGAGGGCAAACAGGCCTTTATCGAACGCCGCAAGCCGGACTTTTCCCAATTCCCCCGCGTCCCGTGATTGTACCGTTGTTGCTGGCGACGCGGCCGAAGACCTTGCCGGCGGCCATCGTGCCGGTTTGGGCGGGCTGCGTGCTGGCGTGGAAACTGACCGGCAAGTTCGATCTCTTTCTCGGGATCTGCACGCTGGCGGGAGCGATCTTCATCCAGATCGCCACGAATCTTTTCAACGACGCCATCGACGCGGCGAAAGGGGCGGACACCGAGCGGCGGACGGGTCCGAAGCGGGTGACGGCGAGCGGGCTGGTTCCCCGGCGCGCCGTCATGCTGGCGGGCGGGTTCTTCCTGCTGCTGGCGGTGCTTTGCGGACTCGTGCTGTATCACGCCGCCGGGTGGCCGATCCTGGCGATCGGCATTCCCTCGCTGTATCTCGCCTTCGGCTATACCGGGGGGCCTCTTCCTCTGGCTTACCGGGGCATGGGCGAGTTGTTCGTGGTGGCGTTTTTCGGCTTCATCGCGGTCTCCGGCACGGTCTTCGTCCAGACCTTGCAATGGCGGCAAGAGGCGCTGCTACTGGGGGCCCAGGTGGGCTTGCTGTCGGCGGTATTGATTTCGATCAACAATCTCCGGGACCGCGCGGAGGATGCCACCACGGGGAAGCACACGCTTGCAGTAAGGCTCGGCTCGAAGCCCGCTCGGCTGATCGTCTGGCTGGAGATCAAGCTGGCGGCCGTCCTCGGGCTGGGATGGTTCCTCTTCGGCCTGCCCTGGCTGGTGCTGGCCACGCTGCCGCTGTGGACTCTCGGGCTACGGATTATCTGGGGAGCTTTTACGCTGCCGGAGGGCAAGGAAATGAATCGTCTGCTGGCGATGTCCGCCTTGCAACTCGTCGCCTTCGCGGCCTTGTTCCACCTGCTCGCGGTGAAGTTGTGATCCCTCTCCCATCAAGATGGTCTCAAAAAGTCTGATCTGGTACTGGCACTACCGGCTGAAAAGCCGGCGCACACTGAATGCGCGCTCCTCGCGCAGGAATTTCGAGGGAGTGTTATTGCGCGATGCGGAGGGCGGCCACGCATGCCTCCATCCGTGGCCGGAGCTGGGCGATCCATCTTTGCAGAAGTGTCTCGAGGATCTCGCCGGACCGCGCCGCTGGCCGATCGTCCGGCGCGCCTTGCGGTGCATGGAAATGGATGGTGCCGCGCGCTCCGTGGAGGATGCCCTTTTCGAAGATCTGGAGGTGCCGCTGAGCCACGCGAGCCTTCCGGCACGCGACGAGGCCGCGGTGGCCGCTGCGGTGGAGGCAGGCTTCACGGTGGCAAAGCTCAAGTGCGGCCTCGATCTCGCCGCGGACGGAGCTTTGCTCGGGCGCCTGGCCACGCGATTCCCCGCGCTGAAATGGCGGCTCGATTTCAACGAGAGCGGTGACGCGGGGGAGCTCGCGGAATGGATCTCC
>CBIHMP010000220.1:0-6837 GCA_966211015.1 uncultured Luteolibacter sp. | reverse complement strand
GGCCTTGAAGAGGATCTCACGGCTCTTCGTCACGCCGTGCAGCATGCGCGTGCCGCCGACCAGCAGCTTCGGCATGAGGTAGTTCGGCTGGCCGCTGTTGGTGATGTTCACCCGCTTGTAGTCCTCGGCGTCGGCGGCGAGCACTTCGGCGACCCACGGATCTTCCAGCGCATCGGGCGGCAGCGGTTTCTTCATCAGGGGCCTTACCACTTCCCAGGCCTTCGGCAGATCGGGCACGGGCCGGGCGAAGAGCGCGTGGTGGACGGCAGGGAAGGAGGCGGGGTCGGTGCGCCAGCAGGCGAGAGCGAGGCGGGCGAGTTCACAGGAATTGGCGTGATTCTCGAGATGCTGCGGGACGTGGGGATTGCAGGCGCGGTTGATCGGGCAGGGAAGGAGGATGACGCAGAACTTGCCGGGATGCTTTTGCATGAGGGCTTCCAGGTCCTCGTGGAGATCTCGGCAGGAATCGCAGGCGTAGTCGTAATATTTCACCACCACGTGCGGGGCGTCCGCGTTGCCGAGATGGGGAAGGGCGGTGGCATTGTATTGCTTGTTGCCGAGGAAGGTGGCCTTGCGCCCTTCCCCGCGTGAGTGGATGGGGCCGCTATCCTGCTGTGCCGGAGCGGCAGGCGCGGGTTCCCCGAGAACGAGGTTCGATTCCTCGTGGGTGTCGGGCACGGGACCGGCGATCTGGCCGATGATGAGGATGCCGGTGGCCGCGAGCCCGGCCAGAACACCGGGCTTCGCGGGAGCCGAGGGGCTTCCCGGCTGGCGGCGGAAAATCAGGATCGCGCACGTGATCCCGATGAGATGAGCCGCGAGGCACCAGGGGCAGAAGCTGCGGATGATGAAGGCTTGGACGATCGCGAACCAGACCGCGGCGCCCGCCAGGCAGGTGCCGATTGCGAGCATCGGGAACCGCCGGGGCTTGAAAGTGAAGAAAAGCAAGGCCGCGTAGAGGAGCAGGGAAAGCGCACTGACGGGGATGAGGAACCATTGGGACCAGCGGGAACCCAGCACGTTCGCGCAGCCGGATCCTGCTCCACAACCGACGAGATAGGTAATGGAGCCCGTGGCCTTCTGGAAAAGAAGCCACCCGCTCAAAAGGAGCCCGAGGAGGGCGGAGAGTCGCAATGCCATCGTCTAGGAGTGAAGAGGAAAGACCGTGGAGACAAGGCAGCCCTCCGGAACTTGCGAATCCGGAGGGCTGCGGGGTCAAATCGTTCCGGACCTGTAACTACGGAACGTCTTGAATTTTGTAGAATGCCTTTCCGGCCGGAGGCAACGGATCGGACACCACCTCGGTGGAAGCTGCCGGCGTGAACGGGAGCCCGACATCGCTGAATGTCACCAAGTCCGTGCTGCGGCGGAGCTGGTAGGATTTCGTGGTATCGAAGCCCTGCACCGTGATCTCGAAGGCAGCACCGTTGAAGGCCGCTCCGGTCACCACCAGATTTTCCGGGATGCCGGTGGTCTGGTGGACCGTCAGGGCGTTGTAGAACGATGCGCCCGTGTTGGGGTTGGTCATCTGGATGTATTGGACGTCCCCGATCGCCGTGAAGGTGCCGGTCACCCACTCCCCCGAATCATTCGCCAAGTCGTCGGAATTCCCGGCACTGAGGACCGCTTCGGTATTCGCGGAGTTCAGCGTGTCGAATTGCCACGTATGAGGGGTGGCGGGCCGGGTGTCCGCGACCCAGATCTGGACACGGTACTGCTCGCCCGGCACGAGTCCGGTGAGTTCCACGAACCGCTCGATCCCGCTGGTGCTGCCGGCGTCGAGCAACGTTTCGTAATTGGCGTCGCTGCCCGGGCGCGTGTAGGGGTCCAGCCCGGTCACCCTGGTCTCCAGGGAGGGACCGCTCTGGAAGGGAATGCCACCGACCGTCACCGGATTTTCTCCGCCGGTCCAAGCGTGGAGGAGCAAGCCGCCGGTCTGGAAGTCCGCCAAGGTACCGGTGATCTTGCCGGGTGTGGCCCAGGTGATCTCGGCGAATTCGTCGGGAATGATATTGAGATCGGCAGGGTCCCCGCCGTGGTCCACTTCGTAGCCGTCCCGGAAGCCGTCGCCGTCGGTGTCCGCAAGGAGCGGATCGCTCTGGGAAGTGCCGGGAGGAGGATTGATTTCCTCGCCGTCGTCGAGGCCGTCGTCGTCCGTGTCCGGATCGCCGGGGCTCGTGCGCCCGGCGTATTCCTGGATGTTGGTGAGGAGATCGGAATCGCCATCGCCGCCGGCGTCGTTCACGGAGTTGTTGAGGCCGTGGAGGTCCTCGTAGAAGTCCGGCATTCCGTCCGCATCGCTATCTTGCGAAACCCCGAAGTATTCGATTTCTCCGAGGGCATGCTCCGTGGTGCTACCGGTGGAGGTCACCGAATAGCGGAACCAGCGGTAGGTCGGGAGGGACGCGGGGAGATCGAACCGCACCACCTCGTCGCGAAGCGTCCAGACCGGCTTGGTGGTGTCGCTGTAGGCGAAGATATCGGTGAAGGTGACTCCGTCGTTCGAAGCCTGGATGGCCCAGACAAGCGGGTCGCGCTGCGGGGCGTCATTGGAGGAGGTCACGGTGAAGTGCGTGAGCTTCACGGGATACTCCATTTCCACCGTCACGGCCTGCGGTGCGGCATTGCAGCACCACTTCGCCCCGCCGCCACCGGTCTTGTTGTCGAAGACGTCGTAGGCACCCTCGCCTTGGTTCGGGGCCGGGTTGCTGAAGTAGTTCTCGCTGGTGGCGTTGATCGACTGCCAGTCGAAGCCGCTGCCGGCCGCGGTGCCGTCGTTGCCGTTGTTCTCGTAGTCGGTGATGTCGCCGCCGAGCAAGGCGATATCCCCGGTTCCCAAGGACAGGAGCGTGACGCCGAAAGGAGTGCTGCCTGCCACCGCGGGATCGCTTCCGTTGGCCACCTCATAACCGTCCTTGAAGAAGTCGCCGTCACTGTCTTCGAGGATCGGGCTGGTGCCGTAGCCGCCGGGCAGGGGGGCCTCTTCGCCATCTTCCAAGCCATCGCCGTCCGTGTCCTTTACGAAAGGATCGGATCCGGCCACGTCTTCCTCGCCGTCTTTCAGGCCGTCCCCGTCCGTGTCGTCCAGATCGGGTCTGGTTCCGATTTCAAACTCCTCGAAGTTAGTGAGGCCGTCGTTGTCGAAGTCCACATCCCGGTCCGCCGCGCTGGCGTCGCTCAGGAAAGCTTCATAGAGGTCCTCGTAGAGCTTCGGCATGTCGTCGGCATCTGCATCCACGTCGCTCTGGAGACCGAAATACTCGATTTCTCCCAGCGCGTGCTGGGTGGTGCTGCCGGTAGAGTAAACCTGATAACGGATATGTTTGTACGGGTGGGATCTCACCGGCAGGTTGAAGCGGAAGACCTGGTTGCGCTGCGTTCCCCAGAAAGATGCCTTCGAGAAGTCGAAGCGGGCGATCGTGGCAAAGTCGAAGCCGTTGTGGGATCCTTGGATCTCCCACACGCGCGGGTCGCGTTCCGGGGCGTCGTTGCTGGACGTGACCGTGAAGTACTGCAAGCTGGTGTAGCTGGCGAATTCCACCGTGACGTGCTGGGGCGCGGCATTGCAGCACCACTTGGCTTCACCGCCGCCGACCTTGTTGTCGAAGACGTTGGCGGCTGCTTCGACGGAGAAATCCGGGGTCGAGGAGGAGGTGAGGCTCACCCAATTGTAACCCGTGCCTGCGGGCGTGGCATCGCTGATGTCGTTGTTCGGGTCCGTCAGGTCGGAGAGCAGGAGGAAACCGCCGCCGGTGCCAAGATTGCTCACCGTGATGCCGTTCGGGACGCTGGCGGGGTCGTTGAGCAAGGTTTCCGCCTGCGCTTCAAAGCCGTCCGGATAGTTGTCGCCGTCCGTATCCGCGAGCAGCGGGTTGCCGTTGAGGGGAAGCTCCGCCCCGTCGGATAAGGTGTCCCCGTCGGTGTCCGCCACCTTCGGGTTCGTGCCCGTGCCGGCAGGCGGGAGCGCGACTTCCACCCCGTCGAGGATCCCGTCGCTGTCGGCGTCGGGCACTACCATGCTGAGTTGCAGGAGGTACTCGTCCAAATTGCTGAGCTGATCGTTGTCCTGATCGAGCGCGGCGTCGGCCGGATTGGCCGGATCGAGGAAGTCCGCATAGACGGCGGAATCTTCCACGACGTCCGGGATCCCGTCGTTGTCGGTATCCGGCGAGAGGTCGCGCAAAACGTAGGCATTGATATAATTCTGGGTCTGCGCGACACCCCGGCCGTAGAAGAGTTGGGTGGTGGCATCTGCCGTGAAAGTGCCGATCACATAGCTGCTGGTATTCACCGCGAAAGTGGCGGTCTCGGCACCTGCGCCATCCGTCGGGCTATCGCTCCATTCCATGGTGCGAGCGCCGCAGCAGCCGCGGTCGTCTGAGGCAAAAAGCTGGATTTGATAGACGCCGCCGGGCGTCAGGCCGCCGATTCTGACCACCTTCGGGTTGTCTCCGTCGGGAGCCATGCTGTCCATGATGGTGTTGAAGTTCGCATCCGCGGCACCCGGCGGGATCCATACGTCGCCGTTGGTGTAAGTTCCTCCGGTCGCGGCGGCGTTGCTGAGGCCGAGCGCGGCACCCTCGGCGACATTGTCGAAGATAATCGTCTCCGAGCCGACGGTTACGGGCAGCGCCGGGGAACCGGCCGGGGTGCCGAAATTGCCGGCGTGATACGGGCGACCTTCCAAGCTGATCGAGTTCTCATCGACGGTGGGCGTCGGGCCTGTCGTCCAAGTGACAGGGGCGGCATGAGCCGTCATTACGACGGCACATAGCACCCCCCAATGGGGTATTGTGGGTTTGTTCATTGTGGGTTTTTGTGGGCTTATCTTTGGTTATGTAGTTTTCAATTCGGGTCAAGCCGGTTCCGCGCAACGATTAAACTCCATGTTTACGTTGGTATATAAAACGCGTTTCTAGTCGAATAAGAATCGATTTCTTATCAGTAAAATCGCCCAAAAAGGTGCCAAACTAATTAGGAGCCCCTGAATTCCAAGTGCAGCTAAACATGTAGCCCAAGAGGGGCCGTATGGTCAGAAGCGGGTTTTCCGGGTCAGGGTCCTATCCGGGTGCTTCCGGGTGGGCTTTCTTCCAGCTTCTTCCGCATGGAAAAATTCGGTGCCGGATGCCCGAGAATCACGTTCTCCCGCGCCTCGGTCACCTGGAAGCCCAGCGCTTCGAAGAACATCTTCGCCGTGAGGCTCACCTCCGCCTCCAGCGCGGGAAGGTTCTCTCTTCGTGCCTGCGCCTCGATTTCTTCCATCAGCCGCGTCCCCACACCCCGCCGCAGGAATTCCGGATGCACGTAAAAGTAATCGATCATGCCTGCGGCATCCACCTCCGCCATTCCGGCGATACGCTCCTCCACAATGGCCACGAACGGATTTGTCGCGGCCAGACGTTCCCGCCATTCGTCCATATCCCGATCCGGCGGTGCCCAGCGGTCGAGCAGCTCGGAATGGTAATGCCGGGCATTCGTCTCATGGGTGGAGCGAAAATAGACCTCCCAGATTGCCGGTTCCTCACCCGGATGGTAGCGACGGATTACGATCACGACGGGGATGGGAGGCGAGGGTGTGGTGTGGGGGATGCTTCCGGAGAGATCTCAGGAGCAGCAGTTCGCCTTGGCAAAATGGAACGACGAGAGAGGCACTTGCCGTCGCTCATTTCTCGACCAACTTGAATTGCTGACGCAGGGGATCCTCCTTGCTCTTCGCGAGGGCATAGCGGCCTTCGGGTTCGATGGTGATGAACTCACCCGCACGATTTCCGGCCTCGAGCATCACCGTGTTCTCGTCGACTTTCACGATCTTGAAGGTGGCCTGCCAATCGAAACCTTTTTGTAGAATGACGTCATTCGGGCGTTCGGCGACTTCGATCTTCCAGACTTCATGTCGCAGGTAAGTGCCTTTGGAACGGGTGGACTCGAAGCTGACCATCTCCGGATCGGCCAAGCCCGGAATAAGCCGAAAACGAGCTCCGGCCCTTGAAGAATGTACCAAGCCTTCCCTCGGCGCATCGATTACTTTCTTCGGGTCTCCAGCCGCCACGATCTGAACGATCCGGGTTGCTCCTTCCTTTGCCGCTTCCGCGTCTCCAGACGCGAGGGCGAGAAGCTCTTCATCGGAGAGCGAATCCAGGATCCCTAGTCCTTCGCCGACGACAAAGTCCCGGGCCTTCGCCTTCAGTTTCTTCACAACAAGGCTGTCCACCTCCGAGCCTGTCGCCAAAACGCCGTTTCCGCTCACCATCTGGCTGATGCACTTCGTGGCCAATGCTTTCTTTTCGCCTTCGAGCGAGGGAAGAAGAGCGCGAATCTCCTTCTGGAACTCGGGATCCTTCGAGACTTCTTGCGCGAATTTTTTCCACGCCAGCGGCTTCAGGATATTGGCATCCTGTGCGACGAGGGGGCCAGCCATCGCGACAAGCAGGACAAGGCGGACCACGGCTGCCAGGAAACCGCCGGGCGACGACCGGGAAGTATATCCAGGATTGACAAGAGGGGATATCATAAACCGGCAAATTAATTCTTCCTCCTACTTTGCCAAGATCTTTCGCCTCGCGCAAGGGCCCGAGCTTGCGGACGGCAAAGCCCCTTGCATCCGGAGTTCCCTCGCGCACTCGCGGCAGGATGCCTAAGGGCCAACACATCTGCTGATCTGTTAGAGACGGTCGATAGCAGACTCGATTCCACATCGAATACCACATTGGGGGCTCCCCCGATTAGGGGAGATTGCAGGGAGCAAAAACGGACACCATAGTCAATCGTCCTCAAAAACCCAAATCTTTGGGGGCTATTTCAAACGCCATGAAACCCAAAAACCAAACTCGCTCGCTC
>CBIHMP010000219.1:0-6922 GCA_966211015.1 uncultured Luteolibacter sp. | reverse complement strand
CAGATAGTCCCGATTGGGCCGGCGGATACGAAGGACGCCTTCGCGCGCGATCTCGCCCGCCATGTCGAGCAGGCGCAGCGTGTGCATCAGGTTTTTCGAATCGTAGCCGCGGCCATGCTGGGCGTTGGTCGCGTATCGCTCCTTGTTCCTGTGGCCGACCCATTCCCAGTATTCGCGGTGGGCCTTGCAATGGGCTTGGAAGGCATCAGCGTTGAAATGCAACCACCCGATGGGATCGGCTTCCTTGGGCACGCTACTGAAGATAAGCGTATCCGGATCCTTTGGAGAAACGATCCCGCGGTATGCGCCGTCGTTTCCATGGTAGATGGCAAACAACCCGGCGGCGTGTTGCACCGCCGTCAGTCCGCACTCCTTCGGGTGGAGATTCCGTTGGGCCAGCCACTCCAGCACCGGACGGCTGCCTTGGCCTTCCGGCACATGACAAAAGTCGAGCATCGCCCGCCGTTGCTCCGGCTGCGGATTCACGATCTTCTTGTTCAGGCCGCGCGCCTTCCGGATCTGCCCGAGCGCGTACTCGCCGAAGGTCTTGGCGCAGAGCTTGGAGAGGAAGATCTCCGGAGCTAGCAAGCTGAAGGCAGGGTGCTGGTGGCGGACGCAGTCCCTCGGCATCGCGAGGAGTTCCAGAGCATTGGGGTTGTTCTTCAGCAGGAGGGAAACGAAGTGACCGAGCTCGTAATAGACCTGATCGCTGCGTTCATCGGAGATCTGTTCGACGACATCCAAGCCGAGCAAAAAGGCCCGGGGCGCGGCGAATACCCCGCGGCGGTCTTCGTCGGAGCCAGGAATGGCTGTCCCGTAAGCATGGCTGCCCGCTACAGCATCGAGCAGCAGCAGGTCCGGCTGCCGCACCCGTCCCAAAGTGAAGTCCCCGGTGCGGAGATTCACGGCGGGCATGCGAATCTCTGAACGTAGCAAGCGGTCCAGGACTTCGGGTCTTGCCTCGCCTCGCGGAAGTTCCGGGTTCAGAACGAGCATTTCGCGGAAGAACGAGTCCAGCGTCGGGATACGCGGCATGCGCTCGCTTTCCACGGTGCGTGCCTTGTGCTCCAAGAGGCCGGGGATGAGATCCCGCACCTCATCCGCAACCGTCGGAATCAATCTCGCGAACTCGACAGGGGGGATGCCTTTCCCATCGATGATCCAGCGGGCACAGAGCACGGCTCGCAGCGCGTAAAGGTAATCCTTCGCCCGGACCGAGTCGGCATCCAGCTTGCCGAAGACCATCTGCTTGGCCAGGCCGAGATAGTGGTCACTGGCGAGGCGGGGAGAAAATACGGTGCGCGCCGCGCACTGCCAACGCTCGCGGAAGCCGGAGTCGCAGCGATACACCAGCGGAGAGTGCAGCCATTCGACAAGAGCGCCGTTCGACCGGCCCAATAGTTTTGCGGCTTTCCTCACATCCCAGCCGCCGGCATCGAGGTCTCCTTCCAGCGGCAGATCCAGGGATTCGATTCCCTCGTGCACCGAAATGTAAGATTTTTCCGGCCGGATAAAGATGAAGCGGATGTCGTAATCGCTGTCGGGGGAAGCAAAGCCCCAGGCCCGGCTGCCCGACTCGCAGGCGTAAGGAATGCGGATCTCGTGTTGTTTTTCCAAGCGGTCGAGAAGCTCTTGGATCGCCTTGCTCATAGGCGGCAGAGGGTGCGGGGGAGGACATGCCACCGGCAAAAACAAAAAGCAGCGGTCGTGAAGACCGCTGCTCCTTCCTTTATCCGCGCGATGACCACGGCGGGCCCGGGAGTAAACCCAAGAAACCCCGCACCCGCCGTGGCGAACCGTGTACGAGTGTCGGTTAAACCCAAGAAACCTCGACTCGCACAGGGACCATCCGCTAACCAAGGAAAGCTTTCATTGTGCCAAGGCGGCACCGAATTTCTCGAAGATGTATTCGTCCGGGATCATCCCGACATGGTCCACGACGAGGTCCGGCTGGTAGGCGAAATTCTTCAGGTCCTGCCGACGGGTACCGCCGCTGAGGACGAGCACGCTGCGGTAGCCCATCTGGACGGCACCGAGGATATCGGTCTCCATCGTGTCCCCCACCATGATGATCTCATCGGTGCGGAGCCCCATTTCCTTCCGCGCGGCTCGCATCATGACCGGGCTCGGCTTGCCGACGGAGAAAGCCTCCACGCCGGTCGCCTTTTCAATCATCGCCACGATCGCGCCGCAGCCGGGCCGGGTGCCTTGATCGGTGGGGCAGTTCGGGTCGGGATTGGTGGCGATCAGGCGTGCGCCTTTTTCTACCAGGCGGACGCCGCGCTCGATCATCTCGAACGTGAGGGTTCGGCCTTCGCCGACGACCACATAGTCGGCATCGTCATCGACCACCGAGAAGCCGTTGCGATGGAGGGCGGCGGCGAGGCCATGTTCACCGATGACGTATGCGGTCCCGCCGGGTTTTTGGGAGGCGAGGAACCGCGCGGTTGCCATCGCGCAGGTGAAAACTTCTCCTTCGCTGGCTTCGATGCCGAGGCGGCGGAGCTTCAGTGCAACATCGCGGCGCGCACGCTGCGAGTTGTTGGTGAGAAACCGGAAGGGTATTCCGTGGTTTCTCAATCGGGTGATGAAATCGGACGCACCGGGGACCAACCGGGAGCCCCGGTAGATCACCCCGTCCATATCCAGTAGAAATCCAACGCGTGCCATGCCCATGGGAGAGCGGATGGCATGCCATCGCCGGGTTTCACCCGAAAAGTGAGGTTGAGGCATCCTCATGCCGAACACTCCTTCGCGTGATCGGCTTGAATGTCTTATTTGATAAGGCAACTAAACCTGCACAAACGGGAGGGTAGTGTGACTACAAAGTCACTTCGAAGGGAAGGGATGTTGCTTCAGGAGATCCTCCACGGTGAAGAAATCGATCTTCTCTTTGGTGGCCTCGCGGATCTTCGCCACGGTCTCCGGCTTCACGGCGGGCGCCTGATTGCCGAAGCTGTTCCGCACGTAGGTGAGCACTCCGGCAAGCTCCTTATCATTGAGGAGGGGACCGAAGCCCATCATCGGGGGAACACCCGTCGTGGGATCGAATTTCACGCCCTTCACCGTGATCGGACCCCACAGGCCCTTCAGGGTGAGCTTGATGAGCCGCTCTTCGTCGCCGGTGACCCATTCGCTTCCCGCGAGCGGAGGATAGATCTTCTCCTGTCCCTGGCCATTCGCCTGATGGCAGGTGGCGCAGTGGGCGTCGCGGGAGAAGACTTCCTTGCCGACACGCCAGAGTTCCAGTTCCGCGGCTGGCAGCTTCGGCTCCGGTTCGGCCTTTTCGGTCTCCTCGGGCTCGATCTTCAGTTTACCTGCCAAATAATCGGCCGCGCGAGGATTGGCGCTGAGGTCCAGCTTGTTCCCCTTCTTGAGTGCTTCGACGTCATCGCCGAGGGTGAGGAAGGCAGTCTTGATTGCCTCCGGCATCCATTTGTCGATGGGGTGCTTCAGCACTTCCAGGGCGATCCGCGCGCCATCGGCATTGTCGAGCCAGGAGGCGGCGGCAAGGACTTCCAAGCGGACCAGCGAGGACGGATCGTTGGCCGCCGTGGTTAGCACCGCGGCATGATCCGGGATTTTCCGCCAGGCGTGGCGGATGACTTCCACGGCGGCGGCGCGCGCCTGATGCGCCTTTGCGGTCAGGCAAAGATCCAGCAGCTCGCGGTCCACCCGGTTCTGCGCCCACGTCGCCCACAGGGCTTCCGCGAGGTGGTGTTCGTAGCGCGGATCGGCCTTATCGAGCTTGGCAGCCCACGCTTTCACCGCGGGCAGTACGGCATCCGCAGGGCGACCGCGCAGTTCGCGGCGCGCGCGGTAGCGGGTGCGGTACTCGGGCTCCTTCAGGATTTCGAGCAACTGCGTAATCTCGGCCCCGTCGATCTTCGCGGGCTTCACCAGCGGGCGGGTCTTATGGGTCACGCGGTAGATGCGGCCGTGCGTCTTGCCGCGGTTGGGATCGCGGGCGGAGTGCTGCATGTGGCCGATCAGCGCATTGTGCCAATCGACGATGTAAAGGGAGCCGTCCGGGGCGAACTCGAGATCCGCCGGCCTGAAGTTCGGGTCCGAGGAGGTGACAAGATCGCCGATGTGCTTCCCGGAGTATCCGCCGCGGTCTTCCCAGACCTGGTGGATGCTGGTGCCGAGGAAGCCGATCGAATTGTTCGTCATGAAGCCGCCCTGCAGCTCGTCCGGGAAATGCCGCGAGTGGATGAACTCCGCACCCGCCGTGGGTCGGGCCCGCTTCGGCGCGAATTCGCCGATCTTCCCCGTTTCGTGGTGAAAGGGTGCCTTGATCGAAATCGGGAGAGCCCAGTAGTTGTTACCGCCGGAAGCGTCGGCGATGAAGCACTGCTGCCAGTCGTCGAAGGTGATGCCCCAGGGGTTGTTGAAGTAGGTTTGGACATAGCGCTCCAGCCGGAACGATTTCGGATCGAAGCGCCAGATGCCGCCGCCGGTGCAGCGCTGAGGGCCGTACGGGGTTTCCACCTGCGAGTGGAGGAAGACGCCCTCGCCCATGTAGATCGCGCCTGAGGAATCGGAGGAAAAGGCGTGGATCGCGTGGTGGGTATCGTGGGGATCGAAGCCGTGGAGCAAATAATCGCGGGTATCGGCCTTGTCGTCGCCGTTGAGGTCCTTCAGCAGCATCAGGTTCGGCTCCTGCGAGACATACACGCCCTCCGGCGCGAGCTCGATGCCGATCGGGAGATGGAGCCTGTCGGCAAAGATCGTCTGTTTGTCGGCCCGGTTGTCGCCGTCCGTGTCCTCCAGGATCAGGATCTTGTCGTTCGGCGGCTCGTCGCCCGGCCGGTAGTGCGGGTAGGAGGGCATCGTGCAGATCCACAGGCGGCCCTTGTTGTCGAAGGTCATCTGCATCGGGTTCGCCAGATCCGGGAAATCCTCCTCGGAAGCGAAGAGGCCGATCTCGAAGCCGTCCATCAGCTTGAAGGTCTTGAGGGCCTCCTTCTCGCGCAGGTACTTGATCGGCCGGTTGAAATTCGAGGTCACCGGATCCAACTGGCGGGTCTTCGCGTCCGCCTCTTTCAGATTGGATTCCTTGTTGGCAAGCATCCGCCAGATCGCCCAGTCGCGGTTGACGGTCATTCCGCGGATCTTTTCGATCTCCTGGGGGTAGTTGAAGTCGCCGAAGGGCTTCCAGCGGCGCCCGTAAACGTGGACGCCGTTGAGCATGCGGTAGTCGTTGTGCCAGAACCAGGACTTCTGGTTCACCAGACTGCGCAGCTTCCCGGGATTCGTGGTTACTTCGATCATTTCCGGCTTGTAGAGCGCCTCCGCCAGAATGGTCCCCATCAGCTGCTCGCCTTGTTCATTGAGGGAAAATCCGTTGATCGTGAGAGGCTCCTTGAACTTCTCGTAGAGCGCGGCGCTAGGCTGGAAGAGATCGATGAAGCCGATGTTCCGATCCCCGGCCACCTTCTTCATCGCCTCCGTGTAAAGGGTCAGGTTCGCGTTCTCCTTGGCTCCGTCCGGCAGGTCCATCGAGGCGCTCAGATCCTCGAAAGCGATCGGGGAAACGAGCACCAGCTTGGGCGCGGACTCGCCGTTGTATTTCTGCTCCAGCGTGTGGGTGACGAAGGCATCGAGTTCGGCGCGGAATTTCGGGACGCCGCCGGGGCCGTCGAAGGACTCATTGTAGCCGAAAAAAGCGAGGATCGTGTCCGCCTGGCACACCGTCAGCCACTCGTCTTCCGAGGGGTAGTGGCCTTCGCCGAGATGCTTGTTGAGCTCCGGCCGGAACTTTTCGCCACCCGGGAAGGCCCAGGGGGTCTTGCGGCCTGCGCGCGGCCGATAGGCCGGCGTGTCTCCGGGGAAACACATGTTCCGGATCGTGAGACGGTGCTCGGGGTAGCGGAGATGGAGTTCGGTCTCGAAGTAGCCGAAATACTGCATCCGCTCGCCCAAGCCGTTCCCGATCATCACGATGTGTTCTTCCTTGAGGGGGGCTTGGAAGACCGGTCCGGCTTGAAGCAGCGGCGCCAGGACGAGAGCAAAAAGGAGTAATTTCATGATCGGGTTGGGCGGGAAATACCGGACGAGCGCCGAAAATCTGTCTTTTTGTCCGGAAATGTCGGGATGGCTGCGATTGGCTTACAGGGGCACGCTTGCAAGGAAACCGCCCCCTCTGCAAACTGGAAACATGAGAATCGTCGCAAACGCGTTTGTCGTTTCCGTTCTGCTGGCGGGCAGCGCGGCGGCCGCTTGGCAGGAGCTTTTCAACGGCCGCGATCTCGACGGATGGGACCTGCAGACCAAAACGAATTGGAGCGTCCGGGACGGAGCCATCGTCGTGGACAGAGGGCAGAAAGGCCTCCTCACCAGCCGGGGCACTTATCGCGATTGCGAGCTGGAATTGGAATTCCGGGCGGAGCCGGGAGCGGAAAGCGGCGTATTCCTTTCCTCCCCGAAGACCGTGACCGATCCGGGGTCGGAATGCTACGAGGTGAATATCGCTCCCGGGGCCGATGCCTATCCCACCGGGAGCCTGACAGGGCGCTCCCGTCATGCGGGGGCAGGCGATGTTGCAGGCTGGCGGAGGCTCCGGGTGAAGGTCGAGGGCGGGAAGGTGGAGGTGTGGCTGGATGGGGAGCGGATCGTGGAATATCAGGACCGCAGCCCGCGCGGCTGGGGGCACATCGGTTTGGAATTCGACCAAGGAAGGGTTGAGTTCCGCAGTCTCCGCATCAACAAGCTCGACCTGCCGTGAAACCGGATGCCGGATTGCGTGCCGCCGCGGCCGAGACGAGAGCGGTTTATGACGAATGGGAGCAGCGGCCGTTGGAGCGCGCGTGTACCGGCCGGGGCGATTGCTGCCGCTTCCGTCTCACCGGGCGCACCCCTTTCCTCACACGCGGGGAAGCATTGGTCGCGGCCAAGGCATGGCGGGCCGCAGGCAGGACCT
>CBIHMP010000218.1:0-6929 GCA_966211015.1 uncultured Luteolibacter sp. | reverse complement strand
GACTCCCGCCATGTTCCGCGTCATTGCCTCCGTCTGCCTTTCCGCCTTCGCCCTGATCTCCGTTTCGTGCTGCTGCACCGGTGAACCTAAAGCGGCTGCGCTCCGCCCTCTGCCTCACTTCCAGGAAGTGCCCACGGCACCCGAAGTGCATTACTCGAAGTAAGCGAGACCCGCGGACAACCCCGTTTCTTCAAGCCCCTGCCGGTCCGGCAGGGGCTTTTTCCGTTCCGGGCCACCCACCCGGAGAGCGGGGAGATTCACGGATGGCGCGTACTTGATCGCGCTTTGACAATCCGCGGCCGGTAACCCACTTTGCCGCCCCGCCGCGCAACCCGGCGATCGCATCATGGGCAAAAGCCTCTATCAAAAAGTCTGGGACGCCCACGCCGTGGGCAAGTTGGCTGACGGCCGCACGCAGCTTTTCATCGGCACCCACCTCATTCACGAGGTGACCTCGCCGCAGGCCTTTGGCATGCTCCGCGATCTCGGCCTGACGGTCAAATATCCGAAGCGCACCTTCGCCACGGTGGACCATATCGTCCCGACCGAAAATCAGGATCAACCGGTGGATCCGCTCGCCGCGGAAATGATGGCGGCCCTGCGGTCGAACTGCGATGATTTCGGCGTTACCTATTTCGACCTGAAGTCCGGCAAGCAGGGCATCGTCCATGTGGTCGGGCCCGAGCAGGGCATCACCCAGCCCGGCACGACCATTGCCTGCGGCGATTCCCACACCGCGACCCACGGGGCCTTCGGCGCGATCGCCTTCGGCATCGGCACCACCCAGGTGCGGGACGTGCTGGCCACCCAGACGATGGCGATGGAGGCCCTGAAGGTCCGCCGCATCGAGGTGAACGGCAAGCTGCGGCCCGGCGTTTACGCGAAGGACGTGATCCTCCACATCATCCGCCTGCTGGGCGCGAAGGGCGGGATCGGCTACTGCTACGAATACGCGGGCAATGTCTTCGACGAGATGTCGATGGAAGAGCGCATGACGGTCTGCAACATGTCGATCGAAGGCGGAGCCCGCTGCGGCTACGTCAACCCCGACGCGAAGACCGTGGCCTATCTCCGGGGCCGGCCCTACGTGGACATGAACGATTTCGACGCGACGGCGGCCCGCTGGCTGTCCTTCGCCTCCGATGCCGACGCCCGATTCGACGACATCGTGAAGATCGACGCCGGCGAGATCGAGCCGACGGTCACCTGGGGCATTTCCCCGGACCAAGGGATCGCCATCTCGGAGAACATTCCGGATCCCGCACAAGCCGCGACGCCCGGCGAAAAAGCCAGCATCGACGAAG
Source organism: uncultured Luteolibacter sp. (assembly GCA_966211015.1). Taxonomy (GTDB): domain Bacteria; phylum Verrucomicrobiota; class Verrucomicrobiia; order Verrucomicrobiales; family Akkermansiaceae; genus Haloferula. Next base: position 5,625 of record CBIHMP010000218.1, on the reverse strand, counting down.
CGCTCGCCTACATGAAGCTCGCCGCGGGGACCCCGATCAAGGGCGTGAAGATCGACGTCGCCTTCATCGGTTCCTGCACCAACGGCCGCCTCTCCGATTTTCGCGAGGTCGCGAAGTACATCCGCGGTCACCAGGTGGCGGCCGGGGTGAAGGCCATCGTCGTCCCCGGCTCCCAGATCGTCGCCCACCAGTGCGAACAGGAAGGTCTGGATAAAATCTTTTCCGCCGCGGGCTTCGAGTGGCGCGGCGCGGGCTGCTCGATGTGCCTGGCCATGAATCCGGACAAACTCGTGGGCGACCAGCTCTGCGCATCTTCCTCGAACCGCAACTTCAAAGGCCGCCAGGGGTCCCCCACCGGGCGCACCGTCCTGATGTCCCCCGTCATGGTCGCGGCAGCAGCCATCACCGGCAGCATCACCGACGCCCGCGAACTCTTTGAACTGGAGCCGCAGGCCGCCGTGGCCTGAACCTTTCCCGAACCTCCGAGCACACCCATTGCCATGGCCCTTGAAAAAGTCACTTCCCTCACCGGCCGCGCCGTCTTCGTTCCCGGTGCCGATATCGATACCGACCGCATCATCCCGGCGCGCTTCATGAAGTGCGTCACCTTCGACGGTCTGGGCGAATTCGCCTTTTACGACGTTCGCTTCGACCCGACCACCGGCGAGAAGACCGAGCATCCCCTGAACGACCCGCGTTTCGACGGGGCGACCATCCTGCTGGCCGGGGTGAACTTCGGCTGCGGTTCCTCCCGCGAGCACGCGCCCCAGTCGCTCAGCAAATACGGCTTCAGGGCGGTGATCGCCCAATCCTTCGCCGAGATCTTCTTCGGGAATTCCACCACGCTGGCGATGCCCTGCGTGACGCTGGAGGCGGACGAGATCGACCAGCTCCGCCAAGCGGTGGAAGCAGATCCCGCGGTGCAAATCACGATCGACCTGGTGGGCAAGCGCGTGCGCTCCTCGGCGGGCCATGACTTCCCGCTCAGCATCCCGGAATCCGCCCGCGACGCACTGGTGGCCGGGCGCTGGGATCCCATTCAGGAGCTGCTGGATCGGGAAGCCGACATCGCGGTGCGGGCGAAGGCCCTGCACTACGTCTAGGCTGCTTGAAACCGGGAAACGACGGTTAGAAGGGTGATGCGACCCGTTGGGTTGACGCGGCAGCGTCCCTAGGCTAGGCCTGCGGCCCATGATCGGACTCCGCACCCTCCTTCCCCTCGCCCTTCTCTGCGCTTTCGCGGCGACCGCCCAAGCTCAGATCGAGGTGCGGCTGCAAATGGCGCGCAAAACCTTCGTGGCAGGGGAGCCGGTGCCGGTCACCGTCAGCATCACGAATCAGTCCGGCCAGGATCTCACCCTGCAGGGGAACAAGCGTCTGGGCTGGATCGATTTCACGGTGACCTCGAGCCGCGGCGTGCCCCTGACCGCCATCGGGCAGACGGCCTTCGGGGCCGTTCAGATCCCGCTCGGCCAGACCATGGCCAAGACTTTCGACCTCGCGCAGATCTACCCGCTGCGGGAAATGGGAAACTTTTCGGTATATGGCGTGGTGAGGCTGCCCGGGCAGACCACCGACGGCTTCATTTCGAACCGCTTGCTCTTCAATATTAATACCGCGCGCCCCTACTGGTCCCAGCGGGTGGGCCTCCCGGGCAAGGCCGGGCAGATGCGCGAGTTCCGCGTGCTGAACTTCACCGGCGGGAAGAAAGCCACGCTCTACGCCCAAGTGGTGAACCTGAAGACGGGCAGCCCGCTGCAAACCCACTCGCTCGGCGAATATCTGAACTTCCGCAAGCCCTCGGTGACGCTCGACAACCACCAGGTGATGCACGTGCTTTACCTGATCGGTCCGGACGTCTGGTCCCACGCGCGAGTGGGCCCGGACGGCACGCTGCTGGGCAACGATCTCCACAAGGCCGCCGGCGGCGTGGACCCCCAGCTTTTCACCATGCGCGAAGGTTCGGTCCAGGTGGCGAATAGCATCCCCTACGATCCGAAGGCCGAGGCGGAAGCGCGTGGCCGGGTGAGGAAGGCGTCCGAACGGCCGCCCTTCATTTTCCAGTGAGCCGTTCCGGCTTCGCCCGAGAGAAATCGTCCTTTACAGGAGACTTCGTTATATTTAAATAATCTAAATTTTCTCCGTCGCTTAACGACTTTCCCCATGAACGGTCTTCCCCGCCTGATTCTCGCTTTGCTTTTCCTGGCCTTCACGGGGGCCACCGCCCACGCGCGCTCTTTCCGGACGGTCGTCATCGACCCCGGTCACGGGGGGCACGACAAGGGCGGACCATGGGGCATGGTGTATGAGAAGCATCTGGCACTGGATACCGCTACCCGCTTGGAGAACGAGCTGAAGAAGCGCGGCTTCCGCACGGTGATGACCCGCCGCAGCGACTATTTCATTTCCCTCCCGGAGCGCGTCCGTATCGCCAGCCGCTACTCGGATGCGATCTTCGTGAGCGTCCACTACAACTACACGTGGAAACAAGGGGTGTCCGGTTTGGAAACCTTCTTCAATACCCCGCAAAGCCACTCTCTCGCCTCCTCCGTCCACTCCGGCATCATGTCGAAGGTCCGGGCGGTGAACCGCGGCGTCAAATTCGCCCGCTTTTACGTGATCCGCAACACGCGCTGCCCTTCGATCCTGGTGGAGTGCGGATTCGTCAGCAATGCGACGGAGCGCAACCGGATGAAATCCGCGTGGTTCCGCCAATCTCTTGCGGAAGGTATCGCCGACGGCATCGTTCGCTTCCGCCGGGCGGGTTGATCCGCTAGCGTGCGGGCATGTCATTTGTCACCGGCGCGGCCATGCGGTCGCTTGAGGAGGCCGCTTTCCGCCGCGGGGTTTCAGCCGAGCGGCTGATGGACCTCGCCGGGGAGGGCATCGCGGCGCGCCTGATCGCCCAGTTTCCCTCGCCCGGGAGGGCAACCGGCTATCTGGGGAAGGGCAATAATGCGGGCGATGCCCTCGTGGCCCTCCACCATCTGCGGAAGGCGGGGTGGGCGGTCTCGATCCGGGCCGCTTTTCCCGAGACCTCATGGGGTGTCCTGCCGCGGAGGAAATCGCGCGAGCTGGGGATCGCTCCCGAAGATGCGCCCCCGGCAAACCGGAGCGGCGGTCCGCTGCTCTTGCTGGACGGCCTGCTCGGAATCGGCGCCAGGGGCGAGCTACGCGAGCCTCTGGCTGCTCTGGCGCGGGAGATGGCCGAGCTGAGGAGGGAGCAAGGCGCGATCGTCGCCGCCATGGATCTCCCCTCGGGGCTGGATGCCGACTCAGGCGAGGGCGATGCCGTGACCGCAGACCTTACTCTGACAGTGGGCGTGCCGAAGATCGGCCTGAGCACCGCAAACGGCATCCTCCGCTCCGGCCGCATCGTTCTCGTGCCTCTGGCAGACCTCCCCCTTCCGGCAGGATCCGACCCTGCCTTCTTCTGTCCGGAAGCTTTCTCCGGCCTGCTGCCGCCCCGCGCGCATGACTTTCACAAGGGCGATGCGGGCCGCGTCGGCATTCTGGCGGGCTCGCCCGGCATGAGCGGAGCCGCCGTCCTCTGCGCCCGGGCCGCGCTTCATGCAGGGGCGGGCCTCGTGACAGTACATGTGGAGACCGGTTTCCCACAGGATGCGGCCGGTGCCATGCCTCCCGAGATCATGCTGCGCGTCTCGCCCGATCCCGTGGGGGATGCGTTCGACGCCCGGCACGATGCCCTCGTCATCGGCCCCGGTACCGGCAATTGCACCGAAGCCTACCATGCCGGGCTGCTGGCCCGTCTCGCGGAGGATTCGCGCCCGACCGTGCTGGACGCCGACGCTCTGAACCGTATCGCCGCGACCGGACGGCTCGGGATTCTGAAACCATCCCAAGTCCTGACTCCCCACCCGGGTGAATTCAGCCGTCTCGCTCCCGACCTGCCGGCCGCGGACCGGCAGGCGGCATGTCGCGCTTTCGTATCCCGGTATCCTTCCACGCTGTTGCTGAAAGGCGCGCGGACGCTGGTGTGCGCGCCTGGAGAGGCGCTGCGATTCAACCCGACCGGACACGCGGGAATGGCTTCCGGAGGCCAGGGCGACACGCTGGCCGGAGTGATCGGGACCTTCCTGGCGCAAGGATTGGCCGGGCCGGACGCGGCATCCCTGGGAGCATGGCTCTGCGGTCGTGCGGCAGAGCTGAGCCTTCCGGATAGTCCGGTGTGCACGGCGAGCGCCACCATCCGCCACCTCGGCGGAGCGATCCGCGATTGGCAACAGCGCCGCCGCTGATCGATTGCTTCCGAGCCCGGGAAATCAGATTCCCGCGAGCTCGGCGAAGACCATCATGCCGGAACTGGTCTGCAGGGTGCTGATCACGATCACATCCTGCGTCGTGCCGATCTTCTTCACCGCGTGATTGACCACGATCATCGTGCCGTCCGGCATGTAGCCCACTCCCTGATGATCGTCCTTCCCGCCCCGCACCAGCGCGAGGCGGATTTTTTCCCCGACCCCGACGGAAGGCCGCAGGGCGTCGAGCAGTTCATCGAGATTCAGCACGTCCAGGCCGCGGAGCTTGGCCACCTTGCACAAACTCTCGTCGCTGGTCATCAGCCGCGCCCCCAGGAGCTGGGCAATGTGCAGGAGACGGCTGTGGATCGTTTCATCCCCGTTCACGCCTGCGTCCTCGATGCTCACCTGGATGTCATTGGCGGCACGCATGGACTCCAGGGAGGCCAGGCCGCGCTCCGCCCTCTCCCGCTTCGCCTGGGTAGGCGAATTCGCGAGGACCTGGATCTCATCCAGAACGAACCTGGGGATCACCAGCCGGCCCCGCAGGAAGCCGGAGCGGATCACGCCCGCGACACGCCCGTCCATGACGGTTTCCGCATCCAGCACCACGGGCTGGCCGGTGCTGCTGTCCTGCCGGAAGCGGACGTAAGGCAAGATGAACGCGAAGTCATCCCTGCTGCTCCTGAGGGCGACCACCGCGCCGAGGAAACCCAAGGTCGCGTAGAGCAGGAGATTCAAGCTCAGCGTCAGGGTGGAGGCGATATCGGCGGCATTCTCGGTGGCGCTCAGCCGGTCCCGGAAGGTGATATTCACCAGATCGAAAATCTGGAGGCGGGTCAGTAGCCAGGCACAGAACACGCCGACAAGCAGCCCGAAGGTGGCGGTGGAAAAGGACCGCAGGCTGAATCCTTTGATGAGAAGCTCGATCCAGACAAAAATCCCGCCCACGAAGAGGCCTCCGCAGAGGCCTTGGAAGGTCGAGACCTCGATCGCCGTGCCTTTGGTGATCGACGCGACGGCATAACCGGCCCCGGCGCAAACCAGCAAATACAGGACGCGGGCGATATTGACGGAAGCCGGTGCCATGGAACGATTTGAAGCATCCAACATTCCTGTTGGAGCGGCAAGCTCAAGGGCAAGCGGAGAGATGGAAGCCGGGTCTCCGGCCTCTCAAGAAAAGCCCCGCTTCCCTGTGGGGAAGCGGGGCCGGAAAGAATTTCAACACGGTCGGAGGGATCAATCCCAATCGCCGCCGCCGTAGCCGCCACCTTTGCCGCCGCGACCACCGCCACCGCCACCGTAGCCGCCCTTGCCGCCGCCACCGCCGCCGTAGCCACCCTTGGCACCACCGCCGCCGTAGCCG
>CBIHMP010000217.1:0-6957 GCA_966211015.1 uncultured Luteolibacter sp. | reverse complement strand
GGTGGACGTTGGTGTCTCTTGCCACATTGAGGTTGCCCCGGAGAGTGGAACTGTTTTCCGCCCGGAAGGCGAAGTTCTGAGTCCCGAAGTCATTGCTCGCGACGCCCGCGTCGAAGTTGCGATCGGCGTCAGCAGTGCTGCCCTGATAGAGGGCGAGCGTTTGATACACCGCGGGGTCGGCTGCGGCGTTCTCGTTCCCGGTGCGAAAGAGCCAGCTTAGGTAGCGGGTGCCGGTCGTCGAGTTTTGCACCTTGAGGGACTCATCCAATAGCCGGTAAACCCGACCGCTGGTGCCGGAGCCGATACCGGACTGATCGGCCTGCTTCCCAAGCTTTGCGCCTGATGAACCGGCATAGTCGGGATCGCCATAGGAAAGCGACGCGTCGGACACCGCCGGTTCGGAATCCCCGAAGTCGATATCGGTCCAATCCCCGGCGTAGCCCCCCACCACGGGGTTGCCGGCGGATTGAAGCTCTGCGCCGACGGAATATGCGGCGAACGGCTCATGGCTTAGGTATTGGGCACCCGCGGGCAACAGCGGCAGGAATGAAAGAATGATGGATTTAGCGGGAATCATCGCGATTTCGTTTCAAAAAAGAGGCCGGAGCGGGCGTCCCCACTCCGGCCGGCATTCCGCCACGGCAGGCTTTCAAACACGCGAACCCAAAGCGTCGTTCAAAGGCCTGCCAACCCGAGGCGGAGTGAGGTGCTAGGGAGGAGTATTCGTTGCCTCCAGGATGACGAACAGGCGCGCAGGCTGCGTGCCGGTGGCAGTGGCGGTGACGGTCGTCGTACCTGCCACCGGGGTGTTCAAGAATGAGGTGATTGTCACGGTAGTACCGCCATCAGTCGCGCCGCTGGCGTTGAAATCGACGAGGTCGGTGGACCACTTGTAAGCCGCGCTGACGTCACCCGCCTGCCCGCCGGATTGAGGGTGTTGGAAAGTCACCGTGTTACCCGTTGTAGCCACCTGGGTGATACCCGCGTTGGCGATCGAAGGGTCGGTTCCGAACACGTTCTCGATGCCGTTCTTGATGCCATCATCATCAGCATCCTCCTCGAAGCCGGTCTCTGTCCCGACTCCCGGGTAAGCAGCGATCCAAGCGGCATACCCGGCGGGAGGGTTCGGATTGAGCGTCACGCTATCAAACGTCGTTCCCCAGCGAATCTCGTCCCACGCGGCGGAGTTGCCATCATAGTCCGAGATCGAGAGACGATCCCAGGTGAGCTCGACTCCGCTGACAGCCACGCCGCCCGCCGGCTCACCCGAACCCAAGGCGGGATCCACCCATACCGTGACCGCGTCGCTCAGGGCGTCCGGCGAGAGGGCGAACTTCACGACGAATAGGTGGACGTTCGTGTCCGAGGGCACCGCGGTAGTGGTATAGATGCCGTCCACACCGAAACTGTACTCCAACCCTGTTTGAGCACCGTTGGTTGTCAAACCGAGGTCGAAGTTCCGGTTTGCATCGCCGTTCCCCTGGTTGAGATGAAGCATCTGATAGATCGTCGCGCCGGTCTCCTGACCGCTCTGGAACAGGAAGCTCAAATAGCGGACGCCGTTGGTTCCTTCGCTCGCTTGCAGCGGGCCATCCAGCAGACGAAATGCGCGACCGCTATTGGTGACGGCAGTCTCACCACCCGCCACGTCCGTCGGAACACTGACCTTGTCACCGGAGGACCCGAGGTAAAAAGGGTTGGCGTAGGTGAGGGAGCCGGAGGTGATCGCCGGCTCGACATTGCCATTGTCTATGTCCGTCCACGCCCCGCTGTAACCGCCAATGGCTGGATCTTGAGCCGGCAGTTCGCCCGCGACGTAGCCACCTGCAATACTGAAAGGGTCGTGACTGATCAAACCGGAGGGCATGACAAAAACGTCCAGTGTCGCGATCTGCGAGTCGATCGTTGTGACCGGGAGGCCATCGGCAGTGGCCGCATCGTCCGTGATTCTAACCCAATACGTTCCCTCGTGGCTCTCCTGGACGTTGGTCAGCACCAAGGTGTCGAGGGTTGCATCCAGGATCGGGTCGGAGTCCTTGAACCACTGGTAGGTCAGGTTACCCAGCCCGCCCGCTGAAACGGTGAATTGGACTTGGCTCCCTTGTTCTACGGATTTGGATGCCGGCTGAGTGAGAATGTCCGGCGCCGGGTAGGCTAGCTCGACCTGCACTGTTTCACTCGTCGCGCTTCCGTTGGCATTGGTAGCGACAACGCGGTAAAAGCCACGATCCCCATAGACGGCAAACGGAACCTCGTACGAAGCTGTGGTCGCTCCCTCGATATCGGCCCATCCGGAAATGCCGTCAGCGGACTTTTGCCACTGGTAGGCAGGGGCGGGCGAAGAGATCGCTCCCGCTTGAAGTAGCAGCGTGCCGCCGACCTCACCGGTGAATGGCATCGGCTGGGCCTCAAAAACCGGCATGGAGGGAAAGACGGATGCCGTGGTGACATCGTCGAAAGTCGTTCCCCACCGGATCTCATCCCAGTCGGAGGAGTTGCTTGCGTAGTCAGAAAGAACCAGACGGTCCCATGCCAGATCCTTTCCGCTAACGGCTACACCACCCGCGGGTTCACCCGCGCCCAGTAACGGGTCGATCCAGACGGTAACGCTATCGCCCAAGGCGACGTCGCTCAAGACGAACTTGGCGACGAAAAGGTGAACATTCGCGTCCGGGGCGACGTTCAGATCGGCGGGCGCGTTGTTATCGACCCTGAATCCGTAGTTGGTTGTGGCAAAATCTCCCCCTGCAATGCCTGCCTCGAAATCGCGGAGGCCGTCGGTTGCGCCTGTACCGTTCCATAGCGCCAGCGTCTGATAGGTGTTCGCGTTTGCCGCGGTGCCTTCATTTCCGGTGCGAAAAAGCCAGCTCAAATAGATCGTCTTGCTGGAAGCATCGGTTGCCACCAAGGCGGCATCGAGCAAGCGCTCGGTGCGCCCGGAATTGTCCGCGTTGATGCCGGCAGCGTCGGCTGCTTTGCCAACGCGATTTCCTCCGCCCGCGGCATAGTTGGCGCCCGCATAGGTTAAGCTCTCGGCAATCACCACGGGCTGGGCATTGCCGAAGGCGATGTCAGTCCAAGCGCCGAGATAGCCGTTGATCGTCGGGTTTTGGCCAGACAGTTCGGCACCGGCGGCGTAGGCCGAAAAGGAATCCTGGCTGACAATATCGGCCCTGCTCGCCACCGGGAACAGGAGGCCGACGCCTAGAACTAGAATGATATCGGTCCTCATCGAAATGATCAGTTTGTAAAGAAGAGCGCTGAACGCATTGGTCTGCGTTCAGCCGCACAGGGATCAGTTTCTGCGACGCCGGAGCAGAATGAGGACAGCGAGAGAGCCCAGAGCTGCCGTAGCGGGCTCAGGAACGGTCACCGAATTGAAATCAGAGCCCCATCGGACTTCATCCCAAGCCGACGAGTTGCTCGCGAAGTCAGAGAGCACAAGGCGGTCCCATGCCAGATTCCGGCCGCTGAGGGTGAAACCTCCGGTAGGGTCACCAGTGCCACCGAGCGCGGGATCGAGCCACACCGTCACACTGTCGCTATCGGCGGTAGCGTTGAGCTCGAACTTCGCGACAAAGAGATGCACCGTCGCATCAGCGGCCACTCCAAGATTGACCGGGGTGTTGCTGTCCACCCGATATCCATAGTTGCCGGTCGCGAAGTCCCCGCCAGCGATTCCTGCTTCAAAATCGCGGAGCGAATCCGTCCCGGCGTCGCCGTTCCAGAGGGCAAGCGTTTGATAGGTATTGGGATTCGCCGCAGCGTTTTCGTTACCGGTCTGGAAAAGCCAACTGAGGTAGAGCGTGCCGGAGGTTGTAGCTCCCACCGCGAGGGTGCTATCGAGCAGGCGGAACGTCCGGCCGCTGTTGTCCGCTCCGATTCCGCCCGCGTCGGCCCCCTTGCTGACCATGTCGCCGGAGGATCCCGCGTAAAGGCCGTCGCCGTAGGTCAAAGAGCCGGAAGTGATCGCGGGCTCGGCATTTCCGAACGCAGCATCCCCCCAACTCCCTGTATAGCCAGTGACGGCGGGCGAGGGATTTGCCGGGAGATCGCCGGGGGTGTAGCCCGTGAACGAATCGTGGCTGATCAGGGCCGCTTGAGAAACGGTGTGCGCGACGAGCGAGGCCACGACGAGTCGCAGCCCAGGGGAGCTTGGTTTTTTCATGGGTTGATGCGCCGCCCCTTTTCACGGGCTGCTACCTCAACCAGGCGGAAACTTCCGGATAAACCGGACAGGTAACCCGATTTTTTTTGCGGGGTGATCCGCGGATCAGTGCAACAGCCCCCGATATCGGGACCAGCTGCCGGGCCGAAGGCTGATGGAACCGGAAACACCGATACCGGATCGACGCCGGAGGTTCCGGACGACGGCATACCGAGGGGAACGCGATCGGAGGGGAAGCGACTCACGCCAGGATCCCCAGATTCCGATTCATTTCCGTAGCGCTCTGCAGCAGCGCGTCCAGATACTTCCGGGCGAGCTGTTCCGCGTGCCTGGTGCCGGAGAGGTAGGAGATCACCAGCGCTCCCGCGACCTCCGAGCCCGGCTCACCGACCGGCACCGCGATGTCCGCGACGCCCTCCGTCATGCCGCTTGGAGCGTGAAGGTGCGATGCGCCGCGTAGTTCGGAAAGTTCGCCGAGCAGCTTTTCGCGCTTCGCTTTGGAAAGCGATGTGAAGTCTTCCAACTGATCCAGGAACTCCAGCGTTTCTTCCTCCGGCCATTTCGCCATCAGCAGCCTGCCCGAGGTGGTCCGGAGAACCGGGATCCGCGATCCCTCCCCCACCGCAAGACAGACTTTGCAAAGAGGTATACGCTCCATCATCACCAGAAGCATCCTGCCGCTCAAAACGCTAAGGTGGCACGCCTGGCCGACCTCTTCTGCCAGGGCCTCCATCGGCAAGCGGGCAGCCCGGCGCAGAAGCGTCGTGGCATTCTGCCGGTGACCCATTTCGTAGAGACGCAGGGTGAGGCGGAATTTCCCCGTTCCTTCATCGCGGATGACGTAGCCCCGCTCCTCGAGGCACATTAGCATCCGGTAAATTTCCCCCGGGGTCCGGGCGAGCGCGCGCGCGATCTCAAGCTGGCTGAGAGGGAGCCTCTCCTGGGAGAGGTGCTCCAGAATGTCCAGGCCCTTGTCGAGGGCCGGCGCGCCATAGCGACCCGCTTCACTTGCGGCCTTGCGAGTGTCCTCTTTCAATTTCAAATATGATTTTAGATTTTGTATTTGAATTCAAGCCGATTTTGGACGAGATCGAACCGCGGTTCGAAGTCCGCTTCCGCGCCGGGTGCTCCGTCCGGCGCCTTGAACGTCCCACTCCGCCTATTACAGTGATCGACCGTATCCAGCAGAAACGAATTGTCCCGGTAGTGGTTCTGGATGACACGGGCGCCGCGGAGCCTCTTGCCGAGGCGTTGCTGGCGGGGGGATTGGACATCATCGAGATCACCTTCCGGACCCCGGCCGCAGAGGAATCCATCAGAAGGATCGCTTCATCCTTTCCGGAAATGCTGCTGGGTGCCGGAACGTTGCTTGAAGAAGAGCAAGTCAGCAGAGCGGCCGAAGCCGGTGCTTCCTTCGGTCTGGCTCCGGGGCTGAATCCCGTGATCGTTGGGAAGGCCGCGTCTTGCGGTCTGCATTTCTCTCCCGGAGTGATGACTCCGGGAGAGGTGGAGCAGGCTCTTTCCTTGGGCTGCAAGCTCCTGAAGTTTTTCCCCGCGGAAGCGGCCGGAGGTCCCGCAATGATCAAGGCCCTCGCCGGTCCCTACGGTCATACCGGGGCTAAACTGATTCCCACGGGAGGAATCACTGTGGAGAACCTCGCCGGGTATCTGAAGTTACCCATCGTCGCCGCGGTGGGCGGATCCTGGATGGTGGAGCGGTCATTGATCCGCGAAGGCCGCTGGGGCGAGATCACCCGCCTCACACGCGAGGCTCTCGCCATCGCCGGAGCAGCCGTTTGAGAAAGAGCACGGAAGAATGAAGGACCTCATTCAAATTCATCCGGACGACAACGTAGCGGTTGCGATCGCAGAGATCCTGCCGGGCACGTCTTGGGGGAATATGCAATTACATGGGGTTCCCGCCGGGCACAAGGTTGCGCTGGCGGATATCAAAGCGGGCGACACGGTGATGAAGTACGGCTTCCCCATCGGGCGGGCCACGGTGTCGATCCGGGCGGGCGACCATGTTCATAGCCACAACATGGCGACCTTGCTTTCGGACCAGACGGAGCTCCGCTACGAGGAGGCGCCGCCGGTTCACGAGCAAGGCCAGGAGATGCCCACCTTCCTCGGCTACCGTCGGCCCGACGGCCGGGCAGCAACGCGGAATGAAATCTGGATCATCAACACGGTCGCTTGCGTCAATGTCCCCAGCCAACGCATCGCCGAAATCGCAAGCCGCCGTCATGTGGTCCCGGGAGGCGTGATCGACGGCATCCATGCCTTCACGCATCCCTATGGATGTTCGCAGCTTGGAGACGATCTCGGCCTTACACAGAAAATCCTGGCGGGTCTGGCGTCTCATCCGAATGCCGCCGGAGTGCTGATCCTGGGCCTCGGCTGCGAGAACAATTCGATCCGTTCCTTTCTGGCGCGGACGGAAAATCTCGATCCGGCCCGCATCCGTTACTTCAACGCCCAGGAGGTGGGCGACGAGATCGAGCACGGTCTCGAAGCGATCGACGGACTGGTCGGAAATCTCGCCGGCGCCGTCCGGGTCCCCATTCCGGCTTCCGAACTCGTGGTCGGCATCAAGTGCGGGGGTAGCGACGGCTTCAGCGGCATTACCGCGAATCCCTTGGTGGGACGTGCAGCCGACAGATTGTGCGGTTGGGGCGGAACGGTCCTGATGACCGAGGTCCCGGAGATGTTCGGCGCGGAAGCTCCCCTTTTCAGCCGCTGCAGCGACGAAGAAACCTTCGCGCAAGCGGTAGCCATGGTGAACGATT
>CBIHMP010000216.1:0-6981 GCA_966211015.1 uncultured Luteolibacter sp. | reverse complement strand
TGATGTTCGCCCTGATCGTGGGCGGGCTTTTCACGTGGATCAAATTGAAGAAGGAGATCTTCCCGGAGATCTCCTCGAATTTCATCACCGTCCAAACCCCGTATCCGAACGCCACGCCGGAGGAGGTCGAGAAAGGGGTATGCCTTCCCATCGAGGAAGCGATCCAGGATCTGGATGGCATTGAACGCCTGACCTCGACCAGCTCGGAAGGCATGGGCGTGGTGGTCGTGGAGGTGGCTTCCGGGAAGGACACGCGCAAGGTGCTGAACGACGTGAAGAGCCGCGTCGATGCGATCCAGAATTTCGCCGAGAGCGTCGAAAAGCCGATCATCGCGGATGTCCTCATCAAGAACCAGGTGATGAGTCTGGCGGTGACCGCGGATACCGACGAACGCACCCTCCGGGCCATCGCGGAAGACGTGCGGGACGATCTGATGGCTTACGGCGGCAAGGCCCCGGAGAATGCCTGGGAGGGCATCAAGCGCAGCGTCGCGAATGCCATCCTCGGCGAGGCGCGCATCACGCAGATCGACCTGGCAGGAGTGCGGGACCACGAAATTTCCATCGAAGTCTCCGAGAACACCTTGCGCGAGTATGGCCTCACTTTCGAGCAGGTGGCGGAGGCGGTGCGCTCGACTTCCATCGACCTGCCCGGCGGCTCCGTCCGCACCAAGGCGGGTGAAATCCTGATCCGTGCCCAGAACCGCCGCTACGAGGCCGCGGACATCGAAAAGATCACCGTCGTCACCCGGCCGGACGGGACCGTGGTGAAGCTTTCCGATATCGGCAAGGTGGTGGATGGCTTCAAGGAGGAAGACCTCTACTCCCGCTATGACGGCCACCCGGCCATCATCCTGAATATCTTCCGCACCGGCGACGAGGACACCCTGCGGGTGGCGCGCCTGGTCCGCGAATTCGTGGCGGAGAAGGCCACGCACGTTCCGAAGGGCGTGGACCTGGAGATCTGGAACGACGAGTCGGTGCTGCTGGAGGGGCGCATCCATCTCCTCCTGAATGACGGCTTCCAAGGCTTCGTGCTCGTGTACATCGCGCTCGCGTTGTTCCTGCGGCCCGCGCTGGCCTTCCACGTGGCGCTGGGTATTCCCATCGCCTTCGCGGGCGCGCTGATCGCGCTGCCCTACGGAGATATCTCGGTGAACATGATCTCGCTCTTCGCCTTCATCCTGGTGCTCGGCATCGTGACGGACGATGCGATCGTGGTCGGCGAGCGGGTGAACGAACGCATCGAGCAGGGCGAGCCTGCTCATCTGGCCGCGCCGCGCGGCACTTGGGAGGTGATGAGCGTTGCGGCCTTCGGGGTCTTCACCACCATGATCGCCTTCATGCCGATGTTCGGCGTGCAGGGGGTGAGCGGGAATATCTGGCGGCAGATCCCGTGGATCGTGATCCCGGTGCTCATCGTCTCGCTGATCGAGACAAACCTCATCCTGCCTTCCCACCTGGCCCACCTGAAGCCGGTGGACCCGAATCACCCGAATCGCTTCCTGCGGCTCCAGCAGAAGGTCGCGGGGACGTTGGATCTTTTCGTAAAGAAGGTGTACGGGCCGCTGCTGAAAGTGCTGGTCCATTGGCGGCACGCCACCGTGGCGGGCTTCGCCGCGGTGCTCTTCATCACCCTCGGCCTGCTGGCCAGCGGCCGCCTGATCAAGTTCGAGTTCTTCCCGCGGGTGGAGGCGGAAATCATCAGTGCGAAGCTTACCCTGCCGAACGGCGTGCCGGTGGAAACCACCGAAGCGGCGGTGCGGAAGATCGAGGAAGCCGCCCTGGCGATCCAGAAGGACGTACAGGACGAAAAGGGCCGCCCGATCATCAAGCACCTGCTCGCCAGCGTGGGCTCCCAGCCCTACACGCCCGGCCTCAGCCTGCAGGCTTCGAGGGGGGTGAATGTGGGCGAAGTGACCATCGAACTGCAGGGTGCGGATTCGCGGAATCGCCCGGAACTGCTGGCGGACTCGATCATCGCCGAATGGCGGAAACGCGTCGGGCCGATTCCCGGCGCGGTGGAGCTTTCCTTCCAGCTCCAGACTTCCGCGGGAGGCAATGCGGTGGATCTGGAACTTACCGGGCCCGACATGGAGGAGCTGGATGCCGCGGCGGAGTTCGTGAAGGCGGAGCTCGCCACCCAGGAAGGCGTGATCGACATCGGGGACAGCAACCTCGAGGGGAAACGCGAGGTGAAGCTGGGGGTCACCTCCGCGGGCGAGGCGCTGGGCCTGCGCTTGGAAACGATCGCGCGGCAGGTGCGCCAGGCGTTCTACGGGGAAGAGGTGCAGCGGCTCCAGCGTGGCCGGGACGAGGTGCGCGTCTATGTGCGCTATCCCTATGAGGAGCGCCGCAGCCTCCAGAATCTCTCCGACATGCGGATCCGCACCCCCGAAGGGGAGGAGATTCCTTTCACCGAGGTGGCGGAGGCCGAGGAGGGCCGCGGCTACGCAATCATCCGCCGTGCCAACCGCTTCCGCTCGATCAACGTCACCGCCGACATCGACCGCACGAATCCCAACGCCAACGCGAACGAGGTGGTGGAGTGGATGCGCACGGACGTCTTTCCCCGCATGCACGAGAAATTCCCCTCCGTGATGTGGGGCTTCCAAGGAGAGCAGAAGGACCAGCGGGAAAGCGTGTCGGACCTCTCGAAGGGCTTCGTGCTCGCGCTCTTCGGGATCTACATGGTGCTGGCGCTGCCGCTGCGCAGCTACGTGCAGCCGCTCATCGTCATGAGCGTGATTCCCTTCGGGATGATCGGCGCGGTGCTGGGCCACATCTTCTTCGGGATGAACTTCAGCGTCATGAGCATCATCGGCGTGATCGCGCTCGCGGGCGTGGTGATCAACGAGAGCCTGGTGCTGGTGGAATTCATGAACCGCTACCGGCGCGAGGGCCACTCCGCGTACGAGGCCGTATTGCGCGGCGGAAAGGCGCGGTTCACCCCGATTTTCCTCACCTCGGTCACCAGCTTCATCGGCCTGCTGCCGATGATCACGGAGACCAGCGTGCAGGCGAAATTCCTGATCCCGATGGCGGTCAGCCTCGCCTTCGGTGGCTTGATCAACCTCTTCAATACCCTGCTGCTGGTGCCCTGCGTGTATGCTCTCTTCGAGGACTTCCGGCTTAGAATCTACACCAAGGAAGCGCTGCAACGGCAAGAGGAGGAACTGGCGCTGGATGAGAACGAGCATGCGCTCGAAGAAGTCCAGCAAGCGGCCGCCCCTTAAGGGGTTCCTCTGAATCGGCCCCGTTCTTCATGCAAGGGGGAAGATCCGACGGGACTTCGGGGCGACGCGCTGATAGTAGATGCCCTGCTGGTGAAATCGATTTTTCCATACGCAGGCTACGTCCTGCTTGCCGGATGGATTTTAACGAATCGCGGGTGTGTGAAAACGGACAGCTCGGGAGGCCCGGCCGGACCGAATGGGGGGCGACTAGTTCGTAACGCTCCTTCCCAAGCGGATGCCGGCTTCCGCGAACCAGCCAAAGCCTCGAAACGGCCGCGTCCGGCGACCGCGTCTTCCGCGGAGAACTTCATCCGGGGCAAATTGAAATCGATTATCATCCCGGTGATCGCCTTTGAAGATACGAGCGTGGAAGAGGCGGTGGAGTTCCTGCGGGTCCGTATCATCGAGCTCGATCCGGATTCGACTGTGGAGCACACGAAGCGCGGGATCTCTTTTTCAATTGGAAGACGGGAGGGTGAACCGTATGACGCTGCGGGCGAAGAAGAGGCTAGGGACGGTGAAGTCGGAGTCATGAGGACGGCAGGGCCTCCGGAGGCGAGGAGAATTATCGCGCTCGAAGAGAGGGGGATCTCCGCTTGGGACGCCTTGAATCGGATCGCCCGAGAGGCGAATTTGGTGGTAGAGGTTACCGCGACGGGAATCACGCTCCGGCCCCAATGACGGATGATCCATGCCGGGCGTTCGTTTCCGTACCGTTCGGAAGATTTCGCCGAGCTCTTGATGATTGCGAAATTCTTCTCCATCCTCGCCGCCCATGAAGCCCCGCCGCCGCGAGCATGAAGCCCGTGACAACCGCCACGCCCGCAGGAACGAGCCCGAACCATCGTCTTCCTCCGCGCCGGCGCTCGATGAAGACGATCTCATGCGGATCGTTGCGGAGAAGCCGGTGCCTTTCCTCCTGATCCTCGATTGCGTGCAGGATCCTCACAATCTCGGGGCGATCCTCCGTTCGGCGGACGGCGCGGGTGTCCATGCGGTCGTCGCGCCGAAGGACAAATCGGCGAGCATCACCGAGACCGTCCGCCGGATTTCCGTGGGCGCTGCCGATCACGTCCCCTTCGTGCAGGTGACGAACCTGGCGCGGACGATGGAGCATCTCAAGAAGGCGGGCGTCTGGATCGTCGGCACGACCGACCACACCGACAAGCTGCTCTACGACCTCGATCTGAAGGGCCCGCTGGCTCTCGTGATCGGGGCCGAGGAAAAAGGCATGCGCCGCCTGACGGAAGAGAATTGCGACTTCCTGGCGAAGCTCCCGATGGCCGGAAAGGTGGAATGCCTCAACGCCTCCGTCTCGGCGGGCGTCTGTCTTTACGAAGCCGTCCGCCAGCGCGCGCTCGCGAAGGCATGATCCTCCCGGTCCGCATCCTTTCCGATCTGCACCTCGGGCACCGGGTGTCCCGGATTTCTTCCGTGGAATGCTTCCGCCCCTTGATCGCCGGGGCGGGAACAGTGGTTTTCAACGGCGACACCTGGCAGGAACTCGCGCGCATTTTCCGGGATCGCTCCGCGGAGATGCTGGAGGAGCTGAAAGCGATCTGCGCGCAGGAGGGAGCGGAAGCGGTCTTCCTGTCCGGCAATCACGATCCCGGTTGGCCGGGGCCCGGCTGGGTGGAGCTGGCGGAGGGACGCATCCTCGTGACCCATGGGGACACCTTCTTCGCGGAAGGCTCGCCCTGGACCCGTGAATGCTTCTCGCGGCACGAGCAGGTACGGGCCTTGTGGGACCGGCATCGTGCGGCGGCCGGGGACCCGGCGGCCCGGATCGCCTTGGCGCGGGAAATCGCCTTGGTCCTGCGCACCGCCGATTATCCGAAAGGGCAGAAGCTCTGGCAACGCGTGCTCGATGCGGTGAGGCCGCCTCGCCGGGCCTTCGAGATCCTGCGCGTGTGGGCCCTGCAGTCGGAGGCTGCGGCCCGGTTTGCGGAAGGCTACTTCCCGCGTGCGGAGATCGTCGTGAAGGGCCATTTCCACCGCGCGGGCATCTGGAGGAGGCGCGGAAAGCTGGTCGTCAATCTGGGAGCCTTCATGAATCCCTGCCCGGCGCTGTGGGCGGAATTCGACGGCTCCTTCTTCAGCGTCGGCCAGGTGGACGAGGGGGCCGAATACCGGAAAGGCGGGATGAAGGGCGTGTGGCGGCTGAGCGGCCTCCCGCCCTCACTTTGACTTCGGCTTCCCGGGCTTCAGCTCCACGGAGATGATCAGGCGGCCGCCGCGCCACTCGGGTCCCAGTACCAGCAGGGGCTTGTCCGGGGTCATGGCGGCATCGGTCTTGAGGATCTTTTTGCGGCTTACCCACAGCTCCACGTCCATCCGCATCAGCTCCTTGGAAAGCTTGCTCTGCGCCTCGAAACGGAGGACCACCTCGTTGCTCTCGCCGAAGGGCTTGGCCCAGTTCTCGTAGGTCCGGTAGAGCGGCATCATGTCCCGGCCGATCTCCAGATAGGAGGCGAATTTCAGCTTTTCCTCCCGGGAGAGCCGCGCGGCCACCTCGTCCGGCACGGGTTTCGCCCGCGGGCCGGCGGCGGTGGCATCCCCATCCGTGCCGAGATAGACCACCACCGTGACGGTGCCGATCACGTCCCGGCCGGGGTCGGTCTGGGCGTTTGCCATGCCCGCCCCGCCGAGAGCTATCAGGGTGATCGCCCGGCGTCGGTTCATCGCGGCGGAGTGATATCGGCGGTGGTCGGGGCCGGTTCTTCCACGGATGCGGTGTCCGGGAGCTCGAAGCTATCCGGCAGCGAGGCCACGCCATTGAGCACGATCACCTCGGCATGTGCCGCCGGGGACATGAAGTAGGCGGCGGTGACGCCTTGTTCCGGGATGTAGAGGGCCGGTGCAGGCTCCGGAGCCGTCGCGACGATCACCGGGGCCGCCGGGCCGGCCTGGCGTGCAGGAACCACGCGGGTGCCCGCCCAGAAGCAGAGTGCCATGCCCGCCACGGCCGTGGCCGGCAGGAAGAAGCGCCAGAAGCCGCCCTTGGCCTTCGCCGGGGGGGCGGCGGCAACAGCCTCCCGCGCGATTTCCCGGGAAATCCGGGAATTGAAGAAATCCGCGTAAGGAGGTTCCTCGGACGCAGGCAGGTGCGCGCGCAGCAGTTGCTTGATCTGCCGCGCTTCCTCGCGCCGGGCCAGCCACTCGGGTTGGGTGGCCGCCCACGCGCTCACCGTGGCGGCGGACTCGCCGGTCAGCTCGTCGTCCACCCACAGGGCCAGCATTTCTTCATCGGGCATCGTATTCATCCTTGAGGAGGGCTTGGAGTTTCTGTCTGGCGTAGAAGAGGCGGCTCATGACCGTGCCGATGGAGCAGCTCATCACCTCGGCGATCTCTTTATACGCCAAACCCTGGACATCTTTCAAGACGACGGCTTCGCGGTGCTCCGGAGAGAGCTTCGCGAGCGCGGCTCCGATCTTCACGCGGAGTTCGTCGGCAGCCAGCGCGTCGTCCGGGCTGCGGGCTTCGGAGGGGGTCGAAATGGCCGCGGGGTCGATCCGGTCGCGGCTCAGAAGTTCGTCGTTCAGCTCATCCCCGCCTTCCGGGCGGCGGCGGCGGGCGAAATCATAGACGCTGTTGTGGGCGATCCGGTAGAGCCAGGTGGTGAAACGCGCCTTCGCCTCGAAGCGCGGCAGGGCTTGCCACGCCTTGATG
Organism: uncultured Luteolibacter sp.; assembly: GCA_966211015.1. GTDB lineage: Bacteria > Verrucomicrobiota > Verrucomicrobiia > Verrucomicrobiales > Akkermansiaceae > Haloferula. Next base: position 75 of record CBIHMP010000216.1, on the reverse strand, counting down.
AAGGCTTCCTGGGACAGGTCCCAGGCATCCGTCTCGTTTTTGACCATATTGCGGATCATTGCGTAAATCTTTCCT